>DATHND010000139.1:0-16130 GCA_035486335.1 Solirubrobacteraceae bacterium
CTCGGCGACCTCGAAGCGGGGCGAGCCCAGTTCGCGGCAGGTGCGCCTCAGGACGCGCGCGCGGGGGACTTCGGCGCGGTACACGCGGTGGCCGAAGCCCATCAACCGCTCGCCGCGGTCGAGCGCGTCCTTGACCCAGCGCTCCGCGTCGCCTGTACGTTCGACCTCGTCGAGCATCTTCAGCACGCGCGAGGGGGCGCCACCGTGCAGTGGGCCCGACAACGCGCCGACCGCCGCCGACAGGGCCGCCGCGACGTCCGCGCCCGTGGAGGCCACGACGCGCGCCGTGAACGTGGACGCGTTCATTCCGTGCTCGGCCGCGGAGATCCAGTAGGCGTCGATCGCCTTGACGTGGTCCGGGTTGGCCTCGCCGCGCCAGCGGATCAGGAAGCGCTCCGGGATCGTGCGACCCTGGTCGATCTCGCCCTGCGGCACCGGCGGCTGACCGGCTTCGCGCGCCGACTGCGCGACGAACGAGAGCGCCATCACCGAGGCGCGCGCGAGGTTGTCGCGAGCCTGCTCGTCGCTGATGTCGATCAGCTGGCCAAAGCCCCACGCGGGCGCCAGCATCGCGAGCGCCGACTGCACGTCGACGCGGTGATCGCCCGAGCGCACGGTCAGCGCGTGCGGTTCGGCCGGCGGCAGGCCCGGTTTGAAGCGGCCGTCGACGAGCAGGCCCCAAACCTGCTCATAGGGGACGGCGCCGACGAGGTCTTCGATGTCGACGCCGCGATAGCGCAGCGCGCCGCCCGCTTTGTCGGGCTCGGCGATCTCGGTGGCGAAGGCGACGACGCCTTCGAGGCCCGACTGGACCTCTGGTGCTTGAACCGCGCTCATGGCACTCGCTTTCTGAGCTGGATGCTTGACGGGAGACGCTGCCTTGTGGGCAGACCCACATCGTCGCACGATTGCGCGTGCAAGTAGGCTGCGGAGACCGTGCCCGCCGACGATCTGATGTTCCGCAGCGCGATCGAGCTCGCTGCGATGGTGCGCTCGGGTGAGGTCTCGGCGAGCGAGCTGGTGCGCGTCTCGCTCGAGCGAATCGAAGAGCTCAACCCGGCGCTCAACGCGTTCGTGCAGGTCGACGAGGAGGGAGCGCTCGCGACGGCCGGCGCGATCGCGCCGGGTGATGAGCGTCCGTTCGCCGGCGTGCCGATCGCGATCAAGAACAACCGCCCCGTCGATGGCCTGCGGCTGACGTACGGCTGCTCGCTGATGGCCGAGCACGTCGCCGCGTACGACCACAACGTCACGCGGCGCCTGCGCGCGGCCGGCCTCGTGATCGTCGGCACGACGACGCTGCCCGAGTACGGGATCCTGCCGGTCAGCGAGGCGCGGCTGTTCGGACCGACGCGCAACCCATGGGACCTCGAACGCACGCCCGGCGGCTCCTCGGGCGGCGCCGCGGCGGCCGTCGCCGCCGGCCTCGTGCCGGTCGCGCACGGCAACGACGGCGGCGGCTCGATCCGCATCCCGGCCGCCTGTTGCGGCCTCGTCGGCCTGAAGCCGGCGCGCGGGCGCATCTCGCCGGCGCCCGAGCTCGGCGACTCCGACCTCGGCATCGACGGCGTCCTGACGCGCTCGGTCGCCGACACGGCGGCGATCCTCGATCTGCTCGAGGGCTACGAGCCGGGCGACGCGACGTGGGCGCCGCCGCCGAGCGAGCCGTTCGCCGCCTCCGCGCGCGCCGAGCCGCGGCGACTGAAGATCGCCGCGACGACGCTCCCGCCGCAGCCCGACGCCGCCGTCGACCCGCTGTGCGCCGGCGCGGTCGCCGATGCGGCGGAGCTCTTGCGCTCGCTCGGGCACGACGTCGAGGACGTCGAGCCGCCGTGGCAGGACGAGCAACTGCGCGAGCTGTTCGGCGTCGTCTTCTCCAACCAGATCGCGCTGTCGATCGCCTACTCCGGAACCGTCGCCGGTCGCGCGCCGAGGGCGGACGACATGGAGCCGATGAGCTGGGCGATCTACTCGATGGTCGGCAAGCTCGACGCGATCTCCGGCCTCGCCGCGGCCGCGCGGCTGAAGAACTTCGCGCGCCGGATCGTCGCCTTCCTGGCGCCCTACGATGCGCTCTTGACGCCCGCGCTCGCCGAGCGCCCGCTGCCGCTCGGCACGCTCGACACGAGCGCGCCCGACCCGATGTCGACGTTCACGCGCTCGGGCCTGTTCACGCCGTTCACGCCGATCTTCAACGCGACCGGCCAGCCGGCGATCTCACTGCCGCTGTACGAAGGCGCCGACGGGCTGCCGCTCGGCGTGCAGCTCGTCGGGCGTCCGGCCGGCGAGGGGCAGCTGTTGGCGCTGGCGGCGCAGCTCGAAGGGGCGCAGCCGTGGGCGGAGCGGCGCGCGCGGTTTCCTGCGGCCGCCTGAACAACATGCCGGGCAAGGCGCGCTTCGGTCATGCCCTGGACAGACTAGTTGGCTCGAGGGTGCTTGTCGGCCAGTACCCACAAGACGTGCCTCAATCGAGATCGAACGCAGCTCGGATCGCTCGAGTGAGCTGCAGCTCCTGATCCTCGAGCAGCACACCAATCTGATCTCGCAGGGCTGTGGTCAGGATCGTGGTCACGTTGTCGCAGCTAACGACCGACGGCCCAGAAAGCCCGTTAGCCGCATCAACCCCGACCTCGGTAGAGAGTCCGCGAATCGTCGTCGTGATCGGCGCGATCGTGACGCTTGCCAGATGCGGGCGGACGAGCTCACGGGTGAGAACCAGGACAGGTCGCGCCTTGTCGAGCTGCGCGACATGAATCGGGCGCATTATGCGAGGGCAGACGGCACGCCCGCCGCGTGCTCTGCAAGCCCCGCAAGCTCACGGTCCGGTCCGGTGCGGGCAAGGATCTCGGCATCCCTTTCTGCGATGGCACGTCGGCGCTCACGCTCGAGCGCTCGTGTGACCACCGAGGCACGGCTCCGCGCGCTGCCCGAGGCGACAGCGCTGTCCACGAACTCAACCAGCTCATCTGGAAGGCGGACGGCGATCTGCTTGCTCATACCATAGTGGTAGCAGATCGCTACCGTCTGATCCTAGCGCAGCCCACGCACCGCGCGCTCGAAGTCATCACGATCCGAGCGACGGATCGGCGATCCAGCGCGTGTCGACGCCAAGCACCGCGCGAAGCCGCTCGAAATGCCGATCGAAGTGCAGTACGCTCAGCCCGGCTCGCTGCGCCGCGACGGCGACCGTCAGGTCAGGGAGCGGGAATCGGTGCGAACCGTGTGATCCGTCGCGCGCCAGCTCGCGCATCGTCGAGAGCACGCCACGCTGGACGCTGCGGTCGACGGCGATCTCGCGCAGGCCTTCGAACGTCCGGTCGACGGCCGCGAGCTGACGCGCGTCGCGCGCGTCGAGGCTCAGCTCGTAGCGCACCGGCCAGCACCAGGCGACGTCGCCGCGCTCGACCGCGGTGGTCAGAAGCTCACGAGCGGCCGAAATGCGCTTGGCCGCGATCCAGGCGGATGTGTCGACGAGCACGGCGCCGGCGCCGTCCCACAGCGTGCGCTCACGCACAGTAGTCCGGCTCGTTGATGCGGTCGATCGCCTCCAGGTCGAGATCGAAGCCGCCGCCGTCCATCGCGGCGAACAGCGCCTCCACCGCGGCACGCCGATCGCGCCCGGCCTGCAACTCGGCGTGCGCCCCCGCCATCGCTAGACGACGGACGAGCGTCGCGGTCGCCTCGCGCGTACCCGTCGTCGCCCGCACTCGCGCGAGCGCTTCCTCGAGCTCCGGGTCGGCTGTCACGGCGATTCGCCGGTGGTTGCTGGGCATCGTGCGCATCAGTGTAGCTCCTGGGAGTTACACCGACGAGCGGCCTGGAGCTGGACACTGAAGCCCGGAGCCGGCGCCAAACCGCGCTCAACCGCCGCCGAGCACCGCCGCCATCCGCGCCGGCGTGACGCCGAGCGCCTCGACGTCCGCCGTCCCACGCTCGGAGACCATCGGCGCCTCCATCAGCTCCGCCTCGTCCCACGTCGCGAACGCGCTCGGCCCCGAGAGGCGCTCGACGATCCGCAGCGAGCGCGAGACGATCGGCGTCGGCACGTGGACGAGCGGGCGCGAGCGCCCGAGCGAGCGCAGCACGGTCCGCAGGAGGTCGTTGTGGCTGAGCGTCTCCGGGCCGGCGAGCTCGTAGCGCTTGTGCGAGGCGCCGTCGCCGTTCCCCGGCGCGGCCACGTCGGGCCCCGTGAGCGCGGCGCCGGCGGATGCGCGCAGCGCGGCGATCACGCAGTCGGCGACGTCCTCCGCCCAGATCGGCTGATACAGGGCGCGGCCGCGCCCGGAGACCGGCATCAGCGGCAGCAGCGCGAGGCGTTCGAGCAGCGTCAGCCACGGGTCGCCGGGCGCGTAGACGATCGACGGAGCGAACACGATCGAGTCGACGCAGGCCTCCTCGACGGCCTGCTCGGCGAGCGCCTTCGCGCGGAAGAAGCGCGCGCGATGGTGCGTCGAGGCGTCGAGCGCCGAGAAGAACACGAAGCGCTCGACGTCGGCGCGCTCGGCCGCCTGCACCATGCGCCACGTCGCGATGCCGTTGAGCTCCTCGATCGAGCCGTGCGGTTGATCGCGGATCGACGCAGCGAGGTGCACGACCGTGCTGACGCCGCGCAGCGCGTTGCGAAACGACGGCGGGTCGGTCAGGTCGCCGAGCGCGATCTGCACGCGCACGCGCTGCGCGCCGAGCCGGCGCGGGTCGCGCACGAGGCAGCGCACCTGCTCGCCGTCGGCGACGAGCCGGCGCAACAGCGCCGAGCCGACGAGGCCGGTCGCGCCGGTCAGCAGCAGCATTGGGAAAACCTAGCGGAGCGCGCCCGCGCCGAGCCGGCGCCATCCCTAAAATACGCTCTCACCCCGAAGTCCCCAGACGGAAAACCGCAAACCACCCAGGAAAGAAGCGAATGGCCTACGTGATCGCCGAGCCGTGCATCGGCACCAAGGACAACTCCTGCGTCGAGGTGTGCCCAGTCGATTGCATCCACCCGACGCCCGACGAGCCCGGATACGACGCGGCCGAGATGCTCTACATCGACCCCGAGGAGTGCATCGACTGCGACGCGTGCGTCGAGGCCTGCCCGGTCGATGCGTGCTTCGCCGAGGACCAGCTCCCGGACGAGTGGCAGAAGTACACGCAGATCAACGCCGACTACTTCGCCAACGCCAAGTAGGACTCGTCGAGCACGTCGAGGACCGGCACGCCCGCGACGAGCGCTTCGATCGACTCGCGCAGCTCGCGCGAGTCGAGTTCGTGCGACTGCGGCGCCACCGGGTTGACCGTGATCGCCTTCAGGTCGATCTGGCGGCGCACCTCGATCGCGACCCCCTGACGCGCGTACCAGCGCGGGCCGCGGTGGGAGAGGAACACACGTGTCGGGTCGGCGACGACGATCCGCAGCTCGCGTCCGGCGCGCTCGGCGCGCGCGGCTAGCAACCCCTGCAGGAAGCGCTCGCTCAGCGCGCCCTCGACCGCGAACGCGCTCGCGTCGGGGCGCTCGCGCAGCAGCGTGGCGATCTCGAGCGGGTCGGCCGTCAGCACGAGGCGGCGCGGAAGCGCCTCGAGCGAGCCCGCGCGGTCGGCCGCCGGCAGCCTGACGAGGTCGACGGCGTCGCGCGTCGCCTCGACGATCTCCTGCAGCCGCTCGCCGAGGATCGCGCCGGTCGCCATCACGAGCCCGTCGGCGACGTCCGGCGATGACGCCGCGCGACGGTCGATCGCGCCGTCGATCAGCACCTGCTCGGCGCCGAGCGCGAGCATCCGCTCGCTCACCGCGCGCACGTCGGCGGCGGCGCTCGGGCCGGCGACCTCGACGTCGCCGCGCTCGAGCAGGCGCGCGAGCACGACCTCGCCGAGCGGCGTGCGCACGCCGGTCGCTTCGATCCGCTCGTGCTCGAGCCCGCTCGCGCGCAGCAGCGCGCCGGTGCTCGCGACGAGGTCGCCCGCCTGCAGCTCGACGCTCGGCTTCTCGATTCGCGCGTCGATCACGTCGTGGTGCTCGCCGTCGCGGCCGATCGAGGTGACGCCGACGCGCCGGCCGGCCGCCGCGTGCTCGGCGAGGATCGCCGCGAGCGTGACCGTCTTGCCGGTGTTCTTCGCGAGGCCGACGAGCGCGAGCGCGCGCGTTCCGGCGACGAGCTCGCTCAGCCGCGCGGGCGCGGCGTCAGCCATCCACGCTCGGAGCGCTCGCGACGTCGGCCGAGACGGCCCCTCCGGACGCGCGCTCGCTCTCGATCCGCGCGGCCAGCTCACGCACGATGAAGCTCGCGACGTGGTTCGGGTAGGTGCCCTTCGAGAACCCCGCATCGAAGCCGAGCTCCTTCGCGAGCTCGTTCGACACGCGCGGCCCGCCGCACGTCAGGATCAGCTGCTTGCGCCTGCCCTCGGCCTCGACCAGCTCGACGAGCTCGGTCAGGTTGGCGATGTGCAGGTTCTGCTGCGTGACCGTCTGCGAGACGAGGACCGCGTCGGCGTCCAGGTCGATCGCGCGCGAGACGAGCACGCTGTTCGGCACCTGGCTGCCGAGGTTGTGCGTCTCGAACGATTTGTAGCCCTCGAGGCCGTGATGCCCGTGGAAGCCCTTCAGGTTGAGCATCGCGTCGATCCCGACGCTGTGCGTGTCGGTGCCGGTCGCCGCGCCGACGACGACGACCGTCCGCCCGATCTGCTCGGCGGCGAACGTCTCGATTTGCTCCTCGCTCATGTGCTCGACGTCGAACCCTTCGCTCGACAGCGACGAGTAGTCGACCGTCTGCTTGGACTCGGCGAACATCACGAAGTACGTGTAGCCGTCGGTCAGCTCCTGGTAGTGGACGACCTCCGGGTGCTCGAAGCCCATCTTCGCGGCCCACTCCCGCGCGGCGACACGCGCGGCGAGCCCGTACGGCACCGGCAACGTGAAGCTGAGCTGCACGATCCCGTCGCCGAGGTGGTCGGCGTACGGGCGCACCCGCGCGAGGTCGACCTCGCGCGGGCTCGACTCCGGCGCGGTCTCGTCAGGCAACGCTCGACGCTCCCCGCATCAGCTCGCTCGCCGGGTTGAAGTAGTAGTGCTCGTCGATCGCGACGATGCCCTCCGTCCCGCGCCCCTCGTCGATCTGGCGCGGAACGTCGCCGAAGACGCCCTCGCCGAGCGCCGTGAACAGGCCTCGCTCCGCGATCCGCTCGAGCAGCTCGTGCGCGCCGGCGAGCACTTCACGCGCGCGCGTCTGCACGATGCCGCCGCGCCTGAACTCGATCTCCTCGCCGAGGTCGTGCGCTGCGTTGAACGTGTAGTTGACGTTTTCCAGGCCGATCACGCGGTCGTGCACGTGCGGCGTGAAGATCCCCTCGGTCGGCACGCCGATCGTCTGGATTCCCTGGCCGGTCGCGATCGTGACGAGATTGAACAGCGAGTCGCTCGCGTGCGTGCGGAACAGGTTGCCGTCCATGTGACGCGTCGGCGGCATGTACTTGACGGGGCAGTCTGGGAACAGCTCGCGCGTCAGCTGCGCCTGCGCCCACTCCAGCAGCAGGCTGTTCTTGACCGGCGTGTCGATCTCGAACGCGTCGCCGAGCGCGATCTGCTCGTCGGGCACGCCCGAGTCGAGCGCGAGCTGACGGTTGATGAACTGCGAGGCCGTGACCGACGGCGCCGCCTCGATCGCGTCGGCCGTGCGCAGGTAGTTGTCCTCGCCCGTGTTGATCACGACGCCGAAGAAGCCGTTGATCATCCGCGAGACGCGCTGATCGATCAGGCCGCGGACGGGGTTGATGTCGCGGTAGAGGATCCCGTAGAGCGCGTCGTTGACCATGTTGTCAAAGCCCTCGATCGCGCCCATCGCGGCGATCTCCGGCATGCACAGGCCCGAGCAGAAGCTCGACAGGCGCACGTAGCGCCCGTTCTTCCGCGACCACCGATCGAGCGCCTCGCGCATCATCCGGAAGTTGGCCTGCGTCGCGAACGTCCCGCCGTAGCCCTCCGTCGTCGGCCCGTACGGAACGTAGTCGAGCAGGCTCTGCGCGGTCGAGCGGATCACCGCGACGATGTCGCCGCCGGCCTGCGCGACGGCGAGCGCGTGGACGACGTCCTCGTACACATTGCCCGTCGCCGTCAGCACGTAGCGCAGCGGCGGCGGGTGCTCGCCAAGGCGCTCGCGCAGCTCTCGGCGATCGTCCATCCGCGCCGCGATCAGCGCGACGCGCTGCTCGCACTCCTGCGCGATCCGCGCGCGGATCGCGTCCTCGCCGGCGGGCGGGAGCGCCGTCAGGTCGAGCTCGCCGCGATCGATCGCCTCGGCGAGCGACTGCGGCGTCGCGTCCGCGTCGGCGAGCAGCGCGCCGCCGATCCAGTACGCGATCCCGCGACTCAACTCGCCGCGGTCGCGCACGTGGTCGACGAGCACGTTCGGCAGCGGCGCGTCGAGCTCGTTCGCGCCGTCGACGCCGAGCAGGCGCGCGATCGTGCGCTCGACCGACACCGTCGTCTTGCCCGCGATCGTCTCACCGACCTGTGCCGCGATCTGGGCCGCTGCCTGGCGGCATGAAGCGACGATTCCCGGGTCGAGGTCGAGCTTGCCGGTCGCGCTCATTTCAGGTCCCGCACGATCGGGAAGGGGATCACCTCGCGCAGCGTGTCGCGTTCTAGCAAGATCATCACGAGGCGATCGACGCCCATCCCGCCGCCGGCCGTCGGCGAGTAGCCGTACTCGATCGCGCGCGCGTATTCCTCGTCGTTCGGATGCGGCACGTCCTCGTCGTCGATCAGCCGCCGCTTGCGCTGGTCGACGAAGCGCTGCCACTGGTCGACCGGGTCGTTCAGCTCGGTGTCGCCGCTGACGAGCTCGATGCCGCCGATCACCGCGTCGAAGTGCTCGGCCAGCTCGTGATGCACCGAGTGACGCTTGGTGATCGGGAACGGCTCGAGCGGAAAGTCGAACACGTGCGTCGGCTGGTTGATCGTCGACTCGATCTTCTCCGAGTAGACGTCGGCGACGACCTCCGCCCACGTGGCGGCCGGGTCGATCGGCTCGTCCAGCAGCTCGGCGAGCTGCTCGCGCGTGGACTCCATGAAGTCCACGCCGAAGCGCTCGAGGATCAGCTCGCGCATCGTGATCCGCCGCCACGGCTTGGCCAGGTCGATCTCCTCGCCGTTGCGCTTGATCACCGTTCGCCCGAGCGCCTTCTGCGCGACGTCGCGGAACATCTCTTCGGTCACCGTCGCGACGTCGTTGTAGTCCGAGTACGCGCACATGAACTCGATGATCGTGAACTCCGGCGAGTGCTTCGGCGAGATGCCCTCGTTGCGGAACACCTTGCCCATGTCGTAGACGTTCTCCATGCCGCCGACGATGCAGCGGTTGAGGAACAGCTCGACCGAGATGCGCAGGTACAGCTCGCGGTCGAGCGCGTTGTGGTGCGTGACGAACGGACGCGAGCCGGCGCCGCCGGCGAGCGACTGCAGCGCCGGCGTTTCGATCTCGACGAAGTTGCGCTCGGCCAGCCATTCGCGGATCGCGAGCACGATCTTGTTGCGCTTGACGAACAGATCGCGCGTCTCCTGGTTGGCGATCAGGTCGAGCTCGCGGTAGCGGTAGCGCGTGCCCGTGTCGCCGAGGCCGTGATGCTTGTCCGGCGGCGGGCGCAGCGCCTTCGTCAGCAGCGTGACCTCGACCGCCTCGAGCGCGAGCTGGCCGCGCTGCGTGACGTACACGCAGCCGTCGACCGAGACGATGTCGCCGACGTCGAGGTTGATGATCCGGTCGTAGCGCTCCTGACCCAATGAGTCGACGCGCACCACGACCTGCACCGACCCCGACAGGTCGCGCACGTCGATGAACGCCGTCTTGCCGTGTCCGCGGCGCGAGATCAGCCGGCCGGCGATCACGTAGCGCATCTCCGCGTGCGCGCCGTGCTCGAGCGCCGTCGCGTCGTGTGCGGAGACGACGTCGACGATCCGTGTGCGCCTGCCCCACAGCGTGACCGCCGGATACGGGTCCACCCCTTCGGCCCGCAGCCGCTGCATCTTCTTGCGGCGCTCGTCGATTTCGACGACGCCGTTCGTCGAGGCGCCTTCGCCGGTCTGCTCGGCGGCCTCCTCGACTGCTTCGCGCGTCTCCTCCTGCTGGCGTCCCGTTGCGGACATGGTCAGACGATCCTCTCAGAGCGGTTGCGCTTGTCAAGCGCTCGAGCGGAGCTGTCTCTGGAGCCCGCGCGGCGCCGACTAAGCCATCGGCAGCGACATGCCCGCCGGTTTTCGCTCCGGCGGAGCGGGCGCCGCGTCGCCGGAGCCGACCTCGACGAGCGGCAGCACCGGCAGCGCCAGCGGCGCGAGCGCGATCATTCCTCGCGCGATCTGGCGGATCGCCTGGGAGGCGGGGTCATCCGGCCCCACGATCACGAGCGGCACGCCGCCGTCGGCCTGTGCGCGCAGCGGCATCGTCAGCGGGACCGTGCCGAGCAGTGGCACGTCGAGCTCGTCCGCGAGCTCTTCGCCGCCGCCCTCGCCGAAGATCGCGAAGCGCTCGCCCGCCGGCGTCGTGAAGCCCGACATGTTCTCGATCACGCCGGCAATCTCGAGATCGACCTTCTCGGCCATCTGCGCCGCGCGGCGCGCCACCTTCTGCGCGGTCGCCTGCGGCGTCGTGACGATCAGGAACTTCGCCTGCGGCAGCAACTGCGCGAGCGTCATCGAGACGTCGCCCGTCCCCGGCGGAAGATCGATCAGCAGGTAATCGAGCGCGCCCCACTCGACGTCCTGCAGGAACTGCGTCAGCGCCTTGTGCAGCATCGGCCCGCGCCACACGACCGCCGCGTCTTCCTCGACGAAGAAGCCGATCGACATCACCTTCACGCCGTGCGCGTCGAGCGGGACGATCTTGCGCTCGGCCGAGACCGGCGGGCGCGTCGCGCCGAGCCCGTACATGCGCGGGATCGAATACCCCCACACGTCGGCGTCGAGCACGCCCACGCGCTTGCCTTCGACGGCGAGCGCCGCCGCGAGGTTCGCCGTCAGCGTCGACTTGCCGACCCCGCCCTTGCCCGAGCCGACGCAGATCACGTTCTCGACCTGCGCGAGCGACCCGTCGGGCAGGCCGCCGCCGCGGCCGAGCTTCTGCGCCAGCGCCGCCTTCTGCTCGGCGCTCAGCACGTCGAAGTACACGTTCGTGTGCGTGACGCCCGCGAGCGCCGACACGGCCTCGGTGACCGCGCTCTGGAAGTGGCCCTTGATCGGGCAGCCCGCCGTCGTCAGCGAGACGGTCACGTCGACGACCCCGTTCGCGCCGATCTCGATCGAGCGCACCATGTCGAGCTCGACGATCGAGCGGTGCAGCTCGGGGTCGATCACGACCTCGAGGGCGTTCGTTATGTCCTCGCGCGTGGGCATCGGCGCCATTGTGACAAACGCGTGGCGATCGTCCGGGATCGGGCGTGGACGGTCGATCGCGAAGCCCCTGAACACAAAGAGCTTCAAGAGATACACATCTCGACGCACGCTCGCGGCCACGCAACAATACTCGACGGATCAGGTGGATCGGCGGGGAGAAAACCGCAGTTCTGAGTGATGCCGGTCCGCCAAATACGCCTCGAAGAGGGAGGACAAGTTGCGCCTCGGAGCGCTCGCCGCCCGGCGACCGGTCGATCTCGCCTGCGCCGCACTCGACGACGCGACGACGAAGCTGAGAGAGGTCCTCGCGATCACCACCCGCTGGGTGGCGGGAGTCGATCGCCACAGCATCGAGCAGCTGGCCGTCGCCGTCGCGACCGCGATCCACCGCGGGGAGGCCGCGCATGGGATCGGGTTGACCTCGCTGCTGCAAGACGCAGGCCTCGCGCTCGGCCGCGCGCGCGACCGGCACTTCACCTCGACCCTCGGCGAGCTCGCCGACCTCACCGTGCGGATGACGGCCGTCGGCGTCGGCGCGCGCTCGGTGCGTTGCGAACATCTCTACGTCGTCTGGGCCCGCGTCGGACGCGACCGCAACTCGCTGGCGACCGATCGCGTTCGACACGTCACGCCGGGAATCCGTCTCGCGGGGATCGCGATCTCGTGCGACGACCGACACCTCGCGACGCTCGAGATCCCGTTCGTCACCGGCACTCGCCACGATCGCGCGAGCGCGCGCGCCGACCGCGACGCGATCGAGCGCCTCACCGCCGAGCTGGGTCGGCCTCCGAACAGCAGCCCCGCCGAGCACTTTCAAGAGCTGCTCGACCTGCAGCGCAGCGCGCGCGCGCGGATCCACGAAGAGGGTTCCGTCGCGATGCTCGACAAGCTCGGCTTCAGCGACTTGGTCATCGCCGGATCGATGCCATGCGGGCCGGCGCCAAAGCGATCGCTGGCCGGCGCGAAGGTCTACTGGCCGGGGAGGGACGCCGATCTCGTCGGCGTGTTGCGCCGCGCCGGCAAGCGCGGCGTCGCGCACCTCGGCCGCCGGCTGATGCGGACGCCGAACGACATGAAGCGAGACCTCACAGACGCAGGCTTCAAGTTGCGGAGATGCCCCTTTTCGCCAGCCGACGCGCGGCTCGCGAACGAAGCCGAGTGGGGCGTCACGTGGTACTGGAACGGCGCATTGGAGTGCCTTTCTCGCGTGTGCGTCGACGAACGCACGATGTGCGTCGACAACTGGCGCGTGATCGGGCTGGCCGACGATCTCGACGTCGCCGTCGCTCTCGTGCGGCGTCACGAGCAGCCTTGGGCGAGCGAGTTCATGGCGAAAACGATGCGCGACACGGCGCCGGGCTTGGTCAAGGCGTCGTCCTATCGATCGGACGCCGCCCTGCGCGCCCTGCTGCGGGTCGGGATCGCCGTGCTGGTCGACGCCGAGCGACGCGCGCGGGCTCGCCCTGGGGCTTGACGTGCCGAGCGTGGGGAGAAAGCCGAGAGCGAAGACGATCGCGGCGGGATTGGCGATCGTGGCGGGGCTTGCCTGCTCGGCCGCCTCGCCGGCGACCGGCTTCGAACTCGGCCCGCGCGAACCGATCAAGCAGTTCAACGACACCGTTAGAACGTACGCTCGCCAGCCGGTCGCCGCCCTGCACGTGACGGCCGACGCCGGCAACCTCGCTGAACTCACCTGGGCCGTCGCCACGCTCCCGTGCGCGGGACAGCATTTCCGCGTGGACGCGACAGAAGGGCTGATCGCCAGCACGCAAGCGAGCAACCGCGAACTGGACGTCACGATCGTCGCCGCGCGTTTCACGAACGGCATCCGCTGCGACTCGAAACTGCCGTCCGCCGCGAACGAAGGATCGGCCGTCGTGACCGTCAAGCCGGCGGAACGCGATCAAGCGACCGGCGGACCGGTCGACGTCTACGAAGACAGCGAAACGAAGATCGAGAGCTTCAGCTCGTGCGTGACGCTTGCCGGCACGTGCGAAGGTCGCTACGTCCTGCGCGCCTACCTCGACGCGCCACGCCTGCACGCGACGCTCGAATACGTGTTCCAGACGGCGCCCGACAGTCCCGCGGAAAGCCACGCGGGCTCATACGAACGGCTGCAGCCGCTGTTCAGCGTGATCGAACGCCTGGAACAATGCCCGGTCCCCCCGCGTGTCGCGTAGGCCGCTGACCCGACGGCTGCTCGCGCTCGTCATCGCCTTCGCGCTCGCGCTCGACATCGCGACCCTCGCCCTCGCCGGCTACGCTCACGTCGCCCGCACGCATGTCCAGGTCGAACTCGTCGCCGAACACGTGGCGATCCAGATCTTCGTCGATTGCAGGCTCGCCTACTACTTCCGATCGACCGGTCCCGCGCACGTCACCTACGACCTGCGCTGGCTCGATCGCAGCGACATCTTGACGTTTCAGGTCAGAGGGCTGAAGAGCCCCGGCTACTTCCGACTGTCGTTTCTGCACGACTCCAATCGAGTGTCGGCGGCGGCTCGTGGAGAATCGGGACACCCGGTGCTGATCGGCCCCGCTCGCGTCGCCGTCGCCGAATCGTGGACGGTCGACGGGCGCAACATCGGCGAGGAGGGATGTCAAGTCGATGCGGCCCAGCAGTTGCCGTTCGCCGCGTCGACCGGTGGCGCGTGGAGGCGCGGCACGTGGCTCCTCGGCGCAGCCGACGCGCTCGCCGGCGTGATTCCGTGGGTGCTCGCGGCGATCGGCGCGCTCGCCGTCGCCGGCGGAGCGCTGGCCGATCGATTGCACGAGCGAAGCACGCGCGTCGGCATCGCCGCCCGCGCCCTGTTCGCGAGCGCCAGCCTCGCCGTCGCCGTCGTGCTGGCCGTCGCGACGGTGGACTTCACCGTCGCGTTCGCGCTCTGCGCGGCTGTCGGCGGCGTATCGCTGCTCGTCGCGCTCGTCTGGCTGCTTCGCGAAGACGTCAGACGATGGGCCGCGGTCGGGTTGCCTTGAGACGGCCGCCGCGATCGCGAGATCTGACGATCGCTCGCTCTACGGGGCCACGCGCCGATTAAAAGACCCGCGGGGCGATGGGGACGCCCCGCGGGTCGAGGGAGGAGAGGGTGCTACTACTGCCGGCGGGATATGAGGCCGACAGACTCTCCCGATGACCGCATCACGCGCGGTCCCCGGCCTCTCCGAGCCGGGTCGGGGGAAGTTGGTCGCGTCAGACCAGGTTGAGGATCCGCTCCTGGACCTGGTCGACGAGCTCGCCGCCGTTCTTCGCGACGGCGTCGCGACGCTTTTCGAGGTCTGAGACCGTCTTCTCGATCTCGCGACGACGCTGGCGCAGTTCGCGCTCGACGCGCACGCGCGCTTTGCGCACCTCGCGCTCGAGGCGGTTGCGGGCCGTCGCGCCGCGGCGTTCGAAGCGGCGCAGTTGCGCCTGCGCCTTGCTCGTCGACGAATAGCTCGAGATCGTGTCGTTGACCGTCGCGACGAGTTTGTCGCGCGCCGTCAGCGCGACGCCGACGGGAATCAGCACGGCACGCTCGGCGTAGTCGCCGAACACGCCCGCGGTCTCCCGCGTCGCCGTCTGCGCCTGGCGCGCGGCCGACTCGGACTGATGGATCGTGCGCGTGCGCGCGGCCTTCGCCGTCGTCGCTTTCGACTGCGTCGTCCTCGCTTTGCGCGCCGGCTTACGCGCTTTGGCCGGTTTCGAGCCCGCTTTGGAGCTTTTCGGTGCGGTGGTGGCGGTTGGCATCTAAGGCGAATCTCCTCTTCTTCCTCGCCTCTGCGAGGAGGTGCAGGTTTCAGGTCTCGGTATCGATTACCCGGTCTCGGGATGATCGAACACCTGTTTGTAACCCGCTCCTCGAAGATTGTTACAACGCGATCCTACCACGTCCGAAAGCGCCCATGTGATCGAGCGTTCACAACTCCTAGCTTGTAACAGGAGGAACGTGCGTTCGGCCCGCCGACGCTGCGTTCGAGCCCGTTCGCGCCACCCACGCGGCCGGATGCGCGAGCTCCTCGGCGCTCGGCAGCTGCGCGGGAGCGCTCCACACGCGCGCGAGCGCCTCGGCGCCCGCTTGCGCGACGACCGCGTCGCAGAAGCGCCGTCCCACCTCGTACTGGCGCAGCTTCATCTCGAGCCCGAGCAGCCGCTCGAGCACGCGCCATGGCAGCCCGCGTGACTCGCGCCGGCGCGTCATCGCGCGGCGCAACTGCGGCAGCGACGGCAGCACCTCGGCGCCGACCGCGTCCATCGTGTGCTCGGCGTGCCCCTCGATCAGCGACATCACCGCCTGCATCCGCTCGACCAGCGCCCAGCGGTCGTCGCCGAGCGTGATCCGCAGCAGCTCGCCGCTGCGCGCGCGCTCGACGAGCTTGCGCAGCTCCGCCGGGTCGGGCACGTTCGGCAAGTTCGGCAGCGTGAAGCGCCCGCCCGCGGACGCGCCGTCGCCGCGAGCGCTCCTCGCGCCGGTCCCGGCGCCGCTCGTCGCGTCGTCGCCGGCGGGATCGTCGCCGTCCTCGCCGCCGAGCAACGTCACTTCGAGTCCGTCGATCAGCTCTTTCAGCATCCCGCCGAGGTGCTCGCGCAGCCACGGCGCGCCGCTGAACTGCACCGCGTGCGTGATCTCGTGGATGCTCACCCACAGCACGAGCTCATCGCGATCGACCGACAGGTTGCGCGCCGCGATCGCGAGGTTCGGCGCGAGCAGCAACAGCCGCGGCGGCATCCGCGGCGGCGTCTGCTCGTCGAGCAGCGCGAGGTCGTACTGGCCGAGCACGCGCTGTGAGA
>DATHND010000140.1:0-17658 GCA_035486335.1 Solirubrobacteraceae bacterium
TACGAGCAGCAGTCGGGCGAGCGAGATGCGGCGGAGGATGTTCACGAGGCGGCGTCCATTTTCTGCGCGAGCTCCTTTGTGGACCGCCATCCACGATAGCGCCGTACCTTGCGCAGGGATAAAGGCGATATGTTCTCGCGCTGATGGTGATCGTGATCGTGCTCGCCTGGGCGCTGCTCGGGCTCGGAACGTTCTTCGTCGCGATGCGCGGCGGGCCGCGTGGCGCGCGTCAGGCGCTGCATACCGAATCGAAGGCGAGCCGCCGGCTGGTCACGCTCGGCGTCGCGACGATGTTCGCGTTCGGGCTCGCCGTGCCGGCGCTCGTGCTCGCGTTCAACGGCAACGACAAGGCGAGCGCCGGGCCGGGCGGCGTGCGCCTGAACGCGGGCGAGCAGAAGGGCCGCGAACTGTTCGAGCACACGTGCGGCGTCTGCCACACGCTCGCGGCGACGAAGTCGGTCGGCCAGATCGGCCCGAACCTCGACATCCGCGTCGGCGTCGACATCTCGACGCCGGCCGGGCGCAAGGCGCTGGTCGCGAACGCGATCGAAGAAGGCCGCGCGCGCGGGCTCGGGCAGATGCCGGCGTTGCTCTACCAGGGCAAGGAAGCCGAAGACGTCGCGAATTTCGTGGCAGCGGTGGCAGGGCACTAGCCGTTCGCGGGCGGCTCGGCCGCCGAGGACGGTTTAGCCAGCCGTCGATACCGACGCGGCGGGGCCGTCGATAAGGTCAAGCTTCGATGCCCGACTCGCTGAAAACCGCGGACGACGTCAAGGCGATCGTCGCCGAGCGCGAGATTCGCTTCATCCGCTTCTGGTTCACCGACGTGCTCGGTCAGCTGAAGTCGTTCTCGATCAACGTCGACGAGCTCGACGACGCGTTCGAGTCTGGCATGGGCTTCGACGGCTCGTCGATCACCGGCTTCAACGCGATCGAGGAGTCGGACATGATCGCGATGCCCGACCCGGCGACGTTCGCGGTGCTGCCTTGGCGGCCGGAGGAGCAGGGCGTAGGGCGGATGTTCTGCGACATCGTCACGCCCGAGCGCACGCCGTACGAGGGCGACCCTCGCCACGTCCTGCGGCGCGCGCTGGAGCGCGCGCGGTCGATGGGCTTCGACGTGTTCAACGTCGGCCCGGAGCTGGAGTACTTCCTGTTCAAAGACTCGCGCTCGACCGAAGTGCTCGACGAAGGTGGCTACTTCGACCTGACGACGCTCGACGCCGGCTCGGACGTGCGCCGCGAGACGGTGCTGGCGCTCGAGCAGTTGGGCATCCACGTCGAGTACACCCACCACGAGGTCGGCCCGTCTCAGCACGAGATCGACATGCGCTATGCGGATGCGTTGAAGATGGCCGACGACTGCATGACGTACCGCATCACGGTCAAGGAGTACGCGATGAAGTACGGCTGGCACGCGACGTTCATGCCGAAGCCGCTGTTCGGCGAGAACGGCTCGGGCATGCACACGCATCAGTCGCTGTTCAGCGACGGCAAGAACGCGTTCTTCGATCCTGACGACCAGTACTTCCTGTCGGACGTCGGCAAGGCGTTCATCGCCGGCCAGCTCAAGCATTCGCGGGAGGTGTGCTCGATCTTCGCGCAGTGGGTCAACTCGTACAAGCGCCTCGTGCCGGGCTTCGAGGCGCCGGTCTACGTCGCGTGGTCGCGCCGCAACCGCTCGGCGCTCGTGCGTGTGCCGCTGTATCACCCGGGCAGCGAGAAGGCGACGCGGATGGAGCTGCGCTGCCCCGATCCGGCGTGCAACCCGTACCTGACGTTCGCCGTGCTGCTGCAGGCCGGCTTGGAGGGCATCGAGAAGGGCTACGAGCTGCCCGAGCCGATGGAGAAGAACCTCTATCACCTCTCCAGCGAGGAACGCCGACGCCTCGGCGTCGAGCAGCTGCCGGAGAGCCTCGGCGAGGCGATCGAGCTGACGGCGCAGTCGGAGCTCGTGCTGCGCACGCTCGGCGAGCACATGTTCAACCGCTACGTCGAGATCAAGCGCCAGGAGTGGGACGACTACCGCGTGCAGGTCACGCAGTGGGAGCGCGACCGCTACCTGTCGATCCTGTAGGACCCGATCGAGCGTCCTCGCGCCGCCCGGCTCCGGCGCTGCCGGCAAGGGCGCGTTTAGCTCACGTTTAGCCAGGGGCTACGCGGGGTGCGCCTCCTCTCCGCGCTTTGGAGGGCGGCAGTCGGGTGTGTTGGGATGCGCGGGCCCCGCGGGAGCAGGTCTCCCCGGGCGCTGGACCAAAGGGCCTTTACTGCTAGAGTAAAGCCATCGCGCGAATCTCGACCAAGAACCAGATCACGATCCCCGTCGCGGCGCTCGACGAGGTCGGGCTGCACGCCGGCGAGCGAGTCACCGTCGAGCCGGCGGGCGACGGGGAGCTGCGGATCCGCCGCACGACCACGACCTTCGAGGATGCGTTCGGGACGCTGACGGACACCTACCCTGCCGGCTATCTCGAGCAGCTCGACGCCGAAGATGAGCTGCGGTGAAGCTGCTCCTCGACGCGGACGTCCTGATCGGAGCGCTTGACGGCAGCGACCCGCATCATCATCGCGCTCGCGCGCTGTTCACCAAGTGGCGCGACGACCAAGACGCTTGCGCTGTCAGCGTCGTGAACCTGACCGAGGTGCTGATCGCTCCGTCGGCAGATGTGTCGAAGCTCGCCGCCGCCCGGGAGGCGATCGCCGCCCTCGGTGTCACCGTGCACCAGCCGAACGAGGCGATCGGGGTCGAGGCGGCGCGCCTGCGAGGACGGCACCCGATCAGTCTCCCCGACGCCTACTGCCTCGCGACCGCGAAGCACACGAGTTCGGCGGTCTCGTCGTTCGATCAGAAGATCCTGAAGGCCGCCACGCGCGAGCGCATCAAGGCCGCCTGACGCCAGCAGGCGCGAGCGAGACAGCCGTGCGAGCCGGCCGTAAGCAGGAGGTTCGTCTCGTGCCGACGTGGGGCGGCCTTGCAGCACCGTGGGAGCGGCGCCGCCGAGCGGGACCTGCGGCACGGGTCGCCCGCGCCGTGGGTCGCTTACGGCGCCACGTCCTCGATCACCTCGAAGACGCCGTCGACGCCGACCGACTCGACGTGCGGGGCGATCGCCGCCTGCTGCTCCTCGTAGCCGACGAGCGCCGCGTTCGCGCGCAGCTCCTCGACGGTGCCGTCGAACAGGCCGAGGCAGATCACCTCGTCGGGGTTCTCGGCGCCTCGGAGCATGTTGAAGCGCCGCCATCCGTCGGGCATCCGCCCGGCGCGAACGGGCTGCATGAATGCCTCGTGGAACTCCTCGAAGCTGCCTGGTCGCAGCTTGCGGACGGTCAATGCGCAGACCACTGGAAACCTCCTCGCTCGTGTTCGGGCGCCCGCTGGGTCGCCTCGGCGCGATCCTACCCGTTGGCGAGCGGCAGCCTGGGCTCTGCGCTGACGGTAGCCGAGCCGGGCACCGCGCACGCGATCGCGCGCGCGGGGGAGAGGTGCCAGTGGATCGCCTGCAGCACGTGCCCGAACGCCTGCGGGTGGCGCGGCGCGATCTCGTGCAGCAGGCGCAGCACGGAGACGGCGTGACGCTCGTACTCTTCGTTGCCCGCCAGCTGCGCCAACCGCGCCAACCCGACCGCCGCGCTCGCCGCGCCCGACGGGATCGGCGCGTCCTCGAGGTCCTTGCGCCGCGCGATCAGCTGCTCGTGGTCTGAGGCGGTCGAGAAGAAGCCGCCGCGCTCGTCGTCGGCGAAGCGCGCGATCAGCTCGTCGGCGAGCGTGCACGCCTCGTCGAACCAGCGTTCTTCGCATGTCGCTTCGAACAGCACGAGCATCGCCTCCAGCAGGAACGCGTGGTCCTCGAGAAACGCGTCGATCTTCGCGCGGCCGTCGTTGTACGTGCGCAGCAGCCGTCCGCGCTCGCCCGCCGGGGCGGAGCCGTGGTCGCGCAACTCGCGCAACACGAACGCGGCGCACGCGCGCGCGGCGTCGAGCAGCCGATCGCCCAGTCGATCCTCGATCCCCGCGATCGTGCCGTCGCGCAGGTGCGCTCCGGTCTCGGCGAGCGCGGCGATCATCAGCGCGTTCCAGGCCGTCAGCCGCTTGTCGTCGAGGCCCGGACGCACGCGCTGCGCGCGCGCGTCGAGCAGCCGCTCGCGGACCCGCTCGCGCGTCGCGCGATCCGGCGCCAGCTCGGGCTCGCGCCAGGAGCGGTCCTGCAGCACGTTGAGCCCCGGCTCGGGGTGATGGGGGTCTTGGAAGTTGCCATGCTCGCTCGCGCCGAACCACGCGATCGCCGCGTCGCCGTCTTCGCCGAGCTCCTCACGCAGCTGCGCGAGCGTCCACACGTAATAGCGACCCTCGACGCCCTCCGAGTCGGCGTCGAGCGCCGAGTAGAAGCCGCCCTCGGGGCCGCGCATCTCGCGCAGCGCCCAGGCGAGCGTATCGAGGCAGACGTCGAGCAGGCGGCGCTCGCCGAGAACCTGCGAGCCGTGCAGGTAGGCGCGCGCGAGCAGCGCGTTGTCGTAGAGCATCTTCTCGAAGTGCGGGACCGTCCACTCGCGATCGACGCTGTAGCGCGCGAAGCCGCCGCCGATCTGATCGTGGATCCCGCCGCCGGCCATCGCGCGCAGCGTCGCGCCGGTCATCTCGCGCTCGCCGCGCAGCAGCAGGAACTCGATCGCCGAGGCGTGCGGGAACTTCGGCGCGCCGCCGAAGCCGCCGTCGCGTGCGTCGAAGGACTTGCGCAAGCGCTCCACCGCGGCGTCGAGCTCGGCCGGCGCGATCGGCTCGCTCGAGGCCGTCAGGCCCGCGCCGCCCGACAGCCGCTCGCGCAGGCGCTCGCCACCGGCGCGCAGCTCCTCGCGGCGCTCGCTCCACGCCTCGGCGATCGCCTGCAGCACCTGCGTCCAAGCCGGCATCCCGTGACGGGGCTCCGGCGGGAAGTACGTGCCGCCGTAGAACGGCAGCTGCTCGGGCGTGAGGAACACGTTCAGCGGCCAGCCGCCTTGGCCGGTCATGCTCTGCACGGCCTCCATGTACAGTGCGTCGACGTCCGGACGCTCCTCGCGGTCGACCTTCACGCAGACGAACTCGTCGTTCATCAGCGCCGCCGTGCGCGGATCCTCGAAGGACTCGCGCTCCATCACGTGACACCAGTGGCAGGAGGAGTAGCCGATCGACACCAGCAGCGGCTTGTCCTCGGCGACGGCGCGCGCGAGCGCGCGCTCGCCCCACGGCAGCCACTCGACCGGGTTCTCGGCGTGCTGGCGCAGGTACGGCGAGGTCTCAGCGGCGAGCGCGTTGGCCATTCTCGCTCAGCCTAGTGCCGGCGCGGCGTGGCGCTCAGCGAGCGAACGGCAAGGGTTCGCGCGCGAGCCCCGGCAGCGGCGGCACGAGCGGGCGCGAAGGCCATTCACCTGAGCCGCCGGCGCGCGAGAGCTTGACCTTCGCGAGGCTCAGGTCGAAGCGCTTGCCGCCGAGCGTGCCCGTCACGTGCTTGTCGGCCGACAGGCGCACCGTGCCCGACGAGCCGGCCGCACCCGAGATGCGAATCGTCGCCGGCTGCAGTTCGTGGTTGCGCACTGGGAACGTCCCGCTCAGCGCGACGCCGCTGACGAACGAGAAGCGATGCAGCGTCGCCGCCGTCGCCGTGATCCGCGCGTAGCCGCCGCGCAGCCCGCCGAAGCTCGAGCCGCTCGGCAGTTCCGCCTCGGCTTGCAGCGTCGCCGCGACGACCTGGCGGTCGAGGTCGACGATCGCGTCGAGCACCGCCGTGAGCGTGCGCCCCGGCTTGCCCGAAAGCCCCTGCGGCGCGTGCACGTACGCGAGCTTGCGCGGTGCGACTGGCGTCGGCGCGAACTGGTCCGCGCCGACCGCGCACGGCTGCACCGGCGTGCCCGCGAAGAACGCGCCGACGGCCGCCTGCGCGCAGCCGCTGAAGTCGCTGCCGATCACCGAGTGACCCGTGTACGGGACGGTCAGCAGCTGCGCGTCGGGGATCGTCGCGGCGAGCGCCCTGGCGCTCGCCGTCGGCGTGCGCAGGTCCTGCTCGCCGGAGAGAATCAGCGTCGGCACGTCCGGCGGCGCTGTCGTCGCCGGTGGCGGCGCCGATGCGTCCGGCCAAGACGCGCATACCGGCACGAGGCTGTCGTCGAGCGCCGCTTCGGCGTTGAACGGGTAGAACGCGTTGCTCGGGACGGCCTTCAACGCGGCCGTCGCTTCGGCCAGGCGCGTCGGAGCGGCGGCGCTGCGCTGCCACGGGAACAGCGTCTCCTCGCACGACGTCGTCACGAACAGCGCGTTGTTTTCTTCTTCTTTGCTGATTCGTTCGGCTTCGGCGTCCGGTTTGACGGGGATGCTCGGCACGAGCCCGTTGGCGATCAGGTTCAGGCGCAGCAGCGGGCCGGAATCACCGATCAGCGCCGAGTGCACGGCCGCCGGCAGCAGCGCGCGCAGCGCCGGGTTCAGGTCGCCCGCGTCGAGGATGCCGAGCACGTCGAGCGCGCCGAGCGAGACCTGATGGCGCTTGCCCGAGCCGTCGTACGCGGAGCCCGTCAGGCGATGCTTCTGCAGCCGGGCGACGAGCGTCGCCAGTTCGCCGACCGGGTTCGACGTGATCCCCGCGCACGCGCCGTTGGAGCACAGCTCTTCGAGCGCCGGCGTGATCGCCTGCAGCCGGTCGATTCCGAACGGTTCGGGACCGTTGCTCGGCACGATCGAGTCGAGCACGAGCGATTCGACGTGCTGCGGGTAGCGTTCGGCGTACTCGAGCGCGACCTTCGTGCCGTACGACGTTCCGTACAGGACGAGCTTCTTGTAGCCCGCCTGGTGGCGGATCGCCTCGATGTCTTCGACCGATTCCTGCGTCGTGAAGGCGGCGCGCGTGGCGCCGATCTGCAGCGCGCACAGTTCGACGAACGAGCCAAGCGCCGCTTTGCCGGCGCTTTCGAAGGCCGCCTGGTTGTCGAAGATCGGGCAGTTCAGCGGCGCCGAGCGGCCGGTGCCGCGCTGGTCGAACACGATCAAATCGCGCGTGCTCAGCGCCGGCGCGATCGCCGTCGCGAGCTGCGACGCGAGCGGGTCGGCCGCTTGCCCCGGGCCGCCCGCGAGCGCGACGACGGCGCTGTCGGGTTGCGCCGAGCCCGACGCTTTGCGCTCGACCGTCAGCGTGATCGTGCCCGGCGCCTTGCCGCTGCGGTCGAGCGGGACCGTGACGGGCGCACATTGAAAGCCCGTCGCCGACGCTTCCTGACACGGCGCCCACGCGAGCGCCGCGCCGGCCGGCGCGGCCAGCACGCCGCCGAACGACCACCCCGCGATCGCCGATGCCGCGATCGCCCATCTGATCGTCGCGCTGCGCATCCCGCGCACGTTACCTGCAGCGGTGGTCGCCAGACGCCATCCGCAGGACTTATTCGCAGCCGTTCAGCGGCCCGCCGCGAGCGGTGTGAAAGCCCACACACGCTAGGGTCCGACCGATGAGCGCAGCGCGCGAGGCGATCGACGCGGCGGGCGCGCCGCCGGCCGTCGGCCCTTACAGCCACGCCGTCGCCGCCGCCGGGCTGCTGTTCTGCTCGGGGCAGATCCCGCTCGACCCCGACAGCGGTGAGCTCGTCGGCGCGACGCCCGCCGAGCAGGCGCTGCGTTGTCTGGAGAACCTGCGCGCCGTCTGCGCCGCCGCTGGCACGACGCTCGAGCGCGCCGTGCGCCTGACGATCTACACGACGCGGCTCGACGAGTTCGCCGAGATCAACGACGCGTACGCGTCGTTCTTCGCCGAGCGTCCGCCCGCGCGCGCCGCCGTCGGCGTCGCCGCGCTGCCGAAGGGCGCGCTCGTCGAGATCGACGCCGTCGTTCTGCTCTAGGCGGCCGCTGACCGGCGCGAGGCGGCGTCCTCGGTCGCTCGCGTGCATCCGCACGCCACGCTCCCTGCGTCCTTGCCTCGCTTGGTCACCGACCGCCTAGAAGGCCGGTTGCATGGACCTTGCGCTCTCTAAGCGACGGTCGAAGCCGGCGCGCCGAGGCGTCCGTCGGCGTCCGGCTCGGCGGCGTACAGCGCGCGGCTGAGCAGCCGCCACAACGTCTCGCGCTCGTCGGCGTCGAGCGCCGCGAGCACGTCGTCCTCGATCGCTTCCTGCGCCTTCTCGGCCTTCGCTAGCGTCTTCGTGCCGGATGGCGTCAGCTCGACGCGGTGGCGGCGGCGGTCGTCGGGATCGCGCCGGCGCGAGACGTAGCCCAGATCCTCGAGCTCGTTCAGCAGCAGCACGACGTTGTTCGCGTCCATGCACAGCACCTCGGCCAGCTCCTGCTGGGGGCAGCCGGTGTGGTCCCGCAGGTAGCTCAGCGTCATCAGGTGGCGCAGATGCATGCCGAGCAGCTGCTCGTCGCTGCGCCTGTAGACCTGCTTCGCCAGACGCGTCAGCAGGACCATCGAGTTCGGAGCGAACGCCCTCTCGGATCCCATGTCACCAAATTTATACACCATCTCGTATCTGTCGTCATCCTAGCATCAATCATAAATTTTATGACGATCATCCCTTCCACAAGGATCATCCATGCTACGGTTGTCCTACGTCAACCGAAGGGAGCCGCATGAGCACCACGATCGAACAACTCGAGACCGCCACGCCGGACGCGGGCACAGAGCGGCAGCGCAACGAGCGCCGGCGCTGGATCGCGCTCGCCGTGCTGTGCCTCGGCCAGCTGATGATGGTGCTCGACGCGACGATCGTGAACGTCGCGCTGCCGTCGATCCAGAAAGACCTGCACTTCACGCAGAGCAACCTCACGTGGGTGCTCGACGGCTACCTGATCACGTTCGGCGGCTTCCTGCTGCTGGCCGGCCGGCTGGGCGACCTCGTCGGACGCAAGCGCGTGTTCCTGAGCGGGCTCGTGCTGTTCACGGGCGCGTCGATCCTCTGCGGGATCGCGAACAGCCAGGGACTGCTGATCGGCGCGCGCCTCTTGCAGGGCGTCGGCGGCGCGATCGCCTCGAGCGTGATCCTCGCGATCATCGTCACCGAGTTCCCGGAGAAGCGAGAGCAGGCGAAGGCGATGGGCATGTACGCGTTCGTCTCCGCCGGCGGCGGCTCGATCGGGCTGCTCGCGGGCGGCGCGCTGACGCAATCGCTCGACTGGCACTGGATCTTCTTCGTCAACGTGCCGATCGGCGCCGTCGCGTTCCTCGCCGGCTCGCGGCTGATCGTCGAGAACAAGGGCATCGGGCTCGGCGGCGGCGTCGACTGGGCCGGGTCGGTGCTGATCACGCTGGCGACGATGGCCGGCGCGTTCGCGATCGTGAAGTCGAGCGAATACGGCCTGACCTCGGCGCGCACGCTCGGCGTCGGCGGCGCGGCGGTCGTCCTGCTCGGCGCGTTTCTCGCGTTCGAGGCGCGCGTGAAGAACCCGATCATGCCGCTGCGAATCCTGCGCCTGCGCTCGCTGATGGGCTCGAGCGTCGTCCGCGGGCTGCTCGTCACCGGCATGTTCTCGGCGTTCTTCCTCGGCTCGCTGTACCTCGAGCGCGTGCTCGGCTACGACGCGATCGAAACGGGCCTCGCGTTCCTGCCGCTGACGGCGCTGATCGCGATCATGTCGATGGGCGTCGCCGCGCGGATCGTCGAGCGCGTCGGCGCGGTCAACACGCTCGCTGGCGGGCTCGTCGGGATCATCCTCGGCCTGCTGCTGCTGGCGACGCAGGGCGTGCACGCGAGCTACTTCCCGGGCCTGTTCTTCGCGTTCCTGCTGCTCGGCCTCGGCGCCGGCTCCTCGTTCCTGCCGCTGCTGACGATCGGCATGAGCGACGCGCCGCAGCGCGATGCGGGGCTCGCATCGGGGATCATCAACGTCTCGGTGCAGCTGTTCGGCGCGATCGGGCTCGCGACGCTCGGCACGATCGCGACCGACCACACGAAAGCGCTCAGCTCGAGCGGCCACCCGCTAGCCAGCGCGTTGACGGGCGGCTATCACCTCGCCTACCTCGTCGCGGCGATCTGCGTCGGGTTCGGCATCCTCGCGGCGTTGCTCGTGCTGCGTCCGCCGCGGAGCACCGTGGCGCAGGAGGTCGAGGAGCTCGAGCGCGACTTCGGTCACGCGAGCGCTACCGCTCAGACCGCAGAGCAGCTCGTCTGATCTTGCCGCTCGCCGTCTTCGGCAGTTCGCTCGCGAACTCGATGATCCGTGGGTACTTGTACGGCGCCGTCTCGCGCTTGACGTGCTCCTGCAGCTCGCGCACGAGCTCCTCCGACGGGCTGCGGTCGCCCTCGCGCAGCACGACGACCGCGCGCACGACCGACCCGCGCTCCTCGTCGGGCGCCGCGATCGCCGCGGCTTCGGCGACCGCCGGGTGCGCGACGAGCGCCGACTCGACCTCGAACGGGCCGATCCGGTAGCCGGAGGAGATGATCACGTCGTCGTCGCGACCCTGAAAGCGCAGCCAGCCGTCGTCGTCCTGCTCGACGAGATCGCCCGTGCGCCAGATCGGCCCTGACCGGCGGTCGTCGATCCGCCAGGCGCCGTCCTCGCCGCGCCGCACGTGCTCGCCGAGGTAGCCGAGGAAGAACGTCGGCACCGTCCGCGGGTTCGCCGTCAGCTCGCCGTCTTTGATGAGCAGGCCGATCCCCGGCAGCGGCTTGCCCATCGAGCCCGGGCGCGCCGGCGCGCCGGCCGGCGCGCCCGTCAGCTGCCCCGTCTCGGTCTGTCCGTAGCCGTCACGGATGTCGAAGCCTGTCGCCTGCTGCCACGCGCGCAGCACCTCCGGGTTGAGCGCCTCGCCCGCGGCGACCATCCCACGCAGGTCGGCCAGCGGCCGCAGCGTCGTGCGCTTGGCGAGCGCGCGGTACTCGGTCGGCGCCATGCACAGCACGTTGACGCGCTCGCGCGCGAGCAGCTGCAGGCGCTCGTGCGGATCGAAGCGCTCGTCGTGCAACAGCGCCGACGCGCCCGCCAGCCATGGCGCGATGAACACGTTGCGCGCCGACTTCGACCAGCCGCTCGCCGCCGTGCACCACACGAGCTCGCCCGCGCGCGGCGCGAGCCAGTGCGCCGCTTGCACGCGCTGGCCGTCGAGGTAACGCTGGCCGTGCAGCACCGCCTTCGGCTCGCCCGCCGTCCCGCTCGTGAACGTCAGCAAGCAGGGGTCGCCCGACGCCAGCTCGGCCGCGACCGCCGGCTCGCCCGCGAACAGGCGCTCGTCGGGCACGAGCAACACGCGGCACTCCGGTCGCGCCGCCTCGAGCTCGGCGCGGTTGCGTTCGTCGGCGATGATCAGCGCTGGACGCGCCGTCTCGATCCGCATGCGCAGGTCTTTCGCGCGCAGCTGCTCCGTGCACGGCAGCACGACCGCGCCGATGCGAAAGCACGCGACCATCGCGAACACCCACTCCGGCCGGTTGCCGATCAGCGTCATCACGACGTCGCCGCGACGCACCCCGACGCGTATCAGCGTGCCCGACAGTCGCGCGCTGCGCTCCGCGACCTCGCCGAAGCTCCACTCGCGGCGCGAGCCGTCGCGCGCGAGCTCGAGCAGCGCCAGATCCGACGGCGGCAGCCGCTCGACCACGTCGCTGGCGAAGTTCATGCCGGTATTCTCCCCTGACACCCGAAAACTAATCTGGAGCCCATACAGCATGGCCGTAGCCGCGGACCAGTACACCGAGATGACCGACGAGCAGAAGGCGATCACCGAGATGGTGCACCAGTTCGCCGACGAGCAGATCCTGCCGAACGCCGAGCACTACGACCACGAGGACGCGTTCCCCGAGCCGATCGTCGAGCAGATGAAGGAGCTCGGTCTGTTCGGCGTGACGATCCCCGAAGAGTACGGCGGCATGGGGCTCAACCTGACGACGTACGCGATGATCGTCGAGGAGCTCTCGCGCGGCTGGATCTCGATCTCGGGCGTGATCAACACGCACTTCATCGGCTCCTACCTGCTGATGAAGTTCGGCACCGAGGAGCAGCGCCAGAAGTATCTGCCGCGAATGGCGACCGGCGAGATTCGCGCGGCGTTCTCGCTGTCCGAGCCCGAGCTCGGCTCCGACGTGCAGGCGATCAAAACATCCGCCAAGAAGACCGACGACGACGGCGGCTACGAGATCAACGGCCAGAAGATGTGGGTGACCAACGGCCTGCGCTCAGACCTCGTGTTCGTGCTCGTCAAGACCGACCCGAACGCGGAGAAGGCCTACAAGGGCATGACGTGCTTCATCGCCGAGAAGGAGGGTGGCGTCAGCGAGAACACGGGCGACTACGCAGGCCTGACGGTCCCGCCGCAGCTGCGCAAGATGGGCTACAAGGGCGTCGAGTCGACCGAGCTGGTGTTCGACGGCTACCGCTGCCCGGCCGAGAACGTGCTTGGCGGCGAGCAGCACGGCCTGAACAACGGCTTCTCGCAGATGATGGACGCGCTCGAGGTCGGACGCGTGAACGTCGCCGCGCGCGGCGTCGGCATCGCCCAGCGCGCGCTCGAGCTGGCGCTGCGCTACTCGCAGGAGCGCAAGACGTTCGGCAAGCCGATCGCCGAGCACCAGGCGATCCAGTTCAAGCTCGCCGACATGGCCACTCAGGTCGACGCCGCGCGCCTGTTGACGCTGCGCGCCGCGCGCTTGAAGGACGCCGGCGCGCGCTCGGACCTCGAGGCGGGCATGGCGAAGCTGTTCGCCTCCGAGGCCGGACGCTTCTGCGTCGAGGAAAGCTTCCGCATTCACGGCGGCTACGGCTATTCCAAGGAGTACGAGATCGAGCGCCTCTATCGCGACGCGCCGCTGCTGTTGATCGGCGAGGGGACGTCCGAGATCCAGCGCATGGTGATCGGCCGCAAGCTGCTGCAGCGTCATAAGATTTGACACACCGCGACGGACCACGAAGGTCCCGGAAGGGGAGCGTCACATGGCCGAGGATGCCAAGGCTCTGATCGAGCTCGCCGGTCGCCGGTTCATCGAGGAAGTGCCAGCGCTTGCGCCGATCAAGCTCGTCGTCGGCGTGGAACTGCGGGGCCGTGGCGACGTGCAGCACTTCCGCCTGGAGATGCCCGACATGAAGGTCACGAAGGGTCCTGCCGCCGACGCGCGGCTGCGCGTCGACATGCGCCGCGAGTTCTTCAACGTGATGGCGCGCGAAGGCAAGGTGCCCGACTGGATCGAGGCGTTCACCTATGGCCAGGCGAAGGCGTCTGGGCCCGAGCAGTTCCTCAAGCTGATCATCAACGTCGTCGAGAAGCAGCAGGAGCGCCAGCGCACGCGCAAGGCGCGCAGCAGGCCGGCGTAGCCCAGCCAAGCGTCTAGGGCGCGACGCCCTAGTGGTACGACGTCAGCTGCTGCGCCAGGAACGCGAGCGAGCCCAGCAGGAAGATGCACATGACGATCAGCGAGAAGTTTTCGTTCATGCTCCAGCGGACGATACCGCGCGAGACGGCTTTCAGGCGAGGACGGCGTCGTTGTCGTACAACTTGATGATCTCGACGCCGCGCCCGGAGGGCGTGGTCGACGCTGCGTCGAGGCACAGGCGACAGAGCACGCACTCGTCGAGGTTCTGCTCGACCAGCGCGAGCGTCCCGTCGCTCGCCTGCGCGAAGATGTCGACCGGGCACGCCTCGGTCAGCTTCTTCGCCATCGCCGCGTCGGAGGCGAGCGCGTCGTCGACCTCGACGGCGATGAACATGCCGTCGGCCCTCATCGTGGCGCCCCCGAGCCCACGCCGGCGTCGATCTTCTCTTTGATCATCGTCGGAATGTCCTCGATCCGCTCGGCGACCGTTATGCCCGCCTGCGCGAGGCGCGCGATCTTCTCGCCGGCGGTGTCCTCCTTACCTTCCACGATCGTGCCCGCGTGCCCGAAGCTCATGCCGGGCATCTCGTCCATGAAGCGCCCGGCCATGAACGCGACGATCGGCAGGCGCGAGTCGTGCTCGGTGACCCAGCGCGCGAGCTCGGCCTCCATCCGGCCGCCCGGCTCGGTGTAGATCACGATCCCCCGCGTCTGCTCGTCGGCCTCGAACAGCGGCATCAGCTCCGCGTACGTCGAGCCGATGATCGCATCGCCGCCGATCGACACAGCCGTCGACTGGCCGAGCCCCGCCGCGCTCAGCGTCGAGGACATCTCTGTCGTCATCCCGCCCGAGCGCGAGATCACGCCGATCGGCCCCGGCTTGTACGCCTGCGCGGCGTTTTTCGCCGGGCCGCCGATGCCGCCCATCTTGATCACGTCGGGCACGATGACGCCGAGGCAGTTCGGCCCGATGATCCGCGCGCCGCGCAGCGTCGCGAGCTCGACCATCTGCGCGACGTCGCGCCGCGGGATGCGCTCGGTGACGATCACGATCAGCTTCACGCCGTTCTCGATCGCCTCGAACACGGCGTCCTTCGTGAACGCGGGCGGGACGGTGACGACCGAGCCGTGAATTGAGCCCGGCCCGCCGCCGTTGTGCTCGACCGCCTGCGCGACCGTGTCGAACACGGGCACGCCGTGCACCTCGCGTCCGAGGCGCCCCGGCGTGACGCCGCCGACGACCTTCGCGCCGGCGCCGTAGTCGAGGCACTCGCGCGTCAGGTTGACCGCCTCGCGGCCGGTGATGCCCTGGACGATGAACGTCGTGTCTGCGTCGATCAGGATGGACATGGGAGGTATGTGTCTTCTTTCGGTGTCCGATAGCCCACGTATATACGCCCGGTGTATATACGGCTGCTATCGCGCTCGAGAACGGAGCACACGCAACGCACGCTCATGCGGTGCTCGCTCCTTGGATCTTCTCGACGGCGCGGCGAGCGGCCTCGTTGAGCGACACGCTCCGGTCGGCGTAGTCGACGCCGTACTGCTCGAGGATCTTGAAGCCCTCCTCCTCCCAGGCGCCGGGGATGCGGAAGATGGCGATCTTCTCGGCGGGGTCGAAGCCGAGCTCGACGCACGCTTTGATCACGCCGCGGGCGACGATGTCGACGCGGGTGTTCGAGACGATCGACATCATCACGGCGATCGCCTCGACGCCGGGCTTCTGCAGGACGAGCTTGGCGAGGCCGCACGCCTTGGCGACGGACGGGTTGCCGCCGATCTCGCAGTAGTTGGCGGGGTCGCCGCCGTGCGCGCGAACGGCGTCGAACAGGGTCAGCGAGCCGCCGCCGGCACCGATCACGAGGCCGAGATTGCCGTCGAACTCGGTCACGTTGCCGGCGACGCCGCGGTGGTCGGTCGCGTCGACGGCCTCGCCGGCGAGCTCAAACGGCGTCGCCTCGCGGGCCTGGCGCGTCTCGTCGTCGCCGACGCCGAGCTCGGCGAGCAGCTGGCGGTGGCGCCCACGCGCCTCGTTCTCGATCTCCATGTGCGCGTCGAGCGCGACGAACGAGCCGTCGGCGAGGCGCCCGAGCGGGTTGATCTCGGCGAGCGTCATGTCGTTGTCGACGAACAGCCTCGCCAGACGCAGGACGATCGGGACGAGCTTGTTGAGCGCCGAGCCGGTGACGCCGGTCGCGGCGATCACCTCCTTGGCGTGGAAGTCTGAGAGCGGCAGGATGTTGGAGAAGTGGCGTCGGCCGACCTTGTCGGGCTGCTGCTCGGCGACCTGCTCGATGTCGATCCCGCCGACGGGCGAGAAGATCATCACGGGCTGCTTGCGCGTGCCGTCCCAGACGACGCCGGCGTAGTACTCCTGCGCGACGTCGGCCTTCGGGTCGACGAGCACGCCGCGCGGCATGTGCCCGCCGATCTCCAATTGCAGGATGTCGTGCGCGTAGGACTCGGCCTGCTCGGGCGTGTCGGCGAACTTGACGCCGCCAGCCTTCATCCGCCCGCCGGAGAGCACCTGCGACTTGATCACCGTCGGGCCGCCGATCCGCCGCGCGATCTGCGCCGCCTCGGCCGGGTCGGTCGTGAAGCCGAAGTCGGTCACGGGGATGCCGGCGCGCTTGACGACCTCGCGCGCCTCGAACTCGAAGAACCTCATGCTTGGAACCTCATGCGGCGCGGAAGCCTATACGGCGGCGCTAGGCGGCGGCGGGAGCCGGCACAAAGCCGTACGCCTCGGCCAGCTCGGGGTCCTTCTTGGCGAGCATTTCGGCGAGGCCGACCATCACCTTGCACTGCTTCCACGTCGCGTCGTCCTGCATCTTGCCGTCGATCATGTGCACGCCGCGGCCGTCGGGGATCGCCTCGAGCACGCGCTTGGCGAACGCGACCTCGTCGGGGTCGGGCGAGAAGACCTTCTTCGCGATCGCGATCTGGCCGGGGTGCAGCGACCAGGCGCCGACGCAGCCGAGCAGGAAGGCGGCGCGGAACTGCGTCTCGCAGCCCTCGGCGTCGGAGATGTCGCCGTAGGGGCCGTAGTACGGCAGCGCGCCGACGGACGTGCACGCGTCGACCATGCGGGCGATCGAGTAGTGCCACGGGTCCTGCTGGTAGCTCGGGCGCGGCGCGTCGGGGTTCTCCGGGTCGGGGTCGGCGATCGTGCGGTAGCCGGGGTGCCCACCGCCGACGCGCGTCGTCTTCATCCGCCGCGAGGCGGCGAGGTCGGCGGGGCCGAAGCTCATGCCCTGGATGCGCGGCGACGCGCTCGCGATCTGCTCGAGGTTCGAGACGCCGAGCGAGGTCTCGAGCACGCAGTGGATCAAGAGCGGGCGCTGTAGGCCGGCCTTTGCCTCGAGCTGCGCGAGCAGGCGGTCGGCGTAGTGGATGTCCCACGGTCCCTCGACCTTCGGGATCATGATCACCTCGAGCTTGTCGCCGATCTCGCCGACGAGGCGCGTGAGGTCGTCGAGCACGTACGGCGAGGCGAGCTCGTTGACGCGCGTCCACAGCGCCGTCTCGCCGAGGTCCAGCCCGCGGCCGACCTCGACCAGGCCCTCGCGTGCGGCCTGCTTGCGTTCGAGCGGGATCGCGTCCTCGAGGTTGCCGACGAGCACGTCGACCCGCGGCGCGAGGTCGGGCGTCTTGTCGACCATTTTCGGGTTCGAGAAGTCCATGAAATGGAGCATCCGAGAGGGCTTGAACGGAATCTCTCGCGCCGGCTCGGGCGCGTCGATCGCGAGGGGCTTGAAGAAATCTCGAGGGTTGCGCAAGTCGGTCTCCTGGGTCGTCTGGAGGCTGAACTGTATCGTTGCGGCCCATGAACGAGACCAAGCCTGTCGAGACCGAGCAGGCCGCGCGCGAGGCGAGCGGCGCCCACCCGTACGGCCGCTACCTCGAGGAGTTCGAGGTCGGCGACGTGTACAAGCACTGGCCGGCGAAGACCGTGACGGAGTCCGACGACCACCTGTTCTGCCTGATCACGATGAACCACCACCCGCTGCACATCAACGACGTGTACGCGCACAAATCGCAACAGGGACGCAACGTCGTCGTCGGGCCGCTCGTCTACTCGCTCGCGCTGGGCATGTCGGTGTCGGACGTCAGCGGCAAGGCGATCGCGAACCTGGCGACCGAAGAGCTGAAGCACCCGGCGCCGGTGTTCCACGGCGACACGCTGTTCTGCGAGTCGGAGGTGCTCGAGAAGAAGGAGTCGCGATCGAAGCCAGACCGCGGGACGGTGCGGGTGCACACGCGCGTGCTCAACCAGGACGGGGTGCTCGTGGCCGAGTTCAAGCGGCTCGTGCTCGTTCCACGCCGCGAGCCGGGAGGCGGCGAGGCGGAGGGCAACGTCGAGTAGAGATGAGGGCCGAACGCGCGCCGAGCACCACGGCGGCC
>DATHND010000141.1:0-6160 GCA_035486335.1 Solirubrobacteraceae bacterium
GGCGGCGCATTCGCGAACCATGCTCTCGGTGACGTCGACTGGGACATAGCGCCGCAGCGTGCCGGCGGCGTGGAGCGCGTCGAGCAGCACGCGTGTCTTGCTCGCGGTGCCCGAGCCGAGCTCGACGAGCTCGACGGCGCCGGTCAGCGCGGCGATCTGCTCGGCATGCCGCTCGAGGATCGCGCGCTCGGTGCGCGTCGGGTAGTACTCGGGCAGCTCGCAGATCTCGTCGAACAGCTCGGCGCCGCGCGCGTCGTAGAAGTGCTTCGGCGGCAGTTCCTTGAACGGTCGCGTGAGGCCGTCGAGCACGTCGTCGGCGAGCGAGCGTTCGTCGGCGCCGTCCAGATGGGAATCGATCCGGATCGCGCCGTCGAGCACGTGCTCAGGTTCGGTGGAGGCCTCCATCAGCAGTTCCCGAGGAGTCGAACCCTATCGCAGGCCGTCTCCACGGCGACGAGCCTAGCGCGTCGCCTCCTCACAACGCGGATCGCGGCTGCGCCGCGCCGCCGACCGCGCTCAGTCGAGGTCGCGCGCGAGGCGTACGCCGGCGAAGATCTGACGCCGCAGCGGCAGGTCCCAGTTGCGGAAGTGCCGGCTCGCCACGCGCGCGTCGGTCGCCCACGAGGAGCCGCGCAGCACGCGGTAACGCTTGCCGAAGAACACCTCCGAGTACTCGCGGTACGGGTACGCGACGAAGTCCGGATAGCCGCCGAAGAAGCTGCCGGTCCACTCCCACACGCGGCCGATCGCGGCAAGCGGCGCCGAGGTCGCGGCTCGCTCCCACTCGGCCTCGCTCGGCAGTCGCGCGTCGCTGGAGCGCGCGAACGCGTCGGCCTCGTACCAGCTGAGGTGGCACGCCGGAGCGTCCGGGTGTCCGGCGGCGATCGCCGGATGCTGCGCCGGCTCCTGCTCGGTGCGCCACGCCCAGCCGTCCGGCGACCACAGCTCCTCGCGCTCGTAGCCGCCGTCTTCGGCGAAGCGCACGAGCTCGCCGTTGCTGGCCGGCCGGCGTGCGATCTCGAACGCGTCCGTCTCGGCGCGATGGCGCGGGCGCTCGTTGTCATAGGAGAAGTCGCCGTCGGGCGCGCCGAGCTCGAACGTTCCGGCGCCAAGCACGACCCATTCCTGCCCGGCGTCGTCCGCATCGTCCGTGCCCGGCGCGCTCGCCGGTCGGTCCGCTGTGCCGGTCTCGATCGGCCGATCGCGCGCGGCCGCGTCGGTGGACGAGAGCAGACCGGCGATCGCAAGCGTCTGGCGCATCGTCTCGCCGTGCTGCAGCTCGTGGCGGATCACCATCTCGCAGATCGCGCCGTCGCCGACGCCGCACCGCTCGAGCGCCTCGCTCGTCCGTGCGCGCACGTCCTCGAGATAGCGCCGCGCTTGCGCCGGCGCGAGCAGCTCGAGCTCGCCGCGCACGGCGCGCGGCGTCTCGAATGCGTCGTACAGCGCGGCGAGGTCCGGGCGCAGCAGCTCGCGGCCGCCGAGCCGGTGGGCGAGCCACAGGTCCTCGTACGCGGCGATGTGGCCGAGATCCCAGACGAGCGGGCTCATGATCGGCGAGTACAGGCGCTGCAGCTGCTCGTCGTCGAGCGGCGCGACGAGCGCGAGCGTCGCCGCGCGCGCGTGCTCGAGCCCGTCGAGGACCTCCGCGACTCCGGCGCTCACCGGTCTGCTCTCGCGGGCGTCGATCGCCATCGTGTCTACTGTACGCCGCTCGGCGCCGACGCTCACCGGTGCAGCGGCGGTGGTCCGGCGGCGTCGTCGACGATCACGCTCAGGCGAGCACGGCGCAAGAGGCTCGCCGGCACGTGCGGGCTCGGCTCGTCGAGCATCGCGCTGACGGCGTCGGCCTTCGACGAGCCGGTGGCGAGCAGGACGCAGCGGCGGGCTGCGCGCAGCACAGCGAGGCTCAGCGTGATCCGCTCGGGCGGCGGCTTCGGCGAGTCGTGCACGCCGAGGCACAGCTCGTGCTCGCCGGCTTGCAGCGTCGGCGCGCCGGGGAACAGCGAGGCGATGTGCCCGTCGGGGCCGATCCCGAGTGCGATCACGTCGAGTACGGCCAGCGCGTCCTCGATCGGCGCGTGCTCGCGCAGCTCGGCCGCGTAGCTCGCCGCACCCTCCTCGGGGCCGAGCTCGCCGTGCATCCGGTGCACGCGCGCCGGCTCAAGCCCGGCGGCGGCGTCGAGCAGCGTCTCGCGCGCGAGCTTGTAATTGCTTTCGTCGTCATCTGGGCCGACGCAGCGCTCGTCGGCGAACCACACGTCGATCGCCTGCCAGTCCTGTAGCTCGGCGCTCAGCAACTCGTATGTCCGCGCCGGCGTCGTGCCGCCGCTGAGCGCGAGGTGCGCGCCGCCGCGCTCGCGGCGCGCCGCCTGCAGGCGGCGCGCGATCTCGCCGGCCGCGCGCTTCGCTGCCGTCTCGGCGTCGGCGCATGTCGTCAGGCTCGTCACGCCGGCCGCGCGCCTCCGGGCACGAGCGCTTGCGCGTCGGGCAGCATCTCCTGTGCGGCCGCGAGCGCCGGTCCGTAGGTCTGATCGCGCAGCAGCGCCTGGCGGATGCCCTCGCCGAGGATCCCGCTCTCGCCGCGCGAGGCGCCGAGCAGCGTCCACTCGCGCTCGCGGCCGTCGCGATCGATCCGACGCGTATGCAGGCCGCCGGGACCGCGGTCGAGATGCAGCGACAGGCTCGATGCGGTGTGCAAGCTGACTCCCGCGAGCCCCGGCACGCTGAGGCTCGGGTCGGCTTTCAGCTCGAGCTTGACGTCGTGGCCGTCGGCATGGGCCGTGCCGCCGAGCACGCCCTCGCGTCGATCGCTTGAGACGATCTCCGCGTGATCGAGCTTCCACCCCAGGCGCGAAGCGAGCCAGCCGAGCAGCAGCATCGCGGCGACGGTCGAGTCGGGGTGATGGCGCACCGTGACGCCGGTCAGCCGGTCGAGCTCGGGACGCATCGCCGGCGGATCGAACGCCGCCGCGACACGCTCGCGCCACGGCGTCGAGCGCAGCCACGCGAGATCGACGACGTACAGCCGCTCGGAGAGCTTGCTCGCGAGGTCGAGCGCGTCGCGCCATACGGGCTCGTCGATCGAGTCGATCAACGTCGCCTGTGCGAGGCCGAGCAGCGCCTCGATCGCCTCGTGATGGCCGTGCGGCGACCACAGCAGGGTCGGCAGGTCGGTCACGACGAGCGGGTCGGCGATCGTCGGCAGGTCATCGAGATGGCGCTCGCCGAGCCTGACGATGACGGTCTCGCGCAACAGCGCGAGCTGTCCCGGCGTTGGATCCCCGTCGGAGGCGACGCTCGCGCGCGCGTCGAGACGCTCGCGCTTGCGGTCGTAGGAGAGCACGATCAGCCGCGACGCCGCGTAACGGCCGACGCCGCGCAGTCGGTTGGCGATCTCGCCGCTCCATTCGTCGTCGACGAACGCGATCATGTTGAGCACGCGCGCCGGCACGAAGCTGCCGCTTTCGGCGTGGCGCTCGACGAGCAGCGTGCGCAGCGCGGCTTCGATCCTGTCGGGCGTCGTCCCCTCCTCGCTCCAGACGGCGTCGCTCGTGCTCATCGGATCAGATCGCGCGCCAGCGATGGCCTTCGAGCAGCAGCTCGTCGGCCTCGGCGGGTCCCCCGGAGCCGGCTTCGTATTTCGGCAGCGGCCCCGGCTCCTGCGCCCACGCGCCGACGATCGGATCGCAGACCTGCCACTGCGCCTCGACCTCGTCGTTGCGCGTGAACAGCGTCGCGTCGCCCCGCATCGCGTCGGTGATCAGCCGCTCGTACGCCTCGGGCGACTGGGACAAGAAAGACGTGCCGTAGAGGAACTCCATGTTGACCGGGCGGATGATCATCCGCGTGCCGGGGATCTTCGCGCCGAGCCGCAGCGAGACGCCCTCGTTCGGCTGCACCGTCAGCACGAGCTGGTTCGGCTGCACGCCGAGCGAGCCGTCCTGCGAGAACGCGAGGTGCGGAACCGGCTTCAGCGTGACCGCGATCTCGGTGATCTTGCGCGCGAGGCGCTTGCCCGTGCGGATGTAGAACGGCACGCCGGCCCAGCGCCAGTTGTCGACTTCCAGACGCAGCGCCGCGTAGGACTCGGTCGTGGAGTCGGGCGCGACGCCGTTCTCTTCGAGGTAGCCGACGACGTCTTCGCCGCCGGCGTGCCCGGCCGCGTACTGCGCGCGCACGGCCATTTCCGGTATCGCGGCCGCCGTCGGCTTCGTGATCGAGTCGAGCACCTTGACCTTCTCGTTGCGCACCTCTTCGGCGGTGAAGTTGACCGGTGGCTCCATCGCGACGTGACAGAGCAGTTGCAGCATGTGGTTCTGGATCAGGTCGCGCAGCGCGCCGGCGTGGTCGTAGTAGCCCGCGCGCGTGCCGATCCCGAGGTCCTCGGCGGCGGTGATCTGCACGTAGTCGATGTAGTTGCGGTTCCACAGCGGCTCGAACATCCCGTTGGCGAAGCGCAGCGCGAGCAGGTTCTGGACGGTCTCCTTGCCGAGGTAGTGGTCGATCCGGAAGACCTGCTGCTCCTCGAAGATCGCGAGCACCTCGCGGTTCAGCTCGCGCGCCTCTTCGAGCGTCGTTCCAAACGGCTTCTCGATGATCACGCGCACCTCCGCGTGCTCGTCCCGGGCGAGGTTCGAGCGCCCGAGCTGTCCGACGATCACCGGGAAGAACTCCGGCGCGGTCGACAGGTAGAAGGCTCGGTTGAGCGTTTCGCCGGCGTCCTCGTCGAAGGAGTCGAGCACCTTGCCGAGCTCGGCGTAGACGGAGTCGTCGTCGAACACGCCCGGGACGTACTTGACCTCGTCCAGCAGCGCCGTCAGCACGTCGTCCTTCGGCGGCCGGCGCGAGAACTGGCGGATCGCTTCCTCGCACTCCTTGCGGTAGTCCTCGTGCGCTTTTTCTTTGCGCGAGACGCCGACCAGGCGAAAGCGCTCGGGCAGCGCGCCGTCGTGCGCGAGGTTGTACAGCGCCGGCAGCAGTTTGCGCCGGGCGAGGTCGCCCGTCGCGCCGAAGATGACGAGCGTCGTCGGCGCGACCGGCAGCCGCTCGAGGCCGGCCGTCAGCGGGTTCTCCGGCGTCGGCTCGGCGGTCGGCTGACCGGGCTGCGCCGCCACGCTCAGCGCGCCCCGCGCCGGTTGCCGGAGCGCGAAGCCGTCGGCTTGGACGTCGCCGCGGCGTTGCCCGCGCCGGGCGCCGCCTTGACGGCGTGTCCGCCGAACTGGTTGCGCAGCGCCGCCAGCACGCGGTCGGCGAAGTCGCCGTTGCCGCGCGAGCGAAGACGCGCGTACAGCGACGCGGTGATCACCGGCGTCGGCACATCGTGCGCCGTCGCGTCGGCGATCGTCCAACGGCCCTCGCCGGAGTCCTCGGTGTAGCCCTCGATCGCCTGCAGCTCGTTGCCGTCGGCCTCGAACGCGCGCGCCGCCAGTTCACACAGCCACGAGCGGACGACCGAGCCCTGGCCCCAAAGGTGCGCGATCTTCGCGTTGTCGAGCTCGTACTCGCACTTGTCGAACAGGTCGAAGCCCTCGGCGTAAGCCTGCATCAGCCCGTACTCGACGCCGTTGTGGACCATCTTCACGTAGTGCCCCGCGCCCGAGGAGCCGAAGTGAAGCCAGCCGCGCGGGCCGATCTGAGCGACGCTCTGCTCGTTGGTCTGCGGCGCGAGCACGTCGAGGATCGGCGCGAGGCGCTTGACCGCTTTGGGCGGGCCGCCGACCATCATGCAGTAGCCGACCTCGAGGCCCCAGACGCCGCCGCTCGTGCCGACGTCGACGTATTCGATGCCGCTCGATTTCAGCTCGCCGGCGCGGCGCTTGTCGTCGGTCCACTTGGAGTTGCCGCCGTCGACGATCATGTCGCCGCGGTCGAGCAGCTTGGCGAGCTTGTCGACGGTCTCCTGCGTCGGCTTGCCGGCGGGAACCATGATCCACACGATGCGCGGCGCCTGCAGCTGCTTGACGAGATCCTTGAGCGTGCCGGCCCCGGAGGCGCCGTGCTTGACCGCCTGCTTGACGGCCTTCTCGTCGAAGTCGAACGCCACGACCTCGTGCTTGGAGTCGCGGCGGATGCGATGCACCATGTTGCCGCCCATCTTGCCCAGCCCGACGAAACCGATCTGAGTCATGTCTTGGCCTGCTCCTTGATCTTCGCGGTC
>DATHND010000142.1:0-10225 GCA_035486335.1 Solirubrobacteraceae bacterium
CGAAAGCCGACGCGGTGCTGATCTGCGTGCCGACGCCGCTGACGCGCAACCGCGAGCCCGACCTCGGACCGCTGATCGACACGGCGCGCTCGCTCGCCGAGGTGCTCCAGCCGGGCCAGCTCGTCGTGCTCGAGTCGACGACGTATCCGGGCACGACGCGCGAACGCGTCGCGCCGCTGCTCGAGGAGTCGGGCCTCGCGGCCGGCCGCGACTTCCACCTCGCGTTCTCGCCCGAGCGCGTCGACCCGGGGCGCACCGACTACACGCTGCGCAACACGCCGAAGGTGCTCGGCGGCCTGACCGAGGCGTGCGTGCAGCGCGCCGAGGAGGTCTACGGGCTCGTCTGCGAGAAGCTCGTGCGCGTGTCTAGCCCCGAGGCTGCCGAGCTGACGAAGCTGCTCGAGAACATCTTTCGCTCGGTCAACATCGCGCTCGTCAACGAGCTCGCGATGCTGACCGACCGCATGGGCATCGACATCTGGGAGGTCGTCGACGCGGCGGCGACGAAGCCGTACGGGTTCATGCGCTTCGAGCCGGGCCCGGGCATGGGCGGCCACTGCCTGCCGGTCGATCCGTTCTACCTGAGCTGGCGCGCGCGCGAGTTCGACATGTCGACGGAGTTCATCGAGCTCGCCGGCAAGGTCAACCAGCAGATGCCCTATCACTGCGTGGAGAAGGCGCAGCGCGCGCTGAACGGCGCCGGCCTGTCGGTCAAAGGCGCGCGCGTCGCCGTGCTCGGCGTCAGCTACAAGCCGGGCGTCGGCGACATCCGCGAGTCGCCCGCGCTGAAGATCATCCAGCTGCTCAAAGGGCTCGGAGCGGACGTCCGCTACCACGACCCGCACGTCGCGAGCCTCGGCGAGTTCGCTCTGAGGAGCGGGACACTCGACGAGACCGTCGATGACGCCGACCTGATCTTGATCATCACCGCGCACCCCGGCATCGACTACGACGAGATCGCGCGGCGCGCACGGCGCGTGCTCGACCTGCGCGGCGTCACGCGCTCCTCCGGCGCCGCCGACGTCGTCCGACTGTGACGTGCTGAGCCCCGACGCGCGCGCCCCCGGTCTGCTGCTCGGCGAGGACGTGCAGATCGGCGCGGGCGTGTCGTTCGGCGCGCACGTCGTCGTCCACGCCGGCACGATCGTCGGCGACGGCTGCACGATCGAGGATCACGCCGTGCTCGGCAAGCGCCCGCGGCTGTCCAAGCGCTCGGCGGCGCACGGCGAGGTCGGGGCGCTGCGGATCGGCGGCGGCGTCACGGTCTGCGCCGCGGCGGTCGTGCTCGCGGGTGCGAGCATCGGCGATGGCGCGCTGCTCGGCGATCAGTCGTTCGTGCGCGAGCGCTCGAGCATCGGCGCCGGGTCGATCATCGGACGCGGCAGCGTCGTCGACAACGACGTCGTCTTGGGCGAGCGCGTACGTGCGCAGACGAACGTCTACCTGACGGCGTTCACCGTCGTCGAGGACGACGTCTTCGTCGGGCCGTGCGCCGTCACGACGAACGACGACACGATCGGTCGGCGCCCGCCCGGCGAGCCGCTGCGCGGGGCGACGCTGCGCCGCGCCTGCCGGATCGGCGGCGGTGCCGTGCTGACGCCCGGCGTCGAGATCGGCGAGGAGGCGTTCGTCGCGGCCGCCGCGCTCGTCACGCACGACGTCCCGCCGCGCACCGTCGTGATGGGCGTGCCGGCGCGCGTCGTGCGCGACGTGCCGCCCGAGGACCTGCTCAGAGCCTAGCCCGCGGCCGCTCGCACGGCCGCGACGACCTGCTCGGCCTGCTCACGACTCAGCACCGGGCTCATCGGGATCGCCAGGTGCCGCGCGGCGGCCTGCTCGGTGCCGGGCAGCTCGCCGGCGGGAGGCCACACGCGCATCGGCGGCTGGCGGTGCACGGGCGTGCGGTAGTAAGGCTTGAAGCCGATGCCGGCGGCGCCGAGCGCCGCTTCCAGGCGCTGCGGCCGCGCGTCGCTGACGACGTACAGATGCCACGCGGGCGAGCAGTCGGGCACCGGCCGCGGCAGCGCGACGAGCTCGCCGAGCCCGGCCCGCTCGTAGTGGCGGGCGGCTTCGCGACGGCCGTTCGCCCACGCGTCGAGATGCGGAAGCTGAACGCGCAGGACCGCCGCCTGCAACTCGTCGAGACGCGAGTTGTAGCCGAGCTGCTCGTAGTCGACCTTGTCGCGCGAGCCGTGGAAGCGCAGGATGCGCGCCTGTTCGGCGACACGCTCGTCGGACGTCAGGATCATCCCGCCGTCGCCGAAGCAGCCGAGGTTCTTCGACGGGTAGAACGAGACCGTCGCCGCCGTGCCGAGCGCGCCCGCTCGCCCGGCGCCCGAGTTCGACCCGAGCGCCTGCGCGGCGTCCTCGAGCACCGGCACGCCGAGCGCCTCGATCTCGGCGACGGGCGCGACGTTGCCGAACAGGTGCACGACGACGACCGCCTTCGTGCGCGGCGTAAGCGCGGCGCGCACCGTCTCGGCGGTGACACAGAACGTCGCCGGGTCGACGTCGCAGAAGACCGGCGTCGCGCCGGTCGGCGGGATCGCCTCGGCCGACGCGTAGAACGTGAACGACGGCACGACGACCTCGTCGCCCGGCCCGACTCCGATCGCGCGCAGCGCGATCGTGATCGCGTCGGTTCCGTTGGCGACGCCGACGCCGTGAGCGGCGCCCGTATAGGCGGCAAGCTCGCGCTCGAACATCTCGACCTCGGGTCCGAGGACGAAGCGTTCTGAGTCGAGCACCCGCTCGATCGCCGCGCGCAGCTCGCCGCGCAGCGGCGCGAGCGTGGCAGCCGTGTCGAACAACGGCACCGCCATCGCTCAGGCCGCCATCGGACTCAGCGCGGCGCGAGCAGCTCGAGGTCGGCGCGCGTCATCAGCCGAATCAGCTCCTCGAACGACGTCTGCGGCTTCCAGCCGAGGTCGCGTTCGGCCTTCGCCGGCGAGCCGATCAGGTGGTCGACCTCGGCCGGGCGCACGAACGACGGGTCGATCGTCACATACCGCGCGAAGTCGCCGAGCCCGGCCTCGTCGAACGCGACCTCGCAGCATTCGCGCACCGAGTGCGATTTGCCGGTCGCGATCACATAGTCCTCGGGGTTGTCCTGCTGCAGCATCAGCCACATCGCCTCGACGTAGTCCTTCGCGTAACCCCAGTCGCGTTCGGCGTCGAGGTTGCCGAGGCGCACGTCCTTCATCAGGCCGTGCTTGATCGCGGCCGCGTGCCAGGTGATCTTGCGGGTGACGAACTCGAGGCCGCGGCGCTCGGACTCGTGATTGAAAAGCACTCCAGACGTCGCATGCAGCCCATACGACTCGCGGTAGTTGACCGTGATGAAGTGGCCATATACCTTCGCGACGCCGTACGGCGAGCGCGGGTAGAACGGCGTCGTCTCGGTCTGCGGCACTTCGAGCACCTTGCCGAACATCTCGCTCGACGACGCCTGGTAGAAGCGCGCGTCGGGGCACACTTCGCGCATCGCCTCGAGCATCCGCGTGACGCCGACGCCCGTGAACTCGGCCGTCAGCGTCGGCTGGATCCACGAGACGGCGACGAACGACATCGCGGCGAGGTTGTAGATCTCGCTCGGCTCGGCCGCGCGCAGCGCGTCGACGAGCGAGCGCTGGTCGAGCAGGTCGCCCTGGTGCAGCGTGATACGGTCACGGATCTGCTCGATCCGGTCGAACTTCTCGGTCGAGGCGCGGCGCACCATCCCGTGGACGTCATAGCCCTTCTCGAGCAGCAGCTCGGCGAGGTACGAGCCGTCCTGACCCGTGATCCCGGTGATTAGCGCTGAGCGACGGTCTGGCATGAGCGGCAGAAGCCTATAGAGCCCGGCTGATCGTCCGCGCTCGCACCGGGCGTCGCGCGTCGCGCGTCGGCTCGGCCCTCGCTGGCGGTCAGCCGGTCGCCGACGCCGCGGAGGAGATCGCCGACGCGCTCGCCTCGAGCGCGCGGACGGTCGCGGCGATGCCGTCCTCGAGCGCGATTCGCGCCCGCCAGTCAAGCAGCTCATGCGCCTTCTGCGCCGACGGCCACCTGCGCTCGGGTTCGGCGGCGGCGTCCGCGCCAGCCTTCGACGCGAGCGCGCTCGCGCCCACGCCGGCCGCCTCGCAGACGATCCGCGCGAGCTCGCCGGGCGACAGCTCGCGTGGGCCGGCTAGGTTGAAGTCGTCGTTCAGCGCCGCCTGCGAGCCGAGCGCCAGCACGATGCCGTCGGCGACGTCGTCGGCGTGCGTCGGCGTGCGCGTGTGCTCGGTCGCTCCGTCGAGCTCGCGCTCGCCGCGCACCGCGGCGTCGAGCAGCTCGCCGATCAGCGGGTCGACGCCCGGCTCGCCGGCGCCCATCGGCGACGCCGCGCCGTACACGGCCGATGGGCGGCAGATCGTGTACGGCAGGCCGTGCTGCTCGTGCGCCGCCGTGCAGTAGCGCTCGCCCGCCAGCCGCGCGAACGCTCGCGCCGAGCGCGGCACGCGACACTCGCGCAGGTCGGCCTCGGGCGTCGGCAGCCGCTCGGCGCGCTCGAACACGTCAGCGCTGGAGATGTACACGAGGCGCTCGACGCCGCGCTCTACCGCCGCGCGCACGACCGAAGCGTGGATCGCGCTCTCGTGCTCGATCAGCGTGAACGGCGTCCCGCCCGGCCGCGGATCGTCCGGCGCGTACGTCGCCAGGTGCACGACCAGCGCGCAGCCCTTCGTCGCGGCGAGCGCCTGCGCCGGCGCGCGCAGGTCGCCGTCGCGGATCTCGCAGCCCTCGCGCATCCACAGCGGCGCGGGGCGTCGGTCGGAGATCCGCACGTCGTACGCCGGGTCGGCGAGCAGCCGGCGCGCGACGGCTGCGCCGAGCGGGCCCGCGCCGCCGGTGATCAGCACGCGGCTCATGTGCCTTCGCGGTTCCCCGCGGGCTCGTGCCCGTCGCCGCGCTCGCGCAGGTGGCGCGCGTACTGGCGCGCGAAGCCGGCGGCGAAGCGCGGGTTGTAGCGCGCGTAGCGCCGCCATAGGCGGCGCGGCTCGCGCGCGAGCCGGTACGTCCACTCCAGGCCGTTGCGCTGCATCCACGGCGGCGCCTGCTTGACGAGGCCGGCGTGGAAGTCGAACGCGGCGCCGACGCCGACGAGCAGCGGCGGCTGCAACCGCGGGCGCATCTCGTGCATCCAGCGCTCCTGCTTTGGCTGTCCCGTGCCGACCCACACGACGGCGGCGCCGGAGGAGTTGATCAGCTCGATCTCGCGCTCGTCCTCGGCGGCCGACAGCGGCCGGAACGGAGGAGCGGAGGAGCCGGCGATCCGCAGGCCCGTGAAACGCTCGCGCAGCCGTCTTGCGAGCAGCTCGCGCGCCGCGTCGTCGTGGCGGCCGCCGTACAGGTAGATCGGCGTGCCCGCGAGCGCCATGCGCGCGCAGTACATCGCCATCAGGTCCGGGCCGTAGACGCGCGTCGCGCGCGCGTGCCCGAGCGCGTGCAGCGCCCAGACGAGCGGTTGCCCGTCGGGCACCGCGAGCGTCGCGCCGAGCACCGCCGCCAGCGTCTCGGACTGCTCGCGCGCCGACATCACGAGGTTGACCGCCGCCGCCGTCACGTAGCCGCGAGCGTCGGCCGCGATCATCGCGTCCATCCAGTCCATCACCTCCTCGTAGTCGGAGACGGCGAGCGGAATGCCGAGGATCTCCGCCGTCGGCGGCGGGGACGGCCATGTGGCCGACTGGGCTGCGGCGGGAGGCGAGATCGCGTGAAGATACCGGCGGCCGCGGAGATCGGCCGCCGGTATCAGCGCGCGCAGCGCGTCAGACGACCGAGTTGATCTCGAGCTTTTCTTCGTTGGTCTGAATCGTCGTCAGCGACTCGCCGGCCTGTTCCGGCGTGTTTTCTTCCAGCCGCAGCGACAGCGCGGCGCTGGGTTCGCCGACGAAGTTCAGCGGCTGCTGTTTGCCGCCGCTCTGTTTGAATTTGACCGTGTCCGACGCTTTCATCGAGTTCGAGGCGACCTGTCCGATCAGCGCGTGCGAGATCGTCACCGGCATCCCGCCGCAATTGAACGACGCGATCACGGTGCCGCCGCCCGGCGGGTGAAGCTCCTCGCCGATCCCGTTTTCGCTCGCTTCCGCTCCGAGCGATTCGACGCCGAGCACGCCTTCGAGCGTGTGCGTCACGATCGTGCCGCCGGCCGCGCCTTCGCTGGTGCACGACAACCCGAACGCAACGCAGCCGGTGAACGTGATCACCACGTTCCCGACCGTGTGATTGCTCGCGTATTTACCTACGCTCGTCTCGCCGCTGCAGACCACCTGGGTGCCGCTGACGGTTTCGAGCACCGACGACGTCGATTCTTTGATCGCCGTCGTGAACGACGTTTTTTCGAGCGGCTGGGCGCTGCCGAACGCCGGATACCATTCGTAGTGCTTCGAGGAGCCTGAGGTTTTCGTGCAGGCGGCGTTTTCATATTCGCCGCTCGTCACTTTGATGCACCGTCCGAATTCCGGAGGGCTTCCGGCGTTCGGCGTCAGTCCAAGCGGTTGGGCGTTGTGCTCGACGAGCGTCGCGGCCTGCGTCGCGGACGCGCCGGCTGCGGCGAGAAGCAGAACGAGCACGGGTATGAGCGCACGGTACGCCTTGTTCATGGTCAGGTCCCCTCCGTCGATATCAGTCGATGTCTTGACCCATGGAGATGCGTCAAAACGCTATATGCGCGACCGGATGGCAGAATTCGTCTGGCTCGCAAGATCCGTAGTCTTCGAGCATGAGCCCCCTTACCCTTCGTCGCTATCGCGCCGATCGGTTGCTGCGGGCGGAGTTCGAGCGCCTGCGCGCGACGATCTTGGGCGGCGTCTCGGCGCGGTTGCGCGTCGTCGGCGTGCGGCTCGACGCGAGCGATCTCGACGCGTGTTACGCCCAGGCGTGGCACGGGCTGTACGCGGCCGTGCTCGAAGGAGCGGAGATCGACAGTCCCGAGGCGTGGCTCGCGCGCGTCACCTACCGGCGCGCGATCGACGAGCATCGCGCGCGCGGTCGCGCCAAGCGGCTCGTGCCCGGCCGCGAGCGCCCCGCCGGCGACGCGCGACGGCCGACCGACACGGCGCTCGCCGGCGTCGCCGCCGTCGACCGGCGCGATCTCGCCGACCGGCTCGACGACCACGTCCGCCTGCGCCACGTGTTCGAGGCGTTGCGCTCGCGCCTGAACGCACGCGAGCAGCAGGCGGCGACGCTCTGCTATCTGCAAGGGCTCTCGCGCGCCGACGCCGCCGTACGGATGGGCGTCAGCGAGCGGCGCATGCACAAGCTGATGGACGGCCGCGGCGACGGCGCGCCCGGTGTCGCGCAGAAGGTCGGTGCGCTGATCGAGACGATCGACGCCGGGCGCTGGTGCGAGGAGCAGGGCTCGCTGATGCGCGGCTTCGCGTACGGCATCCTCGACCCCGCCGGCGAGCGCTGCAGGCTCGCCGAAGCGCATCGCGCCGAGTGCCCCGCGTGTCGGGCGTACGTGCTCTCGCTGCGCGGGCTCGCCGCCGTCCTGCCACCCGTCCCGTCGCTGCTGCGCCTGCTGCTTGGCTCCGGCGCGGCCGCGGGCGGCGGCGCCGCGACGGCCGGGTCGAGCGCGACCGGCGGCTCTGGCCTGACGGGCGCAGGCGCTTCCTCGGCGTCGACCGCCGGCGCGCTGTCCGCCTCGGGCGCCGCCGGTGGGGGATGGTGGCTCGCCGGCGGCTCGCTCGGCGCGAAGCTCGCCGTCGGTTGCGTCTTCGCGCTTGGCCTCGGCGCCGGCTGCGCCGTGCTCGATGGCGAGCGCGGCGGTCTTCGACCGTCCGCCAAGGCACGCCACGCCCGCACGGTCGCCGCCGTCCCGCGCGGCGCCGCGGCGATGTTGACGGGCGAGCAGGCGCTCGCCGCGTCGGCCCCCGCCCTCGGCGCGACCACGAGCGCCGCGCCGCCGCCGGTTCGCCTCGCTGTCGTCCCGCCGCCGGCGCGCGCCGCTCGTGAGTTCGGTCCCGAGCAGCTCACCGCCGTCTCGCGCTCGACGAGCTCGCGCGGCTACTCCGCGGCGGTCGCGCGCACGGCGTCGATCAGCGCCGGCGGCGCCGGCGGCGCTGCAGGCGGCGCGCCGAGCGGTTCCGCTGGCAGTGGCGCGGGCGGCGGCGCCCGGGCTGGTGCGCCGGCCGACGCCGTGCCCGCCGCCCAGCGTGAGTTCGCGCCCGGCTAGCTGTAGCTAGCGATCCGGTCGGGCGTTACCTGCGCGGGCAGGGAACGCGGATCACGGCGGTCACGGTTTTGGCCGGGATCCCAAATTCACGTTCGCCGCCGAACGTCCCGCCGAACGTGACTTCGGTCTTTCCGAAGAAGCCGCCCTTCGGGCATTCGCCCTTTCTCGGCACGGTGCCATACGGGATCACTTTCCCGTGCGATCTATACGCCGCGCCCGCCTTGATGTGGATCCTGCTGACCGACGCCAACGGCGCGCCGGGCACGGTGGCGACCGGCGGCACGAGCGTCTCGAGCTCCCACGAGTATTTGCCGGAGCTCCGCACGAATCGGCCGGTCGAGACGACTTCGATGCTGACGGGGCTGGTGCCCTGCGTGTAGAACAGGATGCTGCCGCCCGGGCCGAAGAACCCCTGAAGCGTGGCGCTCTCCGGCACGCGTTCGCTCCCGAACGTCACTTCACCGAGCACGCTCCCGATCGGGCTCGCGACCGAGCTCTTGGGGCAGCCGCGAGGACCGATGTTCTTGAGCGTGGCTTCGGCGCACGAGCCGAAGCCGGAGGGGTGCAGCTTCACGCCCTTCGGGAGGTAGACGTTGACCGCCGAGACCGGCGGCACGCTCCCTTTCGGGTTCTGGGGCGTGGCGCCGTATCCGGATCCGGCGATTTCGACGGTGGCTTCCACGTCGGCGCCCTTGCCGTAGAAGTTGCCCGTGCCCGGAAACCCCGGGATCGGCACGGCCGCCGCCTTGACGTTGAGCGTCGGCGGCGGGATTTCTTCAGCCGACGCTTGCACGGGCGCCGCGAGCATGGCGGAGCCGAGCAGGATCAGGCAGATAGCATGCGCGCGTTTCATCTCGGTACGTCTACCAACACGCGCGCCCTGTCCGAGTTCCGCGATTCCGCTCAGAGACTCGAGAGGAGTGATTCTCCACGAGCTCATCCGCGCGGAAAGACCTTCGTCAGCTTGCGCAGCGCGAGCGGATTGCCCTTCGGGCGCAGACGACCGCGAGCGATCAGCCGCATCGGGTCGACGCGCTCGCCGATGATGTCGATCCAGTCCTGGTAGGCGAGCTGCAGGCGCAGGTCGGGCTTCGCGGCGGCCCCCTCGGCGACGGTGCTCGAGCCGTTGTTCACCGTCAGGTGCCACGTCGGCACGTCGGGGTCGGTGAACTCCCACTGGAACGTCGTCGGCCGTGCGAGGCCGTGCCGCGGGTTGACCTGGCGGCGGATCGTGTCGAACAGCAGCTCGAGCGTCTGCGGATCGCGCGGCGACGGGCCTTCGCGCACGCCGATCACGCCCGCCTGCGCGAGCCGTCGACCGCGTTCGGAGGTCTCGAGCGGCGTCAACCCGAGCGGCAGCAACGGCGGCCCGGGCAGCTCCTCGATCGGCATGCCGGCGGAGCGCAGCTTCGTCTTCATCGAGTTCAGCCCCTCGACGCCGACCTCGTCGAACGTCGAGTTGAACACGGTCACGTAGCGCTCGTCCCAGCCCGGCGGCATCAGCACCTGCTGGGTGTAGCGCGTGACTTCGCGCAGCAGCCGCGCGACGGCTTTCGGCACGCGCACCGGGTCTTCGCGCTTCAGGTCCGAGAGGATCTTCACGCCGAAGCCGATGTGGCGCTGCTCGTCGGCGGCGATGTTCTCCATCCCCTCGCGGAACGCCGGCAGCTGGTCGCGTTCCTCGAGGTAGCTGCAGATGAAGTGCTGTCCCGGCTGTGCGAGCGAGGCCTCGACGACGATGTGGTAGAGCGTGATCGCCGCGGCGAGTTTCGCCGGCGAGTGGTCGGCGCGCAGTTCGTCGGCCATTCGGTCGAGGCGGTCGAAGATCTTGCGAAAGCCGACCGTCAGCTGCGGCTTGATCGCGCTGAGGCCGCTCGACATCGTGCCGTCACCGATCCCGCAGACCTCGTGCATGAAGCGCTTGAAGAACACCGCGTGGCGGGCCTCGTCGGCCTGCTGGGTGGCGAGGAAGTACTTCTGCTCCTCCAGCGGCGCGGCGTCGATGTAGGGGGAGAGGTTGTCGGCGAC
>DATHND010000143.1:0-36771 GCA_035486335.1 Solirubrobacteraceae bacterium
CATCGTAGATGCGGCCGAGGCTCTGTTTGGGTTTCAGCCCAAGCTTGTACGTCAGCCGGACAAGTGCCCATCGGTCGAGCTGTCATCGAAGCGAGTGGTCGAGTTCCTCGACTACCTCGGCTGTGGAAATGGGGCAGCCAATAAGCGAATTCCCGACGCCATCCTGCGCTCTCCGCGAGACATGGTGCTGCGTTTCGTGGATGGGTTGTGCCTCGATGCATTCATCACGACAAGCGGGATGGTCAAGTGGGCGATCTGCTTGGACTCCGAGAGTTTGCTCGACGATCTGCAGGCGATCCTCACGAATCTTGGGATCGTGCACGGCAGGGTGACCAAGCAGGCTCCGCTATATGAAAAGAGCTTCGATGAGGTCTACACGGCGGGGCGCGAGGCTCAGCGGTTGGTGGGCATGCTCAACTTCGTCGAGCCGCACAAGAAACTGCGAGCAGCCGAACTGGGCTCTCGCGAGTTCAGCCAGAGTCCATGGGACGTCGTCCCCGGCATAAGCGGACAGGAGCTCTACGGGCTGCTCCCGCGCGGTAGGGGCGGGCACTCGGGAAAGGGCTCGGGCAATTCGCGCACCTTCAGCTACCTCAAGGATGCGCGCACACAGAACGTGAGCCGCACCTCTCTCGAGCGAGTGGCAACGATCGAGGGCGTCGAGCTACCGGAGTGGCTCGACGTCGTGCTCGAGCGCAATCTCCACTTCAGCCCAGTCGTATCGGTTGAAGATGCGGGCGAGCGCGAGGTCTATGACGTCTCTGTCCCAGTCACCCACGCATTTGTCGCCAACGGCATTGTCAACCACAACACGGTCAACCTGCCGCAAGAGGCAACCGTCGAGGACATCGCCGACGCGTACACGCAGGCGTGGCGGCTCGGGATCAAGGCGCTCGCGATCTACCGCGACGGGTCGAAGACGGCACAGGCGCTGCGCACGGATGCGCAGCAGGGCGTGCAGGAGCCCGCCGACGTCGATGCGATCGTCGAGCAGGCGGTCGCGAAGGCGCTCGCCGATGCCGGGCCGCGGCGCAGGCGCATGGGCGTGGAGCGCCGGTCGATCACGCACAAGTTCTCGATCGCCGGACACGAGGGCTACATCACGGCGGGGATGTACGAGGACGGATCGGTCGGCGAGATATTCCTGACCGACATCGGCAAGGAGGGCTCGACGCTGCGCGGGATGATGAACTCGTTCGCGACGGCGATCTCGATCGCGCTGCAGTACGGCGTGCCGCTCGAGACGCTCGTGCAGAAGTTCAGCTACATGCGCTTCGAGCCCGAGGGGATCACGCAGAACCCGGAGATCCCGTTCGCGAAGTCGATGCCTGACTACATCATGCGCTGGCTCGCGTCGCGCTTCCTCGACGTCGACGCGCAGGAGGAGCTCGGCATCCTCACGCCCGCTGTTCGCGCGCGCCAAGCGGCGCAGGATGCCGCACAGTCGGTGAGCTCATCCGACACCGCCGGCCCGCGCGCCGAGAGCGCGGAGGAGCAGCCGCAGGCCTCGGGGGGCAACGGCGGCTCCAGCGCGCCCGCCGCCTCCTTCACGGACTCACCGCCGGTCGTCCCGGCGCGGCTGCAGGGCCTCGACCTGGGGCCGGCGTGCGGTCAGTGCGGCGGGATGATGCAGCGGACCGGCTCTTGCTACACGTGCAGCAGCTGCGGCGCGAACACCGGCTGCGGCTGAGCCGCGATAGTCGGCGCGGGACGGCGTCCTCGGTCGCTTAGATGAAGCCTCCTGAGACCGGGACTCCGGTCGATTGGGTGCTGGACTGCCCGTGAGACAACGCCACGGCGCAAAGGTCACGCGACTCGATCAAGTGTCCGCGAGGAGCCTGCTCGCCGAGACCGGACGCGCCGTCGAGGTCGCGGGCGCTCTCGGCCTCGACCTGTAGGCGAGCTCGGACGCGACGGAGCTCATCGCCGCGAACATCGTGCCAGCGGCGGCGCGTCCGGCGGCGCTGGACGCCGGACGTGGAGCGTCGTCGACCCGCGCGCCGCTCAGGCGAGCCGCGCGGGCGCGCAGCCATCCGAGCGAGCGGCGCTCGCCGCAGCGCTCGCGCCAGCCGTGCAGCGCGCGTTCGAGGCGATCGCCGTCGGCGACGCGAGCGAGCACCTCGACCTCGCCGCCGCCGTCGACCTCGGGCCCGAGACGCACGAGATAGAGCTCGCCGGTGTCGGCGACCCACGCGGCGCGGTGCAGCGGGCCGCCGACGTCCTCACGCCACCACAGGCCGATGTCGCGCTCGCGCGAGCGCGCTCGTCGCCGATCGGCCGCGTAGAAGCCGCTGAGTGAGTCGTAGCGCGCGTGTGTGATCGCGCGCGAGCGCCTGCGATTGCTCTGCCTCATGCCGCACCATCCGGAGATCGAGGGTCGGGGGTCGCGGTAAAGCGTCCTCGCCGGCCCTTAACACCCGATTAGCGCGTGCGAAGAGTTCGCTGAGCGCCGTCTCGATCCTCGGCGCCCAGAGGTCGCCGGTCCGGTGCGGGCCGGTGACCTCTGGGGATCGCGCGAAGGACGATCAGGGATTGAGGCGCTTCTTCAACGCGCTCGCAGCCGAGAACTTCGCCGCTTTGCTCGCGGCGATGTTGATCGTCTCGCCCGTCGACGGGTTGCGTCCCTGCCGTGCAGCACGGTGGCTGACGCTGAACTTGCCGAAGCCGGCAAGCGCGACCTCACCCCCGGCGGCAAGTTCGTCGGAGACGACGTCGATCACCGTCTCCACCACCTGTCGGGCCTGACTGGCGGCCAGTCCGTTGCGACTGGCGACCTGCTCGGCCAGCTCGTTCTTGGTCATACCACTCCCTTCTAGGGTGTCGTTACTGCGAGCAGGCTAACCGCTGGTGAGGACGACGACGCCGACGAGCACGGCGAATACGCCCGGAGAATGGCCTAATTTCCGGGGAACTCGACCGGTTCGCGCGTGCGCAGCGGCGTGCTCGGCGCCCGTTCGGGCGCGATGCGCCGGCGCCGCGGCGCGAGCGCATCGGCGGCGCACGCCGCCCAGATCGCGGCCAACCACGCGCCGCACGCGAGCGCGACGTGAACCCAAACGAGCTCGGTCGGCAGGTGCGTCTCGTATTGGTCGAGGCCGACGACGCCCTGCAGCGCGAGCAGCGCGCACAGCGCCGTCAGCGAGCGGCGCACGAGCGGCGAGGCGTCGCTGCGGCGCGCCAGCCACCAGACGGCGAGCGCGGCGAGGCCGAACGCGAACGCGATCTCGCCGTGGCGGTGGATCACGAAGTCCATCGTTCCGCGGCCATCGAGGTCGAGCCGATTGATCTTCTGGCCCGGCGAGCCGCCGGCGTGCGGTCCGGCCGCGGTCGCGGCGGTCCCGGCGAAGATCGTCAACGCGCCGAGCGCGACGAGGCCGCGCGTCGCGAGGATCAGGCGACGCTCGGCGACGGCCGCGCTCGTGCGCGGCTCGGCGGCCTCGCGGTCGACCTGGCGGTCGGCGAGCCGCTCGTCGTCGGGCTGGCCGGCGCGCCAGGCGAGCAGCGCGGCGGCGAACAGGATCAGCATCGACAGCGCGAAGTGGCCCATCACCCAGCCGTAGTCGAGCGCGCCGCGCACGGTGAAGCCGCCGAGCACGGCCTGGCCGATCACGCCGAGCGGCAGCAGCGCGCCGAGTCGCATCAGGTCGCGGCGATACGGGCGACGGCGCAGCGCAAGCAGCCAAGCGGCGCCGGCGGCGATCACGACGGGGACGGTGACGACGCGGTTGGAGAACTCGATCACCGCGTGCGTGTTCAGCGGTGGGTAGATGTTGCCGTAACACTTCGGCCACGTCGGGCAGCCGAGTCCCGAGCCGGTCAGCCGCACGGCGGCGCCGGTCAGCACGATCAGCGTCAGCGCGCCGAGCGCGACGTACGTGGCGCGCGCGTACTGCTGCGGCGTCACCGTGTAGCCGTTGGTGCGCTCGCGCAGGCGCTGCAGAAGGGGACGCATGGACGCTAAGGATGTCACCGAAGGGGCCGCATGCGCTGCGGCCCCCGCACGGGGCGCGGTATGCGGTGGCCGGAAATGCGCGTGTAAAATCGACATCATGACGCGCGGATTCGACGCGGTAGCGGATTGGCGCCAATGACCGCGTTGGCCGGGACATCGCTGGCAGCGGACGAGCGAGCGTTGATCGAGCGGTTCGCCCAGAAGCTGCGCCTGGGCCTGAAGGACCAGTTGCATGCCGTTTGGCTGTTCGGCTCGCGCGCGCGATGTGAGCTGCCCTCGCAGGAGTCCGACGTGAGCGGCACGCGCCTCGACTGAAGAACCAGTCCGGTCATTTCGCGGCGAGCCAGCGCTCGGCGTTCTGCTCGTGCACTTCGCGCAGGATCTGCTCGAGCGAGCGCGTCGGCGTCCAGCCGGGGAAGTCGCGCGCGAACGGGCGCAGGTCGCTGATCCACCAGCGGTGGTCGCCGATCCGGTGGCGCTCGGAGAGCGTCCAATCGAGCTCGCGGCCGGCGATCCGCTGGCAGAGGTCGATCGCCTCGAGCATCGAGCAGTTGCACGGCCGGCCGCCGCCGATGTTGTAGACGGCGCCGCCGGCGCGCGCATCGCGGTGGAAGCGCTCGAACGCCGCGACGAGATCGGCCGAGTGGATGTTGTCGCGAACCTGCTTGCCGCCGTAGCCGAACACGGTGTACGGCTCGCCGACGACGGTCGCGCGCATCAGGTAGGAGAGGAAGCCGTGCAGCATCGCGCCGGCGTGGTTGGGGCCGGTCAGGCAGCCGCCGCGAAAGCAGACGGTCGGCATCTCGAAGTAGCGCCCGTACTCCTGCACGAGCAGGTCGGCGGCGGTCTTCGAGACGCCGAACAGCGAGTGCGTGCTGCGGTCGATCGACATCGACGTGTCGACGCCGTCGAAGTAGACGTGATCCTCGGGCAGCTCGAGCCGGCCGGGAAGCTCGATCAGCGGCAGCGCGTTGGGCGTGTCACCATAAACCTTGTTCGTCGAGCAATGCACGAACGTCGCGCCGTCGGCGTGCCTGCGCGTCGCCTCGAGCACGTTGAGCGTCCCGCCGGCGTTGATCTCGAAGTCGGCGTGCGGGTCGGACGCGGCCCAATCGTGCGACGGCTGCGCGGCGGCGTGGATCACGAGCTCGAGCCGGCCGGCGTGCTCGGCGAACACCCGCTCGACGGCGTCGCGATCGCGGATGTCGAGATCGAGCGAGCGAAACGAGTCGGGATAGCGCTGCAGCAGCGACGCGGTCATGTGCGCGGTCGACGCGTCGGCGCCGAACAGCCGCGCGCGCGTGTCGTTCTCGAGGCCGATCACGTCGAAGCCGAGCTCGACGAAGCGCGCGACCGACTCCGAGCCGATCAGCCCGCCCGACCCTGTGACTATCGCCGTGCCCATGCTCGCCGCCCAGCTTCGCAGCAGCCGCCGCGCTCAACCGCCGCCGAACTCGAACGGGAGCTCGGGCGCCAGCTCGCGCAGCAGCGGCGCGCGCGAGTCGCGCTCGGAGACGATCAGCTCGGCGGCGGGCAGCGGCCAGTCGATCGCCACGTCGGGGTCGTTCCAGGCGATCCCGCGCTCGAGCGAAGGGTCGTAGTAGGCGGTCTGCTTGTAGATCACGTCGGCGACGTCGCTGAGCACGCAGAAGCCGTGCGCGAAGCCGACCGGCACGAACAGCTCGCGCATGCGCTCGTCGTCGAGCTCGACGCGCTCCCACTCGCCGTACGTCGGCGAGCCGCGGCGCAGGTCGACGGCGACGTCGACGATCCGCCCGCGCGCGCAGCGCACGAGCTTCGCCACGCCGGCGCCGACCTGGAAGTGCATCCCGCGCAGCACGCCGCGCGAGGAGCGCGAGTGGTTGTCCTGGACGAAGCGCACGTGCTCGTCGATGCCGAGCTCGGCGTTCCAGGCGCTGCGATAGGTCTCGCAGAAGAAGCCGCGCTCGTCTCCGTGCGTCGACGGCTCGACAGCGACGAGCCCGGGCAGCCGAGTCGACAGGACGTGCATAGGCGCAAGAGCGTAGCCGGATGTCCAAGCTTGCCTATATTCGATCGACGATGACCGTGAGTTTGCCCGCTCGGCAGGGAGGCCTTTCAAGCGCCGAGCCCGCGTGGCCGCGCGGCCCGCGCGAGCCGAGCCTGGCGCGCGCGGCCGTGCACGTCTGGCGCGCCGAGCTGACGCAGACCGACGCCCGCGTGACCGACGCGCTCAGCGACGCGGAGCGCGAGCGGGCGGCGCGTCTGCTCGACGAGCGCGCGAGGCTCAGGTGGAGCCGATCGCGCGGGCTGCTGCGGGCGTTGCTCGGGCGCTACCTGCAGATCGAGCCGGGCGCGGTCGAGCTGAGGAGCGGCCCGCACGGCAAGCCCGAGCTCGCCGAACCGCGCGACGGCGGACGCCCGGCGCTGTTCTTCAACCTGTCGCACTCGCGCGAGCTCGCGCTGTTCGCGTTCACGCGCGCCGCGCCGATCGGCGTCGACGTGCAGTTCGCGCGGAGCGGCGCGCACGCGCGCGCGGCCGATCGGGTCGCGCTCGCGCGGCGCGCGCTCGGCGAGCAGGCGGCGCTCGGGCTCGCGGCGCTCGCTGCGGATGCGCGCGAGCGCGAGTTCGTGCGGCTGTGGACGCGTCACGAGGCCGAGCTGAAGCGTCGCGGCACGGGCCTCGGCGCCTCCGCGGCGGGCGCGCGTGCTCGCGCGGCGTCGGCGCTCGTCGATCTCGACGTCGGCTCACCCGCGGCCGCGGCGGCGCTCGCGCTCGGGGAGAGCGCGAGCGAGCTGCGGTGCTGGCGCTGGAGCTAGAAGATCTTCACGCCGATCCGCTGCGTGACCGTCTTGCCGTCGACGACGGCCGCGAGCGTCAGCGAGACACCGTGATCTTGGCGGATCTTCTGAAGCAGCTCGGACCCCACGCGAATCGGCAGGTGCACGGTCGTCTCGGGCTGCACGACGAAGCCGGCGCGGCCGTACGTGCGATTGCTCGCGCTCAGCGTCGCGACGCCCTTGCACGGGCTCACGCGGCAGAACATCGCGACCGCGACGACGCGCCTCGCGTTGATGCCGTCGGTCTGCGGACTCAGGCGAATCGGCGGCAGCGCCGGCGGCCGTCCCTGCTGCCCACCTGGGCAGATGTGCGTGGCGTCGGCGCCGGTCGCGAGCGTCACGCGCATCATCAGTTCCTCGTTGCGGCTGATCGCGAAGCCGTCGTCGGCCGATTTGACCGCGGGCGAGAGCGTCGCGCCGTTGCCCGTCCCCTGGTCCTCGATGAACGAGTCGATCGTCGAGCCGGAGACCGCTCCGAGCACTTGGTAGGGCACGCCGTTGCGGTAGACGTTCTCGACGTAGCCGCCGTTGTCGTTGAAGCCGACGTAGTCGCCGGCGCTGACGCACAGGTTGATCGGGAGGAACGTCGTGATCGTCGAGGCGCCGGCGCCGTTTTCGCCGCACACCGGCAGGTCGAACCCCTGCGAGGTGATGTTGACCTTCGCGCCGCCGCCGGGCAGCGGCGCGAGGTCTTGGAAGTGGATCGACGTCAGCGGCAGCGGACCGCTCGGCGCCCGCTGCGCGCAGCCCTCGACTTCGATCTTCTTCGCCTGGCCGGTCGCCGGCACGGGCATCTCGCCGCTCGCCTTGGAGAAGTTCCAGATCGCGGTGTCGGCGCCGAAGTGGAACGTGTGGAAGACGCCGTGCGGAGCTTCGGGGCTCGGCGGGACCTGCGTGTAGGTGCCCGGGTAGCCGAGGTCTTCGGCCGTGTTGAGCGTCGCGGGGACCGAGAGCGGGCTGCCGATCGCGACGAGCTTCGCGCTGGCGAGCGTCGGCGCAAGCAGGGCACAGACGGCGCAGAGCGCGACGCCGAGCAGCAGGCGAGACGAACGGCTTGCGATCAGGCGCAGGGGATTCGTGAGGCCGTTCGAGGTCACACCCATGCCATCGGCATTCCCCGCCAGCGCAATAGGAAAAGCGATTCAGACGGACATATGAAGCGCCGCCTCGCGCGACGGCCGGCTCGCGCGACGGCGCGCACGGGGCCGCGTCCGGCTAAGCGCGACGATGCGGCGCGGCGAACTCTGCGATCTGAACGTCGATCGGCAGGTCGTCCGCCGGATCGCGCTCGCGCGGCTTCGGCGAGGCGCCTCCGTGGAAGATGATGAAGCGCATGACCAAAAAGCCGGTCGTCGTCGCCACGAGCATCGTCGCCAGGTACACGAGCTCGGTGCTCACCCCGAGCGCGCCCGGGAGGATCGCCGTCGACACGGCTGTGCCGCCGTACTGCGTGCCCGCCATCAGCAGGTAGCGGACGACCTGATGGCGCAGCGGCAGCGCGAAGCCGGTGTCGTGGATCCAGACGAACAGGCGCTGGAGCGTGAAGTGCAGGAGGATCGCCGAGACGAACCCGATCGCGAGCGCGAGCTGGAAGGGAAGCCCGACGAGCTGCGAGAGAACGGTCGTCACCGTCAGGTAGACGACCGTCACCAGGCCGCCGGTCAAGCCGAAGCGGACGAGCTGACCCTTCAGGCCCGACTCGGCGGAGCGCAGGTGGCTGACGACGGTGCTCATGTGGACTCCATCGCCTTCGGCGCGACGAACGGCTCCATCTCGCTGATCGGGTGGCCGAACGCGATCTTCGGATACGCGTTCGCCGTCGTGTCGATCGCGACCTCGAGCAGATAAGGCGACGTGGGGTCGCGCCACATCTCGGCGATCGCGCCCTGCACGTCCTCGACGCGATCGACCCTCCCGGCGGTCAGGCCGAAGGCGGCCGCGACGGCTACGAAATCCGGTGCGGAGTACCCCCACGCGGTCGACTGGTAGCGGCCATCGAAGTAAGACTCCTGGAACTGGCGCACCATGCCGTGCGATCGGTTGTTGAGGATCACGATCTTCAACGGCAGCTCGTTGCGGGCGACGGTCTGCAACTCCTGGATGTTCAACTGGAAGCCGCCGTCGCCGGCGACGAGCACGACAGGCCGGCGAGCGGCGATGCAGGCGCCGACGGCGAGCGGCAGGCCGGAGCCCATCGCTCCCATTCCGCCCGAGGTGAGGAACCGCTGAGCGGGGCCGACCTCGAGCGACTGCGCGGCCCACATCTGATGCTGTCCGACGTCGGCGACGTACGCCGCCGCGCCTACGGAGCTGCGCGCGAGCACGTGCATCAGCTCGTTCGGGTTGATCCCGGGCACGCCCGGCAGCTCACCGGTGTCCGGCCAGCGGGCCTGCAGATCGGAGATCTCCGTGCGCCACGCTTCAACGTCCACCGGCTTGCGGCGGGAGGCCGCCTCGTCGAGCGCGGCGATGAATGGTGCGAGCTGCGCGACGGTCTCCTGGCAGCCGGGCACTCGATTGCCGAGCTCTCCCGGGTCGCAGTCGACGTGGTGGATCGGGCGGTCGCCGGCGAAGCTCTCGGTGTCGGCTCCCGTCTGGCGGATGTCCAGACGACTCCCGAGCACCAGCAGCAGGTCGGCTCGCGCGAGCGCGATGTTCGCCCAGCGATTGCCGTATGTGCCGATGAAGCCGACGCGCTGATGATCGTCGAACGGCAGGGCGTCGACGCCCATCAATGAGCTCACGACAGGCACCCCGAGCCGATCGACGAGCGCGCGAAAGCCCGCGACGGCGCCGCCGGCGCGCAGGCCGCCGCCGGCGAGGATCAGCGGCCGGGAGGCGTGCTCGAGGTCGTCCAGGAAGCGATCGGCCGCCTGTTGGTCGAGCTCGTCCGTCGCGTCGGCCCGCGAAGGCGGCCGGATCGGCGCCGTCACGTCGACACGCTGGAGATCCATCGGGATGTCGATGAGCACCGGGCCGGGGCGTCCGGCGCGCGCGAGCTCGAATGCCGCCGGCAGCATCTCGGGCAACTCCTCCGCCGTGCGGACGCGCCACGCCGCCTTCGCGATCGGCTTCGCCATCGCCGCGATGTCCGTCTCCTGAAAGCCGAGCTGGCGGATCGGCCGCTCGCCCTTCTGCTCGGAACGGTTGACCTGGCCGGTGATGAACACGGCCGGCACCGAGTCGAAGTGGCAACTGCCGAGCGGCGTCAGCAGATTGATCGCCCCCGGTCCGCTCGTGCCCATCGCGACGCCGGGCACGCCGGTCATCCGCGCGTGGGCCTCGGCACTGAAGCCAGCCGCCTGCTCGTGGTGACAGGAGACAATCCGGACGCGGCCGGCCCGATGCAGCGCGTCGATGAAGTTCGCGATCATCCCGCCGACGACCTCATAAACGGTGTCGACGCCCTGGGCTGCGAGCTCCTCTGCGATCCAGTCCGACGCCTGCATCAGCGCGCGGCTTTCTCGGCCTCTTTCGCGCGCGCCGCGTCCAGTCGCGAGCTGCCGTTGACGTGCCTGCGACCGTTCGCGCACGCGCCGGCCGCGATCGCGTCGTGGAAGCTCTCGACCATGAACTGCACCGCCTCGCAGGTCAGGCCCGGGTAGACGCCGACCCAGAACACCTGGTTCATCACGAAGTCGGCGCGCGCAAGATCGCCGACCCGACGATGGGGCACGTCGAGATAGGCGGGCTGACGCAGGAGGTTGCCGCCAAACAGCAGCCGCGTTGCGATCTTGCGGTCGTTCATGAATCGCAGGATGTGATCTCGCGAGACGGGCGAGTCCTCGCGCAGCCCGAGCGGGAAGCCGAACCAGCTCGGGTCGCTGTGCGCCGTCGCGCGCGGCAGGATCAGATGGTCCTGCAGGTCGCGCAGTCCGTCGAACAGCCGCTCGAAGTTCGTCCGGCGCGCCTGCGTGAACGACTCCAGCTTGTCGAGCTGGGCGACGCCGACCGCCGCCTGCATGTCGGTGAGCTTCAGGTTGTAGCCGATGTGCGAGTAGATGTACTTGTGGTCATAGCCGTGCGGCAGCTCGCCGAGCTGATGGTCGAAACGTTTGCCGCACGTGTTCTCTTTACCGGGCGCGCACCAGCAGTCGCGCCCCCAGTCGCGGAACGACTCGGCGAGCACCTTCAGACGACCCGTGTTCGTCAGCACGCAGCCGCCCTCGCCCATCGTGATGTGGTGCGCCGGATAGAAGCTGACCGAGGCGAGATCGCCGAACGTCCCGACCGGCTTTCCGCGATAGGTCGAGCCGAGCGCGTCGCAGCAGTCCTCGATCAGCCACAGGTCGTGCTCGCGTGCGAACGCGGTGACGGCGTCGAGGTCGAACGGATTGCCGAGCGTGTGCGCGACCATGATCGCGCGCGTGCGATCGGACAGCGCATCGTCGAGCATCTCGACGTCGATGTTGTACGTCGGGACCTCGACGTCGACGAACACCGGCGTCAAGCCGTTCTGCACGATCGGATTGACCGTGGTCGGAAAGCTCGACGCGACCGTGATCACCTCGTCGCCCGGCTGCAGACGACGCTTGCCGAGCTTACGCGAGGTCAGACACGAGAGCGCGACGAGGTTCGCCGAGGAGCCGGAGTTCACGAGCAGCGCGTGGCGCAGGCCGAACAGCTTCGCGAAGCGCCGCTCGAACTCGTCGGCATAGCGGCCGGTCGTCAGCCAGAAGTCGAGCGAGGCGTCGACGAGGTTGACGAGCTCGCGCTCGTCGAAAACGCGCCCGGCGAAGTGAATCTGGGTCTCTTCGGCGCGAAACTCGCTCGCGGGAAACTCGGCGTCGTGGTACTCGCGGACCAACGCGAGGATCTGGCTACGCAGACGCGCCGCACGATCGTCGTCGGCGCTCATCGTCGGAGCTCCGTACGCAGGGCGTTCACTTCGCTTGAGATGCGCCCGACCTTAGCAGGGGATCCTCCGGCGACTGCGGCCGTCATGCGTCCGTCGACAGCGCCGTCGACTCGACGTCGGCCGCGACGACGCGCACGTCGGCGCCGGCGAGCTCGGACGCCGGCGTGGTGACTCGACCGTGCGGGCGCGGCGGGTTGAGCACGCGATCGACGATATACGGCGGACGCGCCTTGACCTCCTCGTACATGTGCGCCAGGTACGAGCCGATCACGCTGAAGCAGATCAGCTGAACCCCGCCGACGAACAGGACGACGACGATCAGCGTCGCGTACCCCTGCGGCGCGGCGCCGGGATCGACGATCTTCAGGACGATCTCGACGATCGCCGCGATCAGCGCGACCGCCGTCGTGATCAGCGCGAGCCAGCCGATCAGGTCGAGCGGCACGTAGGAGAACGAGATGATCGCCCGCCTCGCCCACCCGAGGTTGGCGAGGAGATTGTTCGAGGATCGGCCGAACAGCCGCTCGGGACGCTCGTAGGGGACGCCGATCTGACGGTAGCCGACGAACGCACGCAGTCCACGGACGAAGCGATGCGTCTCGGGAAGGTCGTTGATCGCGGAGACGACGCGACGATCGAGCAGCGAGAAGTCGCCGGCGTCGATCGGCATCGACACGTAGGCGAGCCGCTGGAAGACTCGATAGAAGGCCTTGCGAGCGGCGTTCATGAAGGCCGGCCCCTCGCGCTTGACGCGCTCGCCGTAAACCACCTCATAGCCTTCGCGCCAGCGAGCTACGAGCGTTGGGATCAGCTCCGGAGGGTCCTGCAGGTCGCCGTCGAGGAGGATCACGGCGTCGCCGGTGGCGAGGCGCATGCCGCTGGAGTACGCGCTCTGCGAGCCGAACATGCGCGTGTGCTGCACGACGGTCACGCGACGGTCGCGCACCGCGAGCTCGGCGAGCACGCGCGGCGTGTCGTCCGGACTGCCCGAGTCGACGAAGACGATCTCCCAGTCCACGTCGAGGCTCTCGAAAACGGCCTTCAGGCGTTCGTACATGACCGGGACCGATTCGCCCTCCTGGTAGCACGGGATGACGGCGCTCAATCTGGTCTCGGCTTCGGCGCCGCTCACGTCCGTGGCCACCTCGGCAAGATAGCGTGCCATGTCGCCGCCAACGAGCGATCCGCCTGCAGCCACGTCGGCGCATGTGCGCGGGCTACCGCCGCTCAGCCGACTCGGTCTCGGCGCCTGGGCGTTCGGGCGTACGGGCTGGGGCGACCAGGACGACCGCGACTCGCGCGCCGCCGTGCTCCGCGCCGTCGAGCTCGGCGTCAACTGGATCGACACGGCCGCGGTCTACGGCGACGGGCACTCCGAGCGGCTGATCGGAAGGACGCTCGCCGAGCTCCCGCAGGCCGACCGCCCGCTCGTCTTCACGAAGGGGGGCGTACGCATCGAGCGGGGCGGCGGCAAGACGTTCCGCGACCTCAGCCCGGCTTCGCTTCGACGCGAGTGCGACGGCTCGCTGCAGCGGCTCGGCGTCGAGCGGATCGACCTCTATCAGCTGCATTGGCCGGTCGCGCACGAGGACACGGTGGCGACGGCGTGGGCGACGCTCGGAGAGCTGCGGTCGGCGGGGAAGATTCGTTGCGCGGGCGTTAGCAACTTCGAGCTCGCGCTGCTGGAACGATGCGCCGCAATCGGCCCGATCGACGCCGTTCAGCTCCCGCTGTCGCTGCTCACGCGCGCGGTCGGCGCCAGCGTTCTGCCGTGGACCGCCGAGCGACGCGCGCGCGCGCTCGTCTACAGCCCGCTGGAGTCCGGCCTGCTCTCCGGGCGATTCTCCGCGCAGCGCTTGCGGTCGCTCGACAGCGACGACTGGCGCGGCTCGCGCAAGCAGTTTCAGCAGCCCCGGGTAGGGCAAGCGCTGGGGCTCGTGGAGCGCCTGCGACCGGTTGCCGCCGACTTGCAGACCACGGTTGCGCAGCTCGCGATCGCCTGGACGCTGACGTGGCCCGGCGTCAGCGCGGCGATCGTAGGCGCTCGCAGCGCCGACCAAATCGACGGCCTGATCGGCGCGGCGCAGCTCGTCCTCGACGAAGCGGCACGCGACCGAGTCAGGGCTGCGCTGCTCGAGACCGGCGCCGGAGAAGGCCCGATCGATCCGCCGCGCAACGGCGCGTGATCTTCAGATGGGATACTCACAGGCTCGGTCGCCGAGTTCGTCTCCAGCCGGCGAGCGGCCCTAAGATCCGGTCCAGGATGAGCAACCAGAGCATCGATCAGCGTCGGGCGCTTCGCGAGCTGCCCGCCTTCTCGTCCGTCGCATGGCAGATGTCATACGGCGAGCGATCGACGATCGAGGGCGTCCTCGCGATGGTCAAGCCGATCTTGGCGGTCGAGATCGGGCGGGCGGAGGGAGGCAGCCTGCGTCGCATCGCCGCGCATTCGGAGGAGGTCCTGTCATTCGACATCGTCGAGCCCCCGCCAGAGCTCGCCGAGCTTGCGAACGTGCGCGCGCTCGCCGGCGACAGCCACGCGATGCTGCCGGTCGAGCTTCAGCGACTCTCCGAAGACGGCCGCAACGTCGACTTCGTCTTGGTCGACGGCGATCACACGACCGCCGGCGTGCGTCAGGACATGCTCGACCTGCTGGAGTCGCCGGCGATCCGACGAACGGTGATCTTGGCGCATGACACGCTGAACGAGGAAGTCCGCCAGGGCCTCGAAGAAGTCGACTTCGACGCGCACGAGAAGGTCGCATGGGTCGATCTCGACTTCATTCCGGGCTACGTCGCGCGCCTCGCGGCTCGACGCGGCGAGTGCTGGGGCGGGCTCGGGCTGATCATCGTCGACGCCTCGGGCGCGTTTCGCGCCGGCGGACCGATCCGCAGCGCGGACCTGTTCGAGCAGAACAAGCTCGTCTGGCCTTCCGCGCAACTGATTCGCCGGAGCGGCCCCGATGCCGACGAGCGTCTCGCGGAGGTCTCGCTGACCGGCGAGGCCGCCGCGTCGCGGGACGACAGCGAGCGGGTCGCCGCGCTCGCTGCCGAACTTGAGCGCCGCGAGGCATGGCTGCGCGGGATCGAAGGCTCTGCGAGCTGGCGTCTGACGGCGCCCCTGCGCGCGCTCAAGCGCCGGCTGCGCGAACGCGTGTCCTGACCGGCCGGCGGTTGGCTACGGCAGATCGCTCCATCCATAGCGCCGGACGAAGATCCGCAGCGAGCACGCGTGCTCGGGCGAGCGGTCGTCGAACCAGCCGACGTCTTCCTGCGCGAGCGCGATCCTGAGCCAGTATTCGCCCGGCTCGTTTGGCGTGAGCACGTCGACCCTGCAAACGACGCTCGCCCCCGGCGCGATCCGCCGCGGCACGGGGAACGGCGGCCCCTGCATCAGAGCCTTCCCGTCACGATCTTGCCAGCGATAGCCGAGCACGATCCGATGTGGCGGGTAGGGACACAGCGGCACGCGCGCGAGGTTGGTGACCTCCACGTCGATCGCCACTTCGTGGCTGTTGGGCACCTCGTGTTGCACGTGGACCGGCCGAATCCGAGCGCGTCGCCGCTCGAGCGGGAGGACCGGGGTCGACGTTCGTCCAGTCGGCGCTCGCCGCCCGACGATGTCGCTCGCGAGCGCCGGCACGGACCTCAGCCAAAACTCATACGACCACCAGAAGATCCGCGCGTAAGCAAGTACGAGCGCCGCGGCCCGGCGTCTCGAGCGCCCGCGCGGCGCGACCGCGCGCAGCACCGCGGGGGTCGCGAACGTCCGGTAAGCGCGCCGCATCAGAGCATGCCGCAGCTGGCGCTTTGAGCGTAGCCGCTCAGCCCACATCCGGTTCATGTCAGTGAGCAGACGCACATGAATCTGCTCGATGTCCAGCCCCTCGTCGCTGGCCATGAAGGCGTTTCCCATGCGAGCCCGTACGAGCTTCGCCGGGCACCACACCCAACTGGGGTCGCGCTGCGCGATCAAGGCGAGGATCGGCAGGTGAGGAAAGATCGTCGTCTGCGCATGCAGCGCGGCGCCACCCAGATCCTCGACCGCCGCCAGCCAGCTCTCGCGCCTGACGATCACCGTCGAGACGAGGCTCGCGAGCATCCCGCAGTCCTCCAGAAAGTCCTCGCCATTGTCGTACCGAATCGTCCGCCGGCTCTCTGGCGGATAGAAGTCAGGCCCCCCCTGGCCGGTCGGCTCGGTCATCGTGAAGTCGAAGTTCGCCTTTCCGACAATCACGCCCGGGGCGCGAGTCGCAGCGATCAGCTCGAGCACACGTGCGATCGCTCCCGGCTCGAGCGTGTCGTCTGAGGTGAGAATCCAGCAGTAATCGCCGCGTGCCATCGCGACACAGGAGAGGAGGTTCGACGAGAGCCCCAAATCGTGGTCGTGTCGTCGATAGCGCAACTGCACGTCGTGCTCGGCTTTCAACGCGGCGAGCAGCTGTTCGGTGCCATCGTGAGAGGCGTTGTCGGTCAAGCAGATTTCGACGTCCTTCAACTGAGAGTCCGCCTCGATCTGAGAGATCACGCTGTCCAGACCCTGCGCGAGCACCTCGCGCCTTCCCTCATGGGTGAACATGCACACCGTCAGTCGCGGCCGTGGCCCAGCAGGTGGCGTATCCGCTTGCGATCCCCGCATCACGGCGCCTCGCGGCTCAGGCGACGCGGCGAAGAAACCCGCGCGGGTTGGACGTGAGCATGAACTTCTCGCGCGAGCGGTCAGGCACAAACCCCGGCCGCTCGGTGAGATAGGCCTCGACGGCCTCCATCGGGCCGGGGCCCCACCGAGGCAGGACGGGATGTCCGTTCACATTCGTGTCCTCGACGACGACGAAGCCGCCGACCGGCACGAGCGCAGCGTAGGCGCGCAACTCCGCCAGCACGTGCTCGCGCGTGTGCAGCGAGTCGAGGATCACCATCACATTGCCGGAGTCGGGCAGCATCGAGCGCACGCGCTCGACGGTCGCCGCGTCGACGGAGGAGCCCTTCAGGTACGCGATCCGCGAGTGCTCGGGCAACGGTCCGTAAGCGCCGAGCTCGAGGTCGATCGAGACGATCGCGCCGGCGCCGAGCCGGTCGCAGACGTTTGCCATGAACAGCGCCGATCCCCCGAGGAAGGTGCCCGTCTCGACGATCAGGTCGGGGCGCTGTTCGTGGATCAGCTCCTGGTAGACCCACAGATCGGTCGGGTACTTGACGGCGCGAACGCCAAGCCAGCTCGCCCCGTATACCGTTTGCTCGGTCGAGTAGTAATACGCGCGATTGAAGTGCCGCGCAAGCGTGCTTGCAACGATCGGTCGGCGATAGATCGCGTGCAGGGCCGGCGGCGCAAGATCGTCGTGAATCGGGTTACCATCCGAGTCGTGCTTGCGGCTCGGCCATTCGCCGGCAAGCAGACGAAACGCGCAGCGCTCGGCGAACGCTCTGAGACGCTGGGTCCAGCTGCTCACCTCACTGCTCCCGGCGCCAGCAGACACCACTCCAGTCAACCCACTCGATCGGTTCGGTGATCCCGTTGGCGCGGCGATAGTCGCCCACCGCCGCGCGGCACGCATCGACCGCTCCGTAGTCGTCGATGATTATGTAACCGCCGACCGAGAGACCCGGATATAGCGAATCGAGCGCGTCCATCGTCGACTTGTACTGGTCCCCGTCGAGGCGCAGCAGCGCCCACGTGTGCCCTGCCAGCGTCGGCATCGTCTCGCTGAAGAAGCCTTTTAGAAAACGGACTCGGTCATCGAGCAACCGGTAGCGCGCGAAGTTCGACTGGACCTGCTCGAGGCTCACTGCGAGATAGTCGATGCGATGAAACCAATCATCCTGATCCGCCGGAACACCCGGATCGGGATCGGGCAGCCCTTCGAAGGAGTCGGCGACCCAAACGGTACGGTTCGTGACCCCGTAGGCCTTGAGCACGCCGCGCATGAAGATCGTCGCGCCGCCGCGCCATACGCCGGTCTCGATCAGGTCGCCGGGAACGTCGTCGCGGATCACCGATTCGATGCAAGCTTGGATGTTCTCGATCCGGTCGAGCCCGATCATCGTCTGCGCATCGACCGGCCAGTCGGCGCCGTTTTCGCGGCGCTCACGCAGAGGACCGTCGAGCGTGCCGATGTCCACACCACCGTCGCTGTGGCGGGCCGTCGCCGTACGCAACTCGCTCTGGGTCATGCCGGTCAACGCACGCTTGAGCAGATCGAGGTACATGCGCCGAGGGTCGCTCTCGCTCGTCTCACCGATCGTGCGCATGCGCTGCGCCTCGGCGGCGCGACGCTCCCAGTCGGGCACTTCGCGTCGATAGACCTCGAAGTACGGAAGGAGTGGGTCGGATTGGGAATCTGACATGACGACGGTACCTCCGGTACTGGTATCAGTAGGTCTGGCGCTTGCTGGTCGTCGAGGCTGCGCCGTCAGCGAGGTATGCGGATGCCCGCGAGCAGCTTCGGCGCGTGATCGACGAGCGCCGCGAACGCATCGGACGTCGAGAAGTTCGTCTGCGAGATCATCGAGCTGTGTCCGACGCGGTATCGCGCGATGATCTCGGGCACGAACGCCCCGCTGCGTCCGTCCTCGGCGATCCGCGCCCATAGGTCGTAGTCCTCCCACCCATAGAGGCGAGGGTCATGTGAATAGCCTCCCATCGCCATGAACGCCTCGCGCTCGATCAGCGAGAAGGCGTCGATGTAATTGCCGGCGCGCAGACGTCCTGGCTCCCAGTCATAGCAACTGAGGAGCCCCTCCGGCCCGTCGGTGGAGAAGCGCTCCATGATCCCGTAGGCGAAGCTCGCGCTTGGATCGCCGTCGAGCGCCTCGATCAGCCGCTGCATCGCATGCGTACGCAGTTCGTTGTCGGCGTCGAGCATCAGCAGACGCGCGGAGCGTGCGTGCTCGGCGCCGGTGTTCCGCGCCGCCGCCAGCCCGCGGTTCAGATCGTGGCGCACGAGCCGGCACGAGCGGTGCGGACGGGACTCGAGCCATTCCCGCACGCATGCGCCGCCGCCGTCGGTCGAGGCGTCGTCGACGACGACGACCTCCCAGTCGACGCGCGAGGATCGCTCCAGCGAGGCGAGCGCCGCGAGCACGTCCTCGCGGTGGTTATAGAGCGGAATGATCACGCTGAGAGCCGCATCGGGGCCCGAAGACCAGCCGGCCGAGTCCGCGACGACGTGCGTCTTCGGCTCCTCGTCCGCGCCGTTGCGAAGCGCGTACTCGACTCGGCCGAGCTGCCGACGCAGCGCCGTGACGGAGAGCAACTGCTGCTTCAGGCCTCTGAGGATCAGGCCTTCGCCTTCGGAGAGGCCGGCGCGATCGGCCGGCTGATGCTCGAGCACGGGTGGGTTTTCGCGGAACTGCCCGCGAGCGCGCTCCTGCTTGGAGTGCAGTTCGAGATCCAGACCCACCGGCGCCGCGTCAGCGCTGCGCCCCGCCGCCAACAGCGCGAGCGCGGCGTTTGCGAGCGGCCGTCGCTCGCGCAGGAGCTCGTAGGCGTCCCGCCGTAGCCGCTCGCGAAGCGGCGCGTCCTCGACGAGCCACGCGCAAAACAGGCCAAGGCTGCCGAGCTCACCGGTGATCAGATGCCGACCCCACTCCAGCGGGGCGAAATCGGACGAATGCTCGCTGACGATCGCGCAGCCGGCGCAGATCGCCTCGGCGATCCGCAGCCACTCGAAGTACGGCTCCTCCTCGCCGTGCACGTTGAGCAGCACCTTCGCGCGCGCCAGCAGATCGCGCTTCTCCGCTCCGGCGACAAAGGCGGCGCCGCCCGCGACGTTCGGGCGCGAGTTGTCCGAGAGCCCGATATGGCAGCGAAATCGCTCGAAGACGTCGGCGTACGACGCGAGCGCATACGCGCGGCGGCGGCTGAGCCGTCCGAGGAACAGGATGTCGATGTCGCGCTCCTCGCGGGCATCGCCGCCGTTTGCACTCGCGGGCTGGTCGAAGCGGTCCCACAGCTTCGTGTGCCCGAGCTCGAGCAGGGACGCGTCGACACCCGCCGCCGCGTATGCGCGCACCGAGCGCGCGTTGATGTCGAACACCGCGCCGGCCTCGCGCGCGAGCGGCAGGTTCGCCTCGAAGAAATGCGTCTCGGGCTGCTCGGCCGAGATCATGATGCTGCGGCGGAGCAGAGGGGCGGGAGGCCGATAGCGAGACAGCGAGACGTACTCGTGCGGCGGCAGGAAGACGTGCACGAGCCCCTTCCGCGGAAACGGGATCTCACCCTGCTCGATGCGCGTCTTCGCTCCAACGGCGCGCAGCTCGTGGCTGAGGGCCTCGGCCAGCTCGACGAAGAACTGGTTCTGTCCACGTGCGAGCGTGAACGAGAATTCAGGCGCCTCCGAGCCGTTCTGCCGCGCGCCCGTCACCGGGCGAGCCCGCGCAGCAGCGCCGCTGCTCTACGGAGGGGACCTGTCAGCCTCCAACTCGAGGACCCGACGAGGACCGTGTAGCGCGCGGCGATCGCCTCGAGCTCCTGGAGGTGCCGTTGGCGTCGCTGCAGCTCGTGGTTGAGCGCCAACAGGTCGTCGTTCGTCTGCAGCAGCTCCCGCAACTGCGCGTCGAGCTCGGGCATGCGCGCGAGCTGCGACTCGGTGTGTGCCAGCTGGCTGCGCAGCAGACCGAGCTCTCGTTGCAGCTGGCTACCGACGGCGGCGTGCTCGGCGAAGATCCGCTCGTGCGCGCTCAGCAGCTCCTCCTGCTGGGTCAGCACCTCCGATTGCTCGTGCCACAGCGCGTCCCACCTGCGCAGCTCAACGGCCGAGGTCAACTCCAGCGCGGCGCCGGCGTCGGGCAGCTCGTCCTGTCCGGCGAGCGCGATCGTGTAGAGCTCGCCGCCGGGCTCGTCGGCGCCGAGCTTGCGAACGCGCACGTCCTCGCCGAGCGACGCATCGTCGCTGCGGCGGAACTGCTCGTCGTCGAGCACGCCCGAGGTGATCCACGTGTGCTGGCGCCGCAGATCCGTGAACGCGAACCTGCTCGAGAGCTCGTCCTCGAGCTCGGCGGGCGTGTACTCGTGGACGTGGTGCGGATTTCCAGGCGGGTAGACGTTGCGGTTGGGCGACGAAACGGCGAGCAGACCGGCTGGAGCCAGGACACGTCGAAACTCATCCAGGGCGCGTCCGGGATCCTCCAAGTGCTCGATGACCTCGAAGCACACAACCAGATCGAATCGACCGTCCTCGTAGGGCAGCGCGGTGACGTCGCCCTCCTCGAGAGCGACAGTAGCCGGTAGCTTTTCGCGGACGGCGTCGAGCACGTCGGACGCGCGATCCACTCCGGTCACTTCGAGCGCGCCGGCCTCGGCGAGCAGCAGGCTTCCGTACGCCGTACCGCATCCCGCATCTAGCACTCGGCGATCCGCAGCGAGCGGCGAAACCCAGCGATATCGAGCGAGATGCTCCGCCTCGATGATCTCTCCGTGCATGGTCGCCGGATCAAAGCGCTCAGGAGTCGCTGAGGTATCGGCGGAGGTGTTTAGAGCCAGCTCACTCACGGGTGTGCGCTCGTCTCCGCCGCTCCGCTGCTCTCACAGCCGGTCGATCGAGGTCTGCGCGCGATCAATGAGCGACTCGACCGTTGGCCGGAGGTCTGGCTCGCTGCGGTCGGGCGGTTGCGCTTCGCGATTCGGCGGAAGTGCTTGTTCCATCCATTGAGCACGGGCATGCTCAGCGTTACGCTGTTCACGCCAGAGCGTCACCTCACCGGCAAGGTGTCGCACGGCGAAGCTCATCGCGGCGAACTCTCGCGGCTCGCCTGGCTCAGGCGCCTCGAGTTGCTCCCGGGTGGGAGCTGGCCGGTCGTCCTTGCGCAACGCAATCATTCCATGCCCGCCGTCACCGGGTGGATTGTCCGACTCGGTGAGATACACGTCATCCTCGCCCGAGGCGCGCTTGGCGACGAACCGAGTCAAGGCCGTGCCGTCGGGCACCAAATCAATGACATCGAACGCCCGGCCGAGGTGTGCCCGAAGCCACCACGGCGAGTGCAGAACGCACGGCCCTCCCTCCGACCAGGGAGTTGCGATCTTAACGGGGATCATCCCGATCTTCTCTTCGTCCCACGGCACCCGCGCGATATCCATGCTCATCCCTCGACCGAGAAAGGAGAACACCAGAAACCCTCCGGGACGTAGAAGTCGATGCATCTCCAGCATCCAGTCACTCCACGAGTCAACTAGATGCGTGTAGACGGAGATTGCGTAGATGAGGTCGAAGTGCGAGTCGGGAAACGGCAGCGGCGGCGACTCGCTGCTCAACGCGAATTGGAACGGCGGCGAGAGGTGCTCCGTGGCCCAAGCAATGCTCGCAGCGTCGATGTCGCAGCCCCAGATCTCCGCGTTCGCCGCATCCTGATCGAAGTGACGAATCACACGCCCGGCACCGCAACCGAAGTCCAGGACTCTTGAGCCGTCAAGGCTTAGGTCTCGCGGGAGCATCCCGAGGACGAACTGCCGTGCAGCGGTCCCGATCTGCTCGTACTCCAACTCGGGTCGATCGCTGGTCAGACGGCCCACATAGTTGGCCAGCTCGGCCGGCGGATGGGGGAACGGTGGCGGACTCATCGCTAGAGCATACCGGCGCGTTCTGAGGTCCCAGGCGCCCCGCACAGCCTGACGAACCGCCTGGAAAGGTCGGGGGCGAGCCATGACGCTGCCCTTGTGCGCCGTCGCGCCACGGCGTCGCCGCGGAACCTGGCCCGACAAGCTGGGCGACCGGCGACCGCGCGCACGTAAGCGCTCGCCCTCGTCGACCAACGCGGCCAGGGCCGCATTCCGGCGAAGTCAGGACCAGACGGCGGCCCGCCGCGTAACCGCAAGAGATCGCCACGGGTCACTAGGCTTTCCCCGTAGATGACGGGGCTCATAGCTGACAGGGCTGTCCAGGTGCTTGCAGCGTCGCGCCGAGTGCTCGGCGCACATCGCCCGTTTTTCGTCCTGCTCGGGATCGCCGTCCTTCTGCGCGTCGTCACGATGGCCCTCTACAGCCCGGCAGTCTTGCAATGGGGCGACGGCACTCGTTACCTGCGGGTCTCTCCGACTGGCTTTTTCGGGGATCCCTACTCTCCTGCCGGCTACACGGCGTTCCTGCGAGCGATCCACTTCTTCGACTCGAACCTGCTCGTGACCATGGCCATCCAGAACATCGTCGGATTGATCGGAGGAACTTTCGTCTACCTGATGGTGAGGCGTGTGAGTGGCCGGGCCTGGCTCGGCCTCCTGCCGGCCGGAATAGTGTTCCTATCGGGCGACTACATATTCCTCGAGCACATCCTGATGTCGGAGACGCTGTTCATGACACTCGCGTTTGCTTCGATATACGCTGCCCTGCGAGCGTTGGACGATTCGCATCCGAAGGTATGGCTAGCCGGTTCGAGTGTCTTGATGGTCGCCTCGGCGCTCGTGCGTCCGATCACGCTTGAGCTGCCGTTGGTAGTGGGTGCGTGGGCTTTTGTCGCGCTTGGGCCGACGCTGCGCCAGCGGATCATCAACGCGCTCGCGGCGATCGTGCCCGGGGCGCTCCTGCTCACTGCCTATCTGGTCGTTGCATCGTCGATCGGGCCGTACACCGGCATCAACGAAATGAGCGGATGGGATCTATATTCGCGAGTTGCGCCGTTCGCGAACTGCGAAAAGTTCACACCACCACCTAGTACGAGAAGGCTCTGCGAAACCGCCTCACCTTTGAAGCGCAATGGGCCGTTCTATTACTCCTGGATCACCACCAGTCCGGGCCGCAGCGCCTTTCCCTTGACACCGGCGGGAAGCAAGAAGCCGGGAGAATTCGCGCGCGCCGCGATCGAGGGGCAGCCGCTCGATTATTTGAAGGCCGTAGTCAAGGACATGATTCGATACGTGGACCCGAGTATCGGGACCGAACGGCTGTACTCGGGAATCCCGTATGCACTTTATCAATTCAGCTACAAGACGCCAGGCGTACAGGAAGCGATGGAAAGAGAGATCAAGCACAAGGGGTACAGCGGCGTGACGGTCCGTTCTGGTGGGATTCCCGAGCTTGAGGCGTATCAGACTGTGTTTCGCGTCGACGGACTGCTACTTCTGTTCATCGCCATCCTGGCGCCTGTCGGGATCGTGCTCGAGCGCGGGCGCCGACGCTGGGCGATCGTGCTGCTGACGGGCTGCTCGTTCTTGATGTTTCTACTGCCGGTGATGACGCTGTCGTATGACGTCCGCTATGGATGGCCCCCTACTCCGCTGCTCGCGGCCGCGGCGGCGCTCAGCGGGCTCAGCCTCTTCGAACGGCGGGCACAGCGCTCGCGGGCCGCATCCGCAGCGACCACCGAAACCGCCCCCACGCCCGAGTTCGCGAGAGCTCCGGTCGCTTCAGACCCGATCGAGGGTTGCCTCCGGCCGGCTCGTTGACCACAAGCGTCCGATGCAGTGACCGTGGTGATCTGGCCCCTATGGCCGGCATGAACGGGGTCCGGCCGCTGGCGCAGCAGTCGCTCACTGCCGAGTCGCTATCCACGCACGGCTTCCTTCGCTCCCGAATCTCGCTGCAGGCGCGTCTTGCTTAACCGGGAAGTAATGCGCCGCATCAGACAGTGAGCACGCATTTTGGGCGTTGTCCCACAGGCCCTGCGCCCATGCTCGTTGGATTCACCGGCCCCGTTGTGAGTACGCATTGGGATCACAGCCTGGATCCGCTGCTCACGGACGTGGGGAGAACGGCGCTACGAGCCTATGAGCACGAACGAGGAAACCGCGAAGCCGAGCGAGCGGTTCTCTCCACTGGTCGTACGCTGACGGCCCTCGGGATTCGACCACGTCGTCTCGGCCTCGAACGACAGCAGGTAGTCGCCGGCAGCCAGCGCGAGCACGAATGAGTCCTCGCGCCAGTCCGAATCGAGCCAGGGCATCTCCGTCGACCAGGCCGCTCGCGACGTCCCGAGCGGCGTGAGGGCGACACGCACGCGGCCAATCGAGCCGGGCGGCAGGCGGTAGATCAGACGCGACGAGCGCGCGGGCTCGGCCAGGCGCACGACGGCCGCTGCGCGAGCCGCGCCCCAACGGTAGCGGCCGGACGGCCCCTCTTCGGCCTCGAACCAGCCGTTTACCAATTGCTCCTCCGCCGCTGCGGCGGCCATGTCGAGACCACCCGGCGCGACCTCGAACGAGTCCGCGAACGACAGGCTCGACAGTGCGAGCGCCAGTGATCGCGTCTCACGCGGCGGATCGGACCACCCGCGAGCGCCGACGAAGACGACTTCGTAATCGCCGGCGGGCAGTTGCAGGGGGTGGTTCTCGACCGAACGCGCGATGTACTGCCATGCCAAGCGCGTCTGCCATACGGGCTGCAACGGGTCGGCCGACCCGACCCGCCGGATGCGCACGTCGAGGCCGCCGGTGTTGATCGGCGGGTGCGCGTAGTCCAAACGCAAGCGTCGCGCGGGCCGCTCGAGGCGGACGAGCGCCGCCGCGCGCGTCCCCGCCCAACGGTAACTACGTCCCTCGATGCTTTCCACGGGGAACCAGCCGTACGGCAGTTGCGCCTCGGAATCGGGGTCGGCCATCTCGACGCTGCCGCCTGCGCGTTCAGGGGTCGGTCGCAGTCGCAGCGGCACGCCCGCCGGAAAGCCGTCTCCCCAGGAGTCGTCGACCAGTGCGCGAGGCGCCAGCGTGGTTCGGCGCAGACGCCAGCGCCTCGCGAGCGCGCTCGGCAGGTGCCGGACGTTCCACGCGAACGCCGCCAGCTTCCGCCGGCGCACCGGCATCGGCGCGGCGCGCAGGGCGCGCAGCTCGTTCGCGGCCCATTGGCCGAGGTCGCTCGCCGGCGCGTGCTTGAGCACGACTCGCATCCGGTGGCGCTCGCACAGCAGGCGCTTGCGCGTCGAGTCGCCGAGCGTCGCGCGATGGTCGATCCACGCCTCCGACGCGACCGCCACCCGGTAGCCCGCCCGCCACAGCCGCACGCCGTAGTCGACGTCGTCGTAGTAGTTGAGCATGCGATCGTCGAACGGCCCCACGCGCGCGAGCGCCTCGCGCCTGATCGCCATACCGCAACCCATCGGATACAGCGCCTCGGCGACGATTCGCGCGCTCTCGTATGACTCGTTCATCGACAGGTCCGCCGCCCATCCCTGTCGGTTGACGGTGCCGCCGGCGCCGTTCAGCACGAGCGGGTTGTCGTCGTAGAAGACCGTCGAGGCGACCCCGCCGATCGTCTCGTCGCCGGCGAACGCCGCGACGATCCCGCGCAGCCAGTCCGGCGCCGCGAAACCGTCGGCGTCGACGAACGCGACGATCTCGCCGTGCGCATGACGCAGGCCGAGGTTGCGCGCGCTCGGGCACCCGCGGTTGCGCGCGCTGCGAACGATCTTCAGCTCGCCGCGCGCGGCGGCCGCTTCCGCCACCGCGACGGTGTCGTCGCGCGAGCCGTCGTCGACGACGATCACCTCGTAGTTCGGGTAATCCTGCTCGAGCAGGTGCTCGAGGCAACGCCCGAGCACGTCCTCGGCGTTCCAGCAGACGACGATCACCGAGACGCGCGGGGCGTCCTCCGGCGCGAGGCGCGCGACGGTCGCGGACGACGCCGCGCGGCGTCGTCGCTCGCGCTCCGCCTCGCGGATCCCCAGCTGGCCGCTTCTCCAGAGGTCGTTACGCAGGGCGCACGATCTCCAGCCAGCGCAGTCGCCGCGGAGAGCCGCACAGTCGCGTGAGCGCGCCAACGCTGTCGTAGTGCACGACCGGCGTCGCCGGCCGCGCGGGGAAGATCACGAGCGGCCCGATCGTGCGGTTGAAGTCGTCCAGCGCGTTGCCGTTGCCCGGGTGCAGGCCGACGCCGCCGCGCCTGATTTCGATCTTGTGCACGCCCGCGGAGAGACGGCTCGTCGCGATCAAGATCCAGCCGCCGGGATAGCTCTCCTGGTAGGCGGCCGTGCCGACGTGGCGGCCGTCGACGTACACGTCGACCGGCCGGCCGAAGGACCCGCTGAAGAAGAAGTCGTACGTTCCCGCCACCGGGATCGGCTGCTCGCGCACGGCGCGGCCGGCGCCGTTGCCGATGATCGTGCCGCCGAGCGGCGTGAGACCGCCCGTCACGGTCATGTTGCTGCCGTCGACCTGCACGTAGCCGGCGGGCGCGAGCGTGTACGCGATCCGCGCGCCGGCGCCGGCTTTCCGCGCCGCCGCCGTCGCCTCCGCGCAGGCCTGCGGCTGGCGGTCGGCCGGTACGTCGTCGAAATGGACGTGCGCGTAGACCGCGCCGACGGGTTGCGCGCGCTGCCAGACCTCGTAGTAGGGCGAGATGTAGACGAGCGCGTAGTTGCTCGGCGGGCGGCTCGCGAGCGGGTCGCGTCGCATCACGATCGTGCGAAAGCCCTCCACCCACGGAAGCGTGAACTCGTCGAGGTCGTACGCGAAGATGCCGCCCGGTTCGGTGGCGCGGTTGACTTCCGGACGCAGTCCGAGCGTCGGGCCGTTGACGACGCTGTTCTGATCGCCGTCGCGCAGGTAGTACTCGGCGTACTCCTCGAAGTCGGGGGTCATCGTCGGTCCCTGTCCCGCGAAGCGTTCGCCGATCTGCTGCAGGTTGTGCAAGCGCGCGTAGGGCGAGAGCGTGATGTCGTGATAGAGCAACGCGTTGCCCGCCAGGATGGCGCCGGCGACCGCGAGCACGGCCAGCAGCGCGGCCGGCCGGCCAATCGGGCCGACGCGCACGAGGAGCCGTCGCTTCGCGCCTTGCGCGTCGGTGGGCGCGCGCGGACGTTTGAGCGCGCCGATCAGGCCGCCCGCGCCGGCGAACGCCAACAGCACGGCGATCGGCGAGCTGATGCAGTCGGCCTTGAACTGGATCCACGGGCCGTATCGGTGCGCCACGTAGAACAGCGCGACGCCGCCGGCGGCTCCGAGCCAGGCCACGCTCCAGGCGCGGCGGCGGATCGCGAACAGCAGCCCGAACGCGGCGAGGACGAGCACGACGATCGCGAGCGCTTCGCTCGGCCCGCGGTGCGCGAACTGCGGGAAGCGCACGTCGCCGGTGATCCACACGCCGGCGGCGGAGATCCCGGGCACCGGCGCCCCCAGGTTCCCCAGGTCGACTGGACCGGCGCCATTGACGACCGGCAGCAGCTTCAACGCCGCGGCGAGCGTCGGCAGCGCGAGCACGAACCCGACCGCCGTCACCTGCGCGCACGCGAGCAGCGCGGCGACCCGCCCGCCGCGCAAGACCAGCAGCGTCGCGGCCGTACCGACGCACAGCACGCCGACCCACGGCAACGTCGTCAACGAGAACGACGCGACCGTCGCGGCGATCGCGACGGGCACGGCCAGGAGCCCGCGACCCGGCCGCATGCGGTCGGTGACCGGCACGAGCAGCGCGGCCGTCAGCAGCAGGAAGCAGCTCGTCGACAGCTCCTTGACGCCGCCGGTCAGGACGTACGCGTAGAGGACGTTCGGCAGCGCCGCGACGAACGCGCCGAGCGTGCGCAGCGCGCGGTTCTCGACGAAGCGACCGAGCAGCGAGTAGAGCGAGAGCGCGCTCATCGCCGAGACGAACGCGAGAAACGGCTGGTAGAGCCAGGAGAGGTCGATCGGCGTCAGGTTCGAGAGCGCGCCAAGCGTCCACGGCCCGCCGCCCGGATATCCGGAGCCCAGATACTTTTTGAGCACCACCTCGTAGGCGGACGTGCCGGCCGCGGGGATGTGGCGCCCGCTGTGCGCGAAGTGAACGGCGAGGTCGAGCTCGTAGGAGATGTCGACGATGCGCCCGTAGCCGGTGAACCCGGGCTTGCCCGACAGCACGATCGGCGCGGCGACGAGCGCCCAGGCTCCGAGCCCGGCGATGATCGGCCAGGGATCGATCGGGCGCGCTCGGCGGGCGATCAGGCGCGTGAGCCGATCGCGCTCGAGCACGAGTCCGACGACGCCGACGACGACGAACGCCGGCCCGGCCAACGGCGCGAGCGCGGCCGGCCAGCAGAAGAAGCCGCCGACGACGACGAGCAACGCGAGTCCGACCGGCAACGTCAGCACGGGCGGGACGAAGCGCGGACCGGCGACGCGACGCACGAGCAGGCCGGCGCCGCCGCACAGCAACAGCATCAGCGCCGGGAACACGACCCACGCGAACAAGTAGACGCCGATCATCGCCTCGCCCGTGCCACGCCGCCGTAAGCGCCAGACGCGCCCGCCAGCTGTTCGAGACGCTCGCGCATCCGCCCACCGCTGGCGAGCGGCGAGAGCTGGCGAGCGACGTCCGCGCTCGCGCGCGCGCCCTTGCCCGCCGCCTCCTCGCGCTCGCGGTGCACGCGCCGCATCAGCTCCGCGGCGTGTTCAACGCTCGGCTCGGCCCACTCCCCCTCCGGCGGGTAGATCTCGCATTCGGGACCGACGCGGCCGATCGTGTAGTCGACCAGATAGCTGTTCGCGTCGTTCATGAAGTCGACGTTCCCCGAGTAGGCGGTCGCGATCGCCGGCTTGCCGATCGCCATCGCTTCGGCGATCGTCAGCCCGAATCCCTCGGCGCGGTGCAGCGAGACGTAGCAGTCACAACCCGCCATCAGACCGTTCAGCTCGCTCGTGCTCAGCGAGCGATCGATCACGTGGATGTCCTCGCGCCCGTGCGCCGCCCACAGCAGCTCCTCCTCGGCGAGCGGTCGCAGTGGCGCGTTGATCGTCTTGATCAGCAGCTGCGGACCCTCGCTCGGCGCGAACGCGCGCTTGAACGCCTCGATCAAGCCGACCGGGTTCTTGCGCTGGACCGTGCTCAGGTAGTCGAACACGAACAGGAAGAGGAAGCCGTCCGGGACGCCGAGCCGCAGCGGCGCGGCCGGCTCGCGCGGACGCTGGACCGGCGGCGGCAGCGCCAGCACCGGCACGGGCGCCTGCGCGCCGATGTTCTCGGCCATGAAGCGCGAGTAGACCCAGATCTCCTGCACGAGCGCGAACGCTCGCTGCCAGCGCGCGGGAACCGTGTTGGTCTCCCAGCCCCAGATGCCGATGCGCGGCCCCTCGAAGTAGTCCTCGCCGAGGCGCTCGACGAAATCGTGAAGCTCGTCGGCGTTGACCGCGACGATCTCGAAGCCGTGCCGCGCGCCGTGGACGAGATCCTCGAACCCGTGCCGTCCGTACGCCTCCTCGAGCGCGACCGGCAGCGCGAGGTGATGCAGCGGCACGCTGACCGTGCTGACCGGCACCCCCACCGCCGTCAGCCCCTCGACGTAGCCGCGCGCCGCCGCGCCGAGGCCGAGCGTGTGACCCATGTAGCCGGTCAGCCGCACGGCGAGCCCGCTGGCCGCGGCGTCCGACGCCCGTGCGGGGGCCGCCGAAACCCGCGACTCGCCCGCGCCGGCGGGGTCGGCTCCGCCGCTTCCCTCGACGCCGGCGTGCGCGGCGGGCTCGACGGAACGCTCTGCGTGCGCTCGCGGCGACACTGAGCCGGCGCGCGCCGGGCGCGCGCCGGGCGCGCGCGGCGGCATGAAGCGCTCAGGGATGTCGAGCTCGTCGCGACCGAACTGCCAGCACCAGGCGACGAACCCGCTCGCGTCGTCGCCGTCGAGGTCGGGGTACGCGCGCAGCACGTCGGCGCGCTCGCGCGAGACGCGGTAGAAGACGTAGCGGTTGATCCCGTGCGCCGCGCCGCGAGGCGCCGGCCCTTCGAGCCACGCCAGGAACGCGCCCGTTCCGGCCTCGCCGAACGGATCGCCGAAGTCCTCGCCGAGAGCGAGCGCCCTGCCGTAGATCGCGCGCAGCGCGTCGTCGTAGACGAGCCCGCCAAACAGCCGGCGCCCGACCTCGTGGCGATGCTCGGCGTCGTTCCAGCCCGCGCCGTGAAGCTCCCGCGCATAGCGCGCGCAGAGCTCTCGCAGGATCGGCGAGCGACTGACGCGCACGCGGCTGGCGTTCGCCGCGAGCCGGTAGGGACGATCGGGGTCGAATCCGGGGAAGTTGAGGAAGCGCAGCGGCGCCCGACCGTCGACGACGATGCCACGCGAGGTCCGCTCGAGCGCATGGCGATCGAGGTTCCACAGGCTCAGGTTGCAGCCCGCGTCCTCGAGCACGCCCGTCGAGAAACGCGCCGGCGCGAGCTCGAGAAAGCGGCTCAGCCACGGTCGGTCCTCGGGGCGATCTCCGACGTGCAGCGCGTCGAGCGACCCGAGCGCCTGTTCGACGCGCGCGCTCCACCACTTCAGGAAGTCGCGCGCGCGGGCGCCCGTGTCGACCGCGATCACCGTCGGATCGATCCGCCCGGCGCGTTCGAGCTGCTTGCGCGACGGTTCGAGACCGTCGTCCGGAACGTCCTCGCAGACGCGCGGGACGAGCACCACGCCGCTCCTCGACAGCAGCGCCTCGAGCGGGCTCAGGTCGCCGAGCAGCCACGCGCTGCTCGGCATCGCCACGACCGGTTGCGCCGTCTGCTCGAGCCGGCGCAAGAGCACGTGCGGCAACAGCAGGATCGCGAGGTCCTCCTCGTCGTGTCGCGCGAGCAGCGTCTCGACGTCGAGATCGAGCAACCCGGAGACCGAGCCGATCGAGAGCGACGGCTCCGCCGCCGCGGCGGCTTCGATCGCGCGCTGATCGCCGATCAGCAGAACGCTCACGGGCCAATCGGGTTGATTGCGACGAAGCGACGCGACCAGCGCGCGTGTGCGCGCAAGCATTCTCATCGTCGCGACCGTTACTACCTGCATCAAACCTCGTCGCGCCGCTCGCGCCGGGCGATCTCACGCCGCAGCGTCTCCGCCGTGAGGACGAGCTCGCGCACCAGGTCCTCCAACCGCTCGATCTGCTCGGTGTGGCGCTTGCGCACGCGCTCGAAGTCGACCTCGAGTCGTTCGACGGCCGTGGCCGTCGCAACGCTGCGCGAGCGACGGCGCGCGTACGCGGGCGCGAAGCGCCACAACGCCCGTCGCGCCAACTCGCGCGCTCGCCGCCGTTCGTCCGGCGCCCCGGCGGCTCGGGTTCTCGCTGTCATCTGATCGGTCGTGCTCAACGCTCGGTTTCGATTATCGCCCAATGTCCCGCGCGTCCGCGAGACTCCTCTACGCTGGCTGATCCGCCGGCGGAGAGCGATGAGCATGAACGAGCTGCCCAAGACGCGTCGAGTCGGTCGCGCGCGCGACGTGTCCGTCATTGTCGTCGCCGGCGGGGACGAGACGAGCGTGAGCGCGTGCGTCGCGGCGGTGCGCGCGGACGCGGGCGAGCGCGTGCCGGTCGTGCAGGCGGCGGCCGACACGGCGTCGGTCAACCGCGCGATCGCGCGGTTCGCGCACGCGGACGTGGTCGTGCTGAGCGAGCCCTGCCTGGTCGGCGTCGGTTGGCTGGCGCGGCTCGGCGAGGCGGCGCGCGGCGACACGAACATCGCTTCCGCGAGCGCGCTCGCGACTACCGGCACGCCGCTCGCTCTGGGCGACGGCGAGCGCGCCGAGCGCGACTTCGCGGCGCTCGCCGACGGCGTGGCCGGGCGCTCGCGCGTTCTGCGCCCGCGCCTGAGCCGGGCGGTCGGGCCGTGCGTCTACATCCGACGCGACGCGCTCGAGCTCGTCGGCGCGCTCGACGAGCAGCTCGACCTGCGCTCGGCGATCGAGCTCGACTTCGCCCAGCGCTGCGTGCTGTCGGGGTTGACGCACGTAGCCGCCGACGACGTCCTCGTCGAGTCGCTGGCGCCGAGCGTCGGCGCAGAGCCGTCCGCGTCGCCGATCGCGCTGTGCGAACGCTACCCGTATCTCGCCGAGACGCCGCTCGCGGACTCGGCGGTGCTCGGCTATGCGCTGCAGAGCGCCCGCGAGCCTGCGCCGCGCCTGTCGGTGACGCTCGACGCGCGCGCGCTGGACGGCGCGATCACCGGGACGCACGTCCACGTGCTCGAGCTGATCCGCGCGCTCGCGCAGACCGACGCGCTGGCGCTGCGCCTGCTGATCGGAGCCGAGCGGATCGACCGCGACACGCGCGAGCAGCTCGGCGGGCTGCCCCACACCGAGCTGCTCGCCGCCGAAGACCTCGATCCGACGACGCCGCGCAGCGCGGTGTTCCACCGCCCGCAGCAGACCTTCTCGCCGAGCGACGTCGCGCTCGCGCTCGCGCTCGGCGAGCGTTTCGTCGTCAGCCAGCTCGACCTGATCGCCTACCGCAACCCGGGCTACTTCCGGGACGCGACGAGATGGGAGGACTTTCGCGCGGCCAGTCGTCACGGCCTGTCCGCCGCCGAGCGCGTCGTCGTCTTCTCCGAGCACACTCGCGACGAGCTGCTCGCCGACGCGCTCGTCGAGGGCGTGCGCGTGGCCGTCGTGCCGCCCGGCTTGGATCACCGCGCGGCCGGCGAGCCGGCGAGACCGCAGGCGCTCGCCGAGCGGACGACGGCACAGGGGTTTTTGCTCTGCCTCGGCACCGACTTTCGCCACAAGAACCGGGTCTTCGCGCTGCGCCTGCTGTCCGCGCTTCGCGAGCGGCACGGCTGGCGCGGAGCGCTCGTGCTCGCGGGCACGCACATCTCGCCGGGCTCCTCCGACGAGCTCGAGCGCGCGTTCCTGCACGAGCATCCCGAGCTGTCCGACGCCGTCGCCTCGCTCGGCCCCGTCAGCGAGCGCGAGAAGGCGTGGCTGATGCGCCGCGCGAGCGCGATCGTCTACCCGTCGGTCTACGAGGGCTTCGGCCTCGTCCCGTTCGAGTCGGCGCTGATCGGCGTTCCGTGCGTGTTCGCGCCGCAAGCCTCGCTCGCCGAGGCCGCGCCGGACGGAACGGCGACGATCGTCCCGTGGGATCCCGCGGCAAGCGCCGCGGCGGCACACGCGCTGCTGAGCGACGTCGGCGCGCGCGAGCGCCACGTCGATGCGCTGGCCACGCGCGCGCGGAGCTTCACCTGGAAGGCGACCGCCGCCGCGATGATCGATGTCTACAGACAGGCCGCGGCGGCGCCGATCCGCGACTCGGCCACGCTCAGCCGCGATCTCGTCAAGCGCGAAGCGCGGCTGAGCGTCCAGCACGAGGAGGAGGTCGCGCGCCTGCTCGGCGAGCGCGAACACGCAAAAGCGATGTACGACGCGCTCAACGCCGAGGTCGGCTTCGGGCTGAGCCTGATCGGCCCTCGCGGCGCGCTTCCGGAGACGCTGCAGCGGGCGCTGCTGGCACTGACTGCGCGTCCGGCGTTGAGTCGTCCGCTCTTCGCGGCCGCGTCCGGTGTTTTCGTCGTCATGCGGGCTCTCGCGCGTCCGATCGCGGCCCTGCTGCGCCGCTCGCGCTGAGCGACGGCGCGTCCAAACGATCGCCCGCTGGCTATACCCTGCTTGACAGTGCCTCGCGACCAAACAGCCCTGCCGGCGCTCCCCGCGCTGGCCGCCCAGAGAGTCGACAAGCGCTTCAGGATCCCCGAGGAGCGAAGCCACACGCTGAAGGAGCGCGCGCTGCATCCGCTGCGCCGGACTCGTCACGAAGAGCTGCACGTGCTGAAGGACATCTCCTTCTCCGTCGCGCCGGGCGAGTTCTTCGGGATCGTCGGGCGCAACGGAAGCGGCAAGAGCACGCTGCTGAAGTGCCTCGCCGGAATCTACGGGATCGATCAGGGAAAGATCTGGTGCAACGGGCGAATGTCGACGTTCATCGAGCTCGGCGTCGGCTTCAACCCCGACCTCGCCGCGTACGAGAACGTGGCGCTCAACGGGATCATGCTCGGCCTCTCTCCGCGCGAGGCGCGGGCACGCTACGAGCGCGTGATCGAGTTTGCGGAGCTCGAGGAGTTCCAGGACCTGAAGCTGAAGAACTACTCATCCGGGATGCACGTGCGGCTGGCCTTCTCCGTCGCGATCCAGGTCGACGCCGACATCCTCCTGATCGACGAGGTCCTCGCCGTCGGCGACGCGGCATTCCAGCAGAAGTGCTTCGACGTCTTCAACCGGATGCGCGAGGAAGGACGCACGATCGTCTTCGTCACCCATGACATGGGCGCCGTCACGCGCTTCTGCCACCGCGCGATGCTGCTCGAGCGTGGTGAGATCGTGAGCATCGGAGATCCGCGCGACGTCGCCGACCGCTACCTGGAGTTCGCGTTCGGCCGCAAAGTGGGCCATCAGGAGCCGACGATCGGCAGTGCGCGGATGGGCAGCGGCGAGGCTCGCGTGATCGATCTGTGGCTCGGCGAGGACCCCTCCGAAAATCGCGGCGTCGCGCCCCAATCGGAGGCGCTGACGGTGAAGGCGATGGTCGAGTTCCACGAGGACGTGCTCGACCCGGCCGTGAGCATCACGCTGCTGAACGAGCATCGCCAGCCGGTCGTCGTGGCGACGACGACCGAGGACCTCGAAGAGACCGGCGGCTTCAAGGCCGGCGAACGCGCCGTCTTCGCGTTCTCGCTGCACAACATGCTCGCACCCGGCCGCTATTACACGATCCTCACGATCACGCGGCGGGGCGAGGGCATCGACGTGATCGACCGATACACCGGCGGCCTCTCGTTCGTCGTCTCCGGATTGGCCGCCAGCGGCGGCATGGTCGAGATTCCGGTCGAGACCGAGGTCAGTCGACTCGGGCGCGCTCCTCAGGTCGAGCCCGCCGGCGGCCGGCTGTGAGCGCGCACGAGCTGCTCGAGCCGGCGCCATACCCGCCGGCCGGCGCCGACGAGCCGCTGGGACGGCCGATCCTCGGTCCGCGCGCCCTCGGCGACAGCTGGTCGCGCTTCTGGCATCTGGCCTACAACATCGCGCGCAGCGAATTCAAATTGAAGTTCTTCGGGTCGGCGCTCGGCTATCTGTGGCAGGTCGTCCGCCCGCTGATGCTGTTCGGCGTCCTCTACGTGTTCTTCGTGCTCGTGTTTCACGTCGACAAGGCGAAGGGCGCCGCCGCACACCACTACGGCGCGCAGCTGCTTGGATCGATCGTGTTGTTCACGTGCTTCGGCGAAGCGACGTCGGGAGCGGTCCGCAGCGTCGTCGACCGCGAGAACCTCGTTCGCAAGATCCAGTTCCCGCGCCTGGCGATCCCGATCTCGGTCGTGCTGCTCGCGTTGTTCAACCTCGGTCTGAACCTTGTGGTCGTGATGGTCTTCGCCGTGATCGAAGGCGTGCGGCCGATGCTCAGCTGGCTGGAGCTGCCGCTGATCATCCTGATGCTGACCGTCCTGACGACGGGTGTCGCAATGCTCTTGTCGGCGCTGTTCGTGCGGTTCCGCGACATCTCGCCGATCTGGGAAGTGCTCAGCCAGATCCTGTTCTACTCGGCGCCCGTGATCCTGCCGGCCGAAACGGTTCGCACGGAACTCGGGCAAGGCAGCCTGCTGTACCACATCTACACGCTGAACCCGCTCGTGGCGATCTTCCAGCAGTTCCGACACGCGATGATCAATCACGCCACGCTGAGCGCTGGCCAGGTGATGGGCGGTTGGCTGTACCTGCTCGAGCCGATGGCGCTCGTCGCCGTGATCGTCGTCGTCGGCTTCTGGGTCTTCAACCGGGCGGCGTCGCACATCGCCGAGGATCTCTAGGTCCGGCGTTCGCCGGACGCCGCGGCGCGCTCACCGCCGAGCGCCATCGTCCGCGAGGAGGCGACGCGCTGGAAGAACGCCTCGAGCGCGTCGATCCGACGCTCCCACGCGTACTCCCGCGCGGTCTCGACCCCGGCGCGGCTAAGCTCGGCGCGCAGCTCGCGATCGCCGAGCAGGCGTTCGAGCGCCGCGCGCACGGCGGCCGGCGTCGGCTCTGGCATCAGGCAGTTGACGCCGTCGACGCAGAAGTCGCGGTTGCCGTGCGCGTCGGTGCAGACGACGGCCGCGCCGCTCGCCATCGCCTCCAGCGGCGGCAGCGCGAAGCCCTCGTGCAGCGAGGTCTGGATGAAGACCGTCGCCTGGCAGAGCAGCTCGCCGACCTGCTCGTCGCTCGGCGAGTCGACGTAGCGCACGCCCGCCCGCGCGAGCTCGGGCTCGATCCCGAACAGGCACAGCTCCGGGCGCGGCGGCTTCAGCGCGCGCCAGCCGGCGAGCGTCAGCGGCAGGTTCTTCAGCGGGTTGCTGCGGCCGAGCGCGAGCACCATGTCCTCGCGGCGCTCGATCTCCGGGCGCGGGCGGAAGTTCTCGAGGTCGATCCCGGGCGGGATCAGCTCGGCGTCGAGGTCGAGCTCGCGCAGGCGCTCGCGGTTCCACGTGGAGATCGTCATGTAGCGGAACTCCGGCCGGTAGGAATCGAGCACGGCGTGGCGCGCGCG
>DATHND010000144.1:0-8620 GCA_035486335.1 Solirubrobacteraceae bacterium
CTCGCGATCCAGCGAGCCGAGGGCAAGTGGCAAAAAGCGTTCAACTGGACAGCAGCACTACGAGGACTCAAGATCCACTTCGGAGACCGACTCCCCAACTAACCATCCTCGGCCTCACACACAGAAACCCGGACAGCCTCCCCAGCTCGATCGGACTGAACCGACCTAGCGCGCGGTTGATACAACGGCTGATGACGGTGCGCGAGTCAATCGGCACGCCGTCAAAACCGCTTGGTTAGGGCAAACTCCACCCGATGCGCGGCCAACACAGCCTTGAGCGCCTTCTCGACGGCCTGCTGGGCGTGAAAGCAGACAAGCACGTCCGCTACTTCGTCGATCAGCAGCATGGCCCGGCCCCGGCCGCGAACTCGGCGGCGCCGCCTCTGACAACCGACGGCCAGCCTCCACTATCACCGCGTCGTCAAACACGCGCTCACGACACCTGCTCCGGGCACCCGCCCAGGCTACGATCGCACGACTGGCACGAGCGGCCCCTTGAAACGCAAAACGCCCCGTAAACACGGAGCGCAAGCGTACTCCGGGACAGGGACTCGAACCCCAATCTCCCGGACCAGAACCGGGCGTCACTGCCAATTGGACTATCCCGGACCGCGACCCAGCCAAAGGATAGCCAAACGAACTGCGGCGATCATGGACGGAACAACGAGGACTAATGTTCGCCCTCGTACCCGTTCGGCGCGAAGTAGGCGGTGATCGCCTCCTCGAGCCCCGGGTCGAGCACGAGCAGCACTTCGTCGCCGGCTTCGATCAGGGTGTCGGGCTTCGGCACGAAACCGGCGCCTTCGCGCAGCACCGAGATGATCAGGCTGCCCTCCGGAAGCGCGATCTCGGACACCGTCTTGCCGACCGTCGGCGCATCGTCGGAGACCTCGAGCTCGATGATCTCCAGGCGCTCCTCTTCGAGCGCGAGCAGGTGCACGAGGCCGTATCGCGGGACCTCGTGCTCGATCAGACGCAGGATAAGGTCGGTCGCCGAGACGGCGGGCTGGATCCCGAGCAGGCGGAAGTGATCGTGGTTGCGCGGGTTGTTGACGCGCGCGATGATCCGATCGCAGAGGTACTTCTCCTTCGCGACCTGGCAGACGAGCATGTTGTCCTCGTCGTCGCCGGTCACCGCGATCACGAGATCGGCGCGCTGGATGCCCGCCCGCTCGAGCACCCACAGCTCGGTCGCGTCGCCGTACTGCGCGGAGTGCTCGAACTCCTCCTCGATCGTCAGATAGCGCGGTCGCGAGGACTCGATCAACGTGACCTCGTGATCCTTGTCGATCAGCTCTCGCGCGAGGTTGCGCCCGACCTTGCCGGCGCCGACGATGATCGCGTACATCGCTCAGACGGGCTCGGTCGCGAGCGCACGCTCGAACATCTCGATCGCGTGCTTCGTCGGGGAGATCGTGTGCAGTCCCTGTTCGCCGTACCAGCTGGCGCGCGCGGGGTCCATCACGCGCACGATCACCCGCTCGACGCCGAACCGGCGCTGGGCGATCTGGGCGATGATCAGGTTCGTGTTGTCGCCGTCGGTCGACGCGATGAACACCTCTGCGCGCTCGATGCCGGCCCCGATCAGGGCATCGATCTCGAGCGCCGTGCCAACCGTGAACTGGCCGCCGGAGTCCTCCCAGCTCTCGGTCTGCCCCGCGTCGAGGCGCTCGTGCGAAAGCGGGTCCTCGTCGAGCACCGACACTTCGTGACCGGCGGCGAGCGCCGACTTGGCCACGGCAGAGCCGACGCGGCCGGCACCGACGATCATCACGAACATGCGGCGGAGATTAGACGATGCACCACCTCGCGCGGCTCGGGCGCCGGCGTCAAGAGCTCGTCTGCGCCACGCGCGCACGGCGCTCGGCGGCCAGATCGCCCTCCGTCGGCGCCGTCACGATCACGCGGCAGTGCGCCTTGCCGATCACGTACTTGCTGACGTCTCCGACGAAGTTCTCGAGCGGCCCTCCCCGGCCGCCGAGACGCGCGCCGCCGCGAATCCGCGACGGCTCCTCGGCGCCGAGCACGATCGCCTCGACGCCGCGTCGTTTCGCCTCGTCGACGATCGCGTAGCCGGCGCGGCGCGTGCGCACGGTCGCCGTCGCGACCTGCACGCCGGCGTACTCCTCGCCGACGGCCTTCGCGCGCGCGAGCGCCTGGCGCGCTTCCTTGATCTGCGCCTCCGGCAGCCGCGCGTCAAGCGGCAGCGACATCGGGATCACGAAGATCCACACGGCCTCGATCGTCGCCGCGTCGATCGCCGCATCGTCGGTCTGCTCGCCCGAGACGAGCAGCGCCGCCGTCTGCACGATGTCCTCGTCCAGGCGCGAGCCGAACAGCGGCACGAGGATCGAGCCGTAGTCGCGCTCGCGCGGCGGCTCCGCGCGCAGGACCTCCGGCGCGACCGTGATCCGCCGCAGCAGCGACGTCTCATCGGCTTTTCGGTAGATCACGTACATCACCGTGCCGACGGCCATCCAGCCGAGCCCGACGTAGCGCGCCGGCTGGTGCACGACCATCACCGCGACCCATCCCGCGGCCGAGACGACCGCGCCGAACACCGCCGGCAGCGGCAGGCTGCCGCCGCGGAAGGAGATCGACAGCGGGACCCTGTACGGGCGCGGCGCGTCGGGCTCCCTGTAGCGCAGCCGGCAGACCGACACGTGCGCGATCGTGAACGCGAGCAGCGCGCCGAACGCGTAGATCCCGACGAGGAAGTCGAGGCTCTCCGGCGCCACGAGCCCCGCCGCGATCACCCCGGCGAGGATGATCAACACGTACGGCGTCGAGCGCTGCGGGTGCAACCGCCCGAGCCCGCTCGGGATCTGGCGGTTCGTCGAGAGCGAGTACGCCAGCCGCGAGAGCCCGAGCATCGCCGAGTTGGCCGCCGCGACGAGCGTGACCGTCGCGAGGCCGGCGACGACGTAGCGCAGCGTCGTGGCCAGCCAGTGCGGGCGCATGTGCGTCACCAGGCCGACCATCGGGTCGTTGACGTAGCGCGTGCCGAGTTCGGTGTGCCCGTCGTGCACCGGCAGCGCCGTCAGCGCGACGAGCGCGATGCCGACGTAGACGACGACGACGGTCACCGTCGCGCTGCCGACGAGCCGCTTCAGCGCGCCTGGGCCGATTTTGACCTCGCCCGCGAGCCCCGCCGCGGACTCCAGGCTCGTGAACGAGATCGCCGCGACGGTCAGCGCGAACACGAGATCCGACCACTTCGGCGCGCTGCCGAGATGGATCGGGTGCAGCAGCGTGTGCGGGTTGAAGAACAACACGAGCCCGAGCACGACGATCAGCGCCTGCAGCGCAAGATCCGCCGCGACGATCGCCGTGATCCGCCGCGCACGCCGCCAGCCGACCCCGCGGATGTTCATCAGCACGACGATCGCGATGAACACGAGCGCGAGGCCGAGCGACTCGTCGCGGTCGCCGAGCGGGCGCCAGAAGACGCGCAGGTAGTGCGTCGCCGAGTAGCACGTGACGGCGATCAGGATCGTGTAGTCGAGCAGGATCGCCCAGCCGGCGCCGAAGCTGACGAGCTCGTTGAACGCGTAGCGCGCGAACACGGTCGAGCCGCTGCGCTCCTGGTGCAGCGACGCGCCCTCGGCGTACGTCATCGCCGTCAACGCGAACAGCGACGCCGCGATCAGGAAGACCAGCGGCGTCAGCCCGAGCGCATGACCCGAGATGACCCCGAGCGCGAAGTACAGCGCGCTGGCGATCGGCGTGTACAGCACCGCGAACAGCAACGGCGAGCCGACGCTGCGTCGCGCGGTTGACAGCGAGCGCGCCGAGATCAGCAGCGCGATCCGCTCCGCCTCGCCGCGCCCGAGCTCGGCCTGGACTTTCGCGCCGCCGGCCCCCGCACCGACGCCTGCGCCGGACCTCACCTCCTCGCCGCGAGCGCCCGGCGCGGCTCCGTCAGCTCCGTCTGCGTCGCTCACGTCCGCCGGCCCCGCTTGTGCTCGAGGTACAAACGCGCGAGCCCGCCGGCGAGGAACAGCACGCCGAGCAACAGGCGCGCCGACACGACGCTCCCGGTCCCGCCGATCACCTGCCCGATCAGCGCCACGCCGATCGCGACCATCAGCACCGAGAAGACGACCGTGCCCGAGCGATGAACCGTGCGGCCTCTCATCTCACGATGAGCTTAGGGGCCTGCGGCCTGGCCGGCCATTGGACCGGCCCTCGCTCAAGTTATGAGCGGAATGATCAGGATCGCGACGATGTTCGCGACCTTGATCATCGGGTTGATCGCCGGCCCGGCCGTATCCTTGAACGGGTCGCCGACCGTGTCGCCGGTGACCGACGCCGCGTGCGCTTCCGAGCCCTTGCCGCCGAACGCGCCGTCCTCGATCAGCTTCTTCGCGTTGTCCCACGCGCCGCCGCCGGCCGTCATCAGCACGGCGAAGAAGAAGCCGACGACGATCACGCCGATCAAGAGGCCGCCGAGCGCCTGCTGGTCGATCAGCCCGACGATCAGCGTCAGCAGGATCGGCAGCAGCGACGGCAGGATCATCTCGCGCTGCGCCGTCTTCGTGACGATGTCGACGCACGCCGCGTAGTCGGGCTCTTCGGTGTAGTCCATGATCCCGGGGTGCTCGCGGAACTGGCGGCGCACCTCCTCGACGACCGCGCCGCCGGCGCGCCCGACCGCCTCGATCGACAGCGACGCGAACAGGCAAACCATCATGCCGCCGACGAGCAGGCCGATCAGCACCGGAGGTTCGTTGATGCCGAACGAGAGCGCGTGGCCGACGCTCGCCTCGAGTTCTTTCTGGAACCCGGCGAACAACCCGACGGCCGCGAGCACGGCCGAGCCGATCGCGTATCCCTTCGTGACGGCCTTGGTCGTGTTGCCGACGGCGTCGAGACGATCGGTGACCTGGCGGACCTCCTCGGGCAGGTCGGCCATCTCGGCGATGCCGCCGGCGTTGTCCGTGATCGGACCGAACGCGTCGAGCGCGACGATCAGTCCCGTAAGCGACAGCAGGCCCATCGCTGCGACAAGGATCCCGTAGATGCCCGTCACGCCGCCGCCGGCGAGCTTCCACGCGCCGAGGATCCCGAGCACGATTACGAGCGCGGGCAGCGCCGTCGCCTGCAGGCCGGAAGAGAAGCCCTGAATGATGTTCGTCGCGTGGCCCGTGACCGACGCTTTCGCCGTCTTCTTCACCGGTGAGAAGCGGGTCGACGTGTAGTATTCCGTCAGTCCGAACAGCAGCGCCGTCACGGCGATGCCGATCAGCGAGCACAGGTACAGGTGCGACCAGCTCGGCGGGCTGCCCGTGGCCGACTTGAACGTCAGGTTGCGCATCAGCCAGTACGTGATCGGCGCGAACGCGCCGGCGGCGATGACTCCCGAGACGACGAGGCCTTGCAGCAGCGCGCGCTCGACGTTGCCCGATTTCGAGCGCACGGCATACGTGCCGACGATCGACGCGATGATCGCGACGCCGCCGAGCACGAGCGGGTAGAGCGCGACGCGCGTCGCCTCGTTGAACGTCAGCACGCCGAGCAGGATCACGGCGATCGCGGTCACCGCGTACGTCTCGAACAGGTCGGCCGCCATCCCCGCGCAGTCGCCGACGTTGTCGCCGACGTTGTCGGCGATCGTCGCCGGGTTGCGCGGGTCGTCCTCGGGGATCCCCGCCTCGACCTTGCCGACGAGGTCGGCGCCGACGTCGGCCGCCTTCGTGAAGATCCCGCCGCCGAGCCGCGCGAAGACCGAGATCAGCGAGCCGCCGAAGCCGAGTCCGATGAGCGCGTCGACCGCCGTCTTCGGGCTGTCGTTGAAGATCGCCGTCAGCGCGCCGTAGTAGCCGGCGACGCCGAGCAGCGCGAGGCCGACGACGAGCATCCCGGTGATCGCGCCGCCGCGGAACGCGACGCGCAGCGCCGGCGTCACGCCCGAGCGCGCCGCCTCGGCGACGCGCGCGTTCGAGCGCACCGACACGTTCATGCCGATGTAGCCCGTCGCGCCCGACAGGATTCCGCCGATCGCAAAGCCGCCGGCGACGGCGATGTTCTGGATGAAGATCAGCGCGACGAACAGCACGACGCCGACGCCGGCGATCGTCGTGTACTGACGATTCAGGTACGCGCGCGCGCCTTGCTGGACCGCCAGCGAGATGCTCTGCATCTTCTCGTTGCCAGGCGACAGCGACAGCAGGGCGCGCGTGGTCAGCAAGCCATACGCGACGGCGCATGCGGCGCAAACGAGGGCGACGACGACCCCATGGTTCGTCAGAAAGCTGCTCAAGGGAAATCCTCCGCGGTCTGATTGGCGTGCCGCGCGAGGATCGTCGCGCGCACATTTGTCGACCGGGTCGCTCGGTACGAGCGGCGTCCCGGTGCAAACGCGCGGGCAGTCTATCGTGCTCGCACGCGAAAAGCCGGCTCGTGTGAAGCCGCTCGCGCCTCGTTGCGTCCCGCTCGGCTGCCAGGCGCGGTCAGCGGCCGGGCACCCACAGCCTCCCGCTCGACTCCGCCGGCCCAGGACCAGGCGGGCGCTGCTCGCCCGGCGCCTCGCCCGCTCCAGGCGCTCCGCCGGCGCCCCCTGAGCCGCCGGTGCCGCCCGACGGCGGCGTCGAGCCGTCACCCGGCGGCGCGCCGCCCGGCGGCGCTCCCGACGAGCCCGGCGCGCCGCCCACCGCCTGAACCGCGCGCGCGTAGGCGATCTGCAGCTGCGACAGCGCGTTGCGCAGCGGCGCGATCTCGCTCGGCACGCTGCGCTCGAGAATCTCGAGCAGCGCCCGCGCGCCGTCGATCGCGTCGCGCGCCTGCTCGAGGTCGCCCGTGCTCGGCGGCTCCGCCCGACCGGCGCCCGGCGCGCCTGCGGCCGCGGGCGCCTCGACGCCGCCCGGCGCGCTCGCGGCGCGCGGCGCGAGCCGGTAGCTGCCGACGTTCAGCAGCGAGACGGCCGCCTGCAACATCAAGTCGGCGCTCGTGATCCGGCTCAATTCGGCTTCGTAGGCCGCGCGCTGGTCGATCTCCGATCGGTCGGCTTCGTTCGGCTCGCCCTGCGCGCCGGCGACGCCGCCCGGCGCCGCTGCCGGCCCTCCCGCGGTTGGATCTGTGCTCATACGGTCACCTCCTGGGAGTATGTCTGAAGCGTCTCGGCGACCGACGCCGCGAAGACCTCCTCGCGCGTGGCGCCCGATTCGATCATCCGGCGCTGGCGCTGCGCGCCGTTGCGCTCGGGAAACGTCATCTCGATGCCGAGCTCGGCGCGCACCGGCGCCGTCCACGCGGCGAGGCGGTCGATCGCCTCGCGTGCCGCGTACTCCTCGGCGCTGCGCAGGTCGATCAGCCGTCCGTCGAGCCCGAAGCGGATCGCGCGCCACATGTTCTCCTCGATCAGCCGCTGCGCGGGATCCTCGAACGGGACACCCTCGTCGACGTCACGCATCGCCTGCGCGATGCACGCGACGATCAGCGACGCGAGCGCGTCCGACTCCCGTGCGGTCGCCTGCGCGTCGCAGATTCGGACCTCGACCGTGCCAAAGCTGAAGTGCGGCCTGACCGACCACCAGACCTGCGTGAACTCGACGATCGAGCTCGTGTGGCGGAGGAACTCGATGTACTCGCGATACGCCCGCCAGCCTCCGAAGGCGTCGGGCACGCCACAGCGCGGGAAGCTCTTCGTGAAGCTCTGCGTGCGCGCCGAGTACAGGCCGCTGTCGCGTCCGTCGAGGTACGGCGAGTTCGTCGAGATCGCCAGCAGCAGCGGCAACAGCGGACGCAGCCGATCGCAGACGAGCACGGCGCGGTCGAGGTCGCGCACGCCGACGTGCACGTGCAGGCTGAACGTGTTGTTGCGCCACGCGACGTACTTCAGACCCTGCTCGACGCGGCGATAGTGCTCGGTGTCGATGATCGGCTGCTCGCGGTAGTCGGCCCACGGGTGCGTCCCGGTCGCCCCGAGCGCGACGCCCTCGGCGCCGGCGAGCGCGAACAGTCGCCGCCGATGCTCGCGCTGACGCGCGAGCGCGTGCTGCAGATCGCCGCCGACGCCTGAGATGATCTCGATCTCCGAGGAGATCAGCTCGCCGGTGATGTGCTCGTGCAGCAGCGGATCGCGCGCCGCCGCAACGTCGCGCAGCTGCTCGAAGCGCGGCGCCAGGTCGAGCGTGCGTGGGTCGAGGATCGAGAACTCCTCCTCGATGCCGACCGTGTTGTCGGCGGCTTGCGAGAACGTCTCGGCCGCTCGGTCAAGGTCCAGGGTCATTGCGTTGGGCGTTCCGCTTCGGCTCGTGCGATTGAGATCCGCGCCCCTCAGATCGGCGCCTCTCCTCACAGTGATAGCGCTGGCCCGCGGCGAGCGCTATCAGGTCAGGTAGAAGTACAGCGCGTACAGCAGATCGACCGCCGGGCTCGAGGTGTGAACCGTGACCTCCGGCGGCACCATCAACAGCGACTCCGAGTAGTTGAAGATGATCTTCACGCCGGCGTCGACGAGCTCGTCGGCGAGCCCCTGCGCGGCGTTCGTCGGCACGGCGAGGACGCCGACGACGATGTCCTGCTCCTCGACGACGGCGCGCAGCTCGTCGTTGTGGCGGATCACATGCTGGCCGATGTGGCCGCCGACCTTGGCGGGGTCGGAGTCGAAGATGGCCAC
>DATHND010000145.1:0-4223 GCA_035486335.1 Solirubrobacteraceae bacterium
GATCCTCTCGATGCCGACACTGGCCGTAGCCACGACATCACCCGGCAGATCGACCAGCTCGAGTGAATGGAGCCTCGGCTTCATCGGCTGTGGCTCGAGTCGCTTGCCCTCCTCACGGATCGCCTCCCAGACCTGTTCGCTGCACCCGCGCAGGCGCCCGGTGGAGGACTCAACGTAGATCTCGCCCGCACGGTCGGTGCTTCGAGCCATGACGATCAGACCTTTTGCTGTGCTGGCGGCATACGAAATGCTCGTTTCGGCGCTCTTGTGCGCCTCCGCCCAAAGCTCGCTGGCCCGCAGGGCATGTGGATTGTGAGGCCCGTATCGTCTGCGCAGCGCCTCCACGACATCGCCATGCTTGTACTTGACTACGAGCTCGGCCCGCATCGGTCTCCGTCTGCTGATTCGTTCGAAGAGCTGGCGAGGATACCGGTCGCTTGAGTGTCCGCGGCCGATCCGGTTTCCTCACTGTTCAAGGTCCGACGGTAGAGCGGGTCGTCAGCCGTCCTCTCATGCGTCGGGCCGTCTGCCATCGCGAGGGGTAGGCTTCGCGCGGATGCGCGCCGCGACCATCCGCGAGCAGGAGATCGTGATCGAGCAGCATCCCGATCCCGAGCCCGACAAGGGCGAGGTGCTCGTGCGCGTGCACGCCGCCGGGCTGAACGGCGCCGACATGATGCAGCGGCGCGGGCTCTACCCGGCGCCGCCCGACTCGCCGCAAGACATCCCCGGGATGGAGCTCGCCGGCGAGGTCGCCGCGCTCGGCTCCGGCGCCGCCGGACGCTTCGAGCCCGGCGCGCGTGTGATGGCGATCGTCGGCGGCGGCGCGCAAGCCGAGCTGTGCGTCGTGCGCGAGCGCGAGCTGATGCCCGTGCCCGACTCGCTCGACTGGGTCGCCGCCGGCGGTCTTCCGGAGGTCTTCGCGACGGCGCACGACGCGATCTTCACGCAGGGCGAACTGCGCAGCGGCGAGCGCCTGCTCGTGCACGGCGGCGCCGGCGGCGTCGGCACCGCCGCGATCCAGCTCGCGCGCGCCGCCGGCGCGCGCGTGACGGCGACCGTGCGCAACGAGCAGCTGCGCGATCAGGTCGCCGCGCTCGGCGCCGACGCGATCGCGTGCGAGGGCTTCGCCGAGCATGGTCCGTTCGACGTGATCCTCGAGCTCGTCGGCGCGCCGAACATGCCCGAGAACCTCGACGCGCTCGCGACCGGCGGGCGCGTTGCCGTGATCGGCGTGGGCGCCGGCGTCACGAGCGAGGTCAACCTGCTCGCGCTGATGGGCAAGCGCGCGCGGATCCACGGCTCGACGCTGCGCGCGCGCCCGCCCGAGCAGAAAGCGCTCGTCGCGCGGTCGCTCGAACACGAGGTGCTGCCGCTGTTCGACTCCGGCGCGCTGCGCGTGCCGATCGCCGAGACGTTTCCGCTCGCCGACGCCGCCGCGGCCTACGAGCGCTTTGCCGCCGGCGGCAAGCTCGGCAAGGTCGTGTTGACCGTCTGAGCCTGCGGCGGCCGTCGCTCAGTACGGCGGCAGCGCGTCGTACCACTCGCCGAGCGCGCGGAACGCCTCCCAGAAGGCGCGCTTGGAGTCCTGCTCGTCGAGCGAGTCGTCGATGTTCGGCACGTACAGCGCGTCGATCGTCGGCGTCAGCTGCTGGATCTCGCCGAGCCGGGGCGCGATCTGATGCGCGAGCGGGATCTCCAACTCGTTGAGCGCCGCCAGCGCGTCGACTCCCATCACGACGACGATCTTCGGCTGGACGATCGCCAGCTCGCCGACGACGCGCGCGATGCACTCCGGGTCGGCCAGCGAGGAGTCGCTCAGCGGGCACTTCACGCACAACGTCCCGTACACCGCGAGCGGGTCGATCTGCAGGCGCTTGAGCGACTTCATCAGCGCGCCGCCGGCGCGGCCGTAGAAGGCGACGCCCTCCTCGATCTCCGACGGCAGCGCCGCGTACTTGAGCAGCATGATGTCCGCTTGCGGATGGCCCGAGCCGAGCACCGGCATCAGGTTGCCGCGCGGGCAGTGCGGGCACGACTGCAGCTCGCGCGTGAGCGTGTTCAGCTCACGGATCGCGCGCTCGAGGTACTTCTCGCGAATCTCGTCGTCGGTCACGGGCATCGACCCCGAGGGATTTGACGACGCCGGAGGTTGTCCTTGACCGTGCACCGGTCCTTGCGTGCGTTCGCGTCTCGGCTGTCCCGTGCTCACGCCGCCGACCCCGCTCGCTAGCCTCGCCCGCGTCCTCCCGCCGAGCGCCGCACGCGCTTGACGCGGCGCGCGCGGCTCGCCCGCTGCGCCGCCGGCGGCGTCGCGCGCGTCTGCAGGAACTTCAGCGCCTGCACATACAGCAGCGACGAGCGTCCGGTCACGATCTCGCCGTCGCGCAGCGACTGCACGAACTCCTCCGGCCCGTCGAACTCGCGCATCCTGATTCGCGCCGAGCCGAGCCCCTGCGCGACGTGCGAGTCCGAGCCGGCGCCCGACGGGATCCGGTACTTCGCCGCGAAGCGCACCGCCTCGTCGTTGAATGACGGGATCGCCACGCGCGGGTTGAACACCTCGATCGCGTCGACGTCATCGAGGATCTTCAGCAGGTTCTCGTAGTCCGGCACCGAGTGCATCCGGTCGAACGGATGCGGCACGTACACGACGCCGCCCTGGCGCTTGATCTCGGCGACCGTCTGCTCAAGCGTCAGCCCGCGCGGGATCTTCCGCTCGATGAACAGCCCGATCACCTCGCCTTGGTCCGCCGTCTTGACCTCCTCGCCGACGATCACCTTGACGCCGGCCGCCTCGGCCTGCGCGCGCGCCTCCAGCGCTCCCGAAATCTCGTTGTGGTCGGTCACCGCGATCGCGCCGAGCCCCTGCGCGCGAGCCGTCGCCAGCAGCACCTCGACCGGCGTCGCGCAGTCGTGCGAGTGGTCGGTGTGCATGTGCAAGTCGACGTCGATCAGCGGACGCTGAGCCAGCCGCCGTCCGAGCTCCGCGTCGCCCTCGCGCGGGTGGCGCCGCGCGGCGAGCGTCGCGTAGATCTCCTCGAAGCGCTCGACCGCGCCGTCGCCGCCATCTGCCCCGAACGGGGTATCGCCGACCAGCTCGTACTCGCCGGCGAAGTGGCGCGCCATCAGCGCGGCGGTCTCCGCCGTGCTCGCAGTGCGCGCGTCGAGGCGCCCGAAGAAGCTCTCGACGAAGCGCCGCGCGACGAGCGTCGAGAGCAGCCGCTCGCTGGAGGAGTGGAACGAGCCGACGTTCAGCGCGCGCGAGTGGCGCAGCGCCGCGCTCGACGTGCTCGGCGCGAACGGCTCGTGCACGTGGACGAAGTCGAGCTCGACGGCGCCGAGCAGTTCCTCGATCGTCCGTGCGACGTCGATCGACAGCGCCGGCCCGCGACGACGCGCGGATGCGGCGACGTCGAGGACCTCGCCGACCGCGACGACGCGCGGCGCGCCGGCGTCAGTCCCCTCCAGCAGCGCTTGACCGCGTCCGCGCGCCGAGCGCAGCTCGCGCCGCGAGTCGCGCACGCGTTCCTGCGAGTGCGACGGCGCGAGCACGAGCACGCGGTGACCGCGACGCGACAGCTCCGCGCTGACGCGCGCGATGTGCGCGTTGACCTCGTTCTCTTGCACCTCCCATGGGTATGGGCTGACGTGCGCGATCGAGAACCGTTCGGCCATCGACTACCCGATCATCCCCGTCGGTACCCGACGGCTACCTGCTCGCGGTTGCGCGCGCTTTCGCGATCGCCTTCGCGCGCGCCGGCGCTTTCGCGGCGCTCCGCGCCGGGCGCTTTCCGGGCGCTCCCGGGCGGCCTGCGTACTTCGCGATGAACTTCTCCGTGTCCGCTCGCGCCTGGTCGTCCGGGCGCTGGTTGTGCGGCGACTTCATCAGGTACGACGACGGCCCGTCGAGCTGGCCGCCGACGCCGTGGTTGAGCGCCAGCTTGCAGCAACGCACCGCGTCGATCACGATGCCGGCCGAGTTCGGCGAGTCCCAGACCTCGAGCTTGAGCTCGACGTTGAGCGGGACGTCACCGAACGCCGAGCCCTCCATCCGGATGTACGCCCACTTGCGGTCGGTCAGCCAGGGCACGTAGTCGGACGGGCCGACGTGCACGTTTCCGGGGCCGAGGTCGTAGTCGAGCATCGACGTGACCGCGTTCGTCTTCGAGATCTTCTTCGACTCCAGCCGCTCGCGCTCGAGCATGTTGTAGAAGTCCATG
>DATHND010000146.1:0-8856 GCA_035486335.1 Solirubrobacteraceae bacterium
AACTACCGCGCGATGGATCGGCGCGATCATGGGCCACGCCGCACGCGATCGGCCGCTGTCGAGGCGGAGCATGGTGGTCACGCGTAGCCTGCCGTCGGGTGTCGATCCAACGAGCCTCGCGGATCCGGCGGGACCCTCTGCGGCAAGAACGAAGACCCGCTGGTCGTCGTGAAGGATCGTCCATCCCAGCGGGTGCTCGCTATCGACTTTGCTGAGGTGGAACCCGAGCAGTTGCTGCACCGTTCGCGCGAAGGTGAGCAACGCCGGCGGGGCGGTGTCGAGCAGGAAGCGTGTCCATTGACTGGGTGAGCGGGTGTCCTCGGGTGCTTGGACCTCGAACGTGTCCGCGTAATCGACCCTGTCCAACAGCTCCAACGCTGCGACGCCCGTCGGCACGGACACCCGCCGCGCCGTTCGCACCCCCTTCGCCCGTCCGACGTTCGCGGGAGACACAACGGTCCTTAAGCGGCGCGGAGGACGGCTCGGGGCCTGAGGGTCGCCGAGTCTGGGTCGGGTAGCAGCCGGTCGACGAGCGCGAGCGATGACCTGCCTTCGAGCAGGGGCAGCACGTCGGGTCGGTAGAGGATCAGGGCGAGGCTGGGTGCGATCATGAAATCGGCGGCGTTCAGCTGTTGCTGGCCGAGGACCCCGTCGGCGATCCAGGCATCGATCCGGTCGAGCATCCGTGGCAACTCGGGAAGCAGTTCGCGGTCGGTTTTCCGGTTGACGGCGAACGCCGACGCGATCGGTTGGATCGATAGACGTCGTAGGAGCCCGTTTTTGTACAGCAGGTAGCCGATCCTCCCGGTTGCGGCGCTTTGACTGAATCCCGCAGCGTCGCGTACAGCGGCCGCGAGAAGAAGTCGGCGGGCGGCCATCTGAAACGTGTCGTTGCCCCACCGCTCGGCCTCCTCGACGGCGCACCGCTGTTCAGGGTCGGAGGGGAACAGCGCGGGTTCTGGATGTCGCGCATCCAGGAAGCGGGCGATCGCGTGGTTTGTCGAGATCCGCCGGCCGTCAGCGGCGAGCGCCGGCACGGTTCCGAGCCGGTCGCCAAGCCGGATACCAAGCGTGCGCTTGCCGGCGGCGATGCGCGTCTCCCCGCCGGCGTCGAATCCTCGCAGCCGTAGCGATAGCGGGTGCAGCACGCTGAGCAGCTCGACGCGTCGGTAAGCGAGCCGCTTGTGCTCGAGCATCAGCATCGCCGAGCGGCCGGGGTGCGTCGGGATCGCATACAGCGTGTACATACCGACGGGTCAGTAGCTATGCTACCACCGTGGCTGAGAGTGTTCACCAGCCGCAGGCGGGCGGAGATCGTAGAGCGGGCCGTCGGATCGATCAGCGCACTCGCGCCGCGCGAGCGCAGGGGCGCGAGAGTCGGGACGAGTTGCTGGCGGCCGCGCTACGGGTATTCGCCCGCCGCGGCTACCGCCAGGCAGGAGTCGACGAGATCGCCGCCGAGGCCGGCTACTCGAAGGGCGTCGTCTACTGGCATTTCTCGAGCAAGGAGGAGCTGCTGCTGGCCCTGATCGACGAGCGGATCGACGCGCCGATGCGCGAGATGGTCGCGCTGCTGGAGTCCGCCCCGCCCGAGCGCGACATGTCGCTCGAGGCGGCCAGGGCGTTCGCGCGCCAGCTCGACAGCCAACGCGACGTGCTCGTGCTCGACCGCGAGTACTGGAGCATCGCGCTCCGCGATCCCGAGCTACGCACCCGCTACGCCGAGCGCCAGAGCGAGCTTCGCGAGGTGCTCGGCCGCGCGCTCGAGGCGCGCGCTCGACACCTTGGGACACCCGACCTTCCGATGTCGACGCAGGACGTCGCCCGCGTCGTGCTGGGCATCATCGCCGGACTAACGGTCGACGAGCTGATCGAGCCGGGCTCGGTCCGACCTGAGTTGCTCGGCGAAACGCTTGCCGTGATCTACTCCGGCTTGGTTGCGCGCGCCCCCCGGCAGCCGTCCCGACGACGCCAGGATTGAGCTCGCCGTCATCCGGTCCGTCGAGATCCGTACGCTCGTGGCGCCCGACGGTCGCAACGAAGCGATCGTCGTGCCTAGCTGTTGGGGGCGCAAGCCGTCAGGCCGTAAGGGTGCGCGAGGTGCGCAAATTCAGTGAAACCAGCGCCGGTCGCCAGGAGCGCGGGGTCGCTCTTGACCTTGTCGAGGTCGGCCTGGGCGGTGTCGAGCATGTTCGTGACCGCGACCCGGTCGCTCGACGGCGCGCGAAGCGCGCGCAAGCCGTCGATCTGGCTCTGGATGTCAGGTGCGAAGGCGCTCGACACAAAGCGCGCGATCTGCGCCTTGCTCGGCTGGTTGCCAAGGGCCTTGTTGGCGGCGCCGAGGCTCTGGTTGCCGCGCGCGCAGATCGCGTTGCCCTGCGCCAGGAATTGAGGCTTTGAGAGAGCCGCCGTTGTCGCGCTCTTGCTCGTCGGGCTCTTGCTGGCGCCACCGCAACCACCAACGACCAGCCCGAGGGCCAGCGTGACCGCGAGCGCCGCTATTCCGCTCTGCGTGCTCGGCGGCGGAGTGTCTGTGCTCGCGATCGTGCGCTTGGGGCGAAAACGGTCAAGCATGGATGGTCCTTTCTGCGGGGCGGTCCGTGTCGCGATCGTTCGACGCACAGTACGTGCCGCACGCGCGGCCTGTCGTCGGCCGTGCGGGTGATCGTGGCGCGTCGCTCGGACGATCTGCAGCGGCCGTCGCGTCGTCCTCGAGGATGAGCAGCGATCGTCGGCAATGAGGATGTAGCGGTCACCGTGCGGCGGTACGTTTGCGGGCATGTCGTTCCCCGCGCGCATGCGATCAGCCCGGATGCGCGGCTCCGATCGCGTGCAGGTCGACAAGCTGATCGGGCTGGCGCTGCTGATCGAGATCGAGCTCCAGGTGTGGCTGAGCCCGTACGTCCATCATCGGCCGCCTGCGGCCCTCGGCGGCGTGGGGCTGTCGGTCGCGGTGGCGGTGCGCCGTCGCTGGCCGTTCGCGGCGGTCCTCGTTGGCGTTGGCGCGGTTGCCGGCCAGGACGTGTTCGGCGGGCACATGACCCACCACGCATTCGGAGCGATCCCGGCGGCCTTGCTGATCTTCTACGGCGCCGGCGCCTTCCTCACGCCTCGACGGTCGCAAGCGGCTCTGGGGCTCGGGGCGGCGGTGCTGTTCCTCGATCTGCTGTTCGTCGCGCCGTCCTTCGCGGAATTCTTCTTCACCGAGATCATGCTCTGCCTGCTGCCGTGGACGGTTGGGCGGATCGTGCGCGAGCGTGGCGAGCGCGAGAGCGCCCAGCGCGAGCGCGCCGAGCGGCTCGACGCCGAGCGTGAGCAGCGCGTCCGCGTGGCGGCGTTCAGCGAGCGGACGCGGATCGCACGGGAGCTGCACGACGTGATCGCGCACAGCGTGTCGGTGATGGTGATCCAAGCCGGTGGCGCGCGGATGGTGATGGACTCCGAGCCGGCGCGCGCCGAGAGCTCGCTGCGCTCGGTCGAGCGTGCCGGGCGCGAGGCGATTGCGGAGATGCGCCGGCTGCTCGGAGTGCTCGACCGCGGCGAGGACGCCCGAGCGCTGGCGCCGCAGCCGGGGCTCGCGGACATCGCGGACCTCGTGTCTCGCACGCGCACGGCCGGTCTCGAGACCAAGCTACGTGTCGTGGGCGAGCCGGCCGCGATCTCGCCGGCGCTCGACCTGTGCGCGTATCGGATCGTCCAGGAGGCGCTGACGAACGCGATCAAGCACGCCGGACCGGCGCGCGTCACGGTCCACGTGCAGGTGCGCTGGACGCGGGACGCGCTCGAGGTCGACATCCGCGACGACGGGTGCGGCCCGATCGCCCGCAACGGCGCCTCGCGCGGGCACGGGATCGCCGGTATGCGCGAACGCACAGGCCTGCACGGCGGAGCCATCCATGCCGGCGCCGGCACGAATGGCGGCTTCGCCGTGCAGGCACGGCTCCCCCTCACCGCCGAGCGCGTGGCGTGAGGGCGGCACTTGACCGGATCGCCGGTTTCGACGCCAAACGCGTCGACGCGGTTTTCGCTGCGGCGATCCTGATCGAGCTCGAGCTGGAGAGCTGGCTCGCTCACGGAGTCTCGGACTCGGACCGCATTCTCACCGCCGTCGCGGCCGTGCTCTTTGCCTCCCCGATCGCGGTTCGGCGGCGCTGGCCCGCCGGCGCGTTGGTCTTCTGCTCGGCGGTCGCCGTGATCCAGGAGCTGCTCGGCGGGAACCTCGGTGTCTCCAACGGCGTTCTGCTGGCGCCGGTCGTGCTCGCGTATTCCGCCGGCGCGTGGCTGGACCCTCGTCGCGGCCTCGGCCCGGTGGCCCTCGGCTACACCCTGTTCGGTGGCTTCGTGCTGCTCTCGGACACCAACCTGAGCTCGTTTGGCGAGATCGCCACGGATCTGCTCTTCGCGTGTCTGCTGTTCGCCGCGCCCTGGTCCCTCGGTCGCTTGGTGCGCGAGCGCGGCGACCGGGCAGCCGCGTTTGGTGAGCTCGCCGTCCAGGCCGCCGCCGAGCAGCGCGAGCGCGAGCGCGCCGCGATCGCGCAGGAGCGCGTGCGGATCGGCGGCGAGCTGCAGGACATCATCGCCCACAGCGTCAGCGCGATGGTCATCCAGGCCGGCGGCGCGCGGCGGCTGCTGCGCAGCGACCCCGAGCGGGCGCGCGACTCGATCTTGACCGTCGAGCAAACAGGTCGCGAGGCGCTCGCCGACATGCGGCGCCTGCTAGGCATGCTGCGCAAGGACGACGACCCGCGCGCGCTCGCCCCCCAGCCGGGCCTCGACCAGCTCGCGGCGCTCCTCGATTCGGTCCGCGAGGCCGGTCTCGCGTGCGAGCTGCGCAGTGAGGGCGAGCCGATCGACCTGACCCCGGGAATCGACCTGGTCGGCTACCGGGTGATCGAGGAGGCGCTCGCCTGCGCGGCGCGTCATCGCTGTCGCGGCGCCGTCGTCGGCGTCCGCTACCGACCGGACTGGCTCGAGCTCGAGATCCGTGGCGAGGGCTCGATTCCCGACCTCGACGAGGACCTGCGCGGCATGTCCGAGCGCGTCGGGCTGTACGACGGCGGCCTCGAAACGGTGGCCGCTGGCGGCGACGCGTTTGCGTTGCAGGCCCGGCTGCCGCTTGGGGCAGCGGTCGCGACGTGAGCATCGGCGTCCTGATCGCCGACGATCAAGCGCTCGTGCGGGCGGGCTTCCGAATGATCCTCGAAGCCGAGCAAGACCTGCGCGTTCTCGCCGAGGCCAAGGATGGCGACGAGGCGGTCGAGGCCGCGCGCCGCGTCCGGCCGGACATCGTGCTGATGGACATCCGGATGCCGAAGCTCGACGGCCTGGAGGCGACGCGGCGGATCATCGCGGCGACCGATCAGCCGCCACGTGTGCTGATGCTGACGACGTTCGATCTTGACGAGTACGTGTTCGACGCGCTGCACGCGGGCGCAAGCGGCTTCCTGCTGAAGGACGTCCCGCCAGAACAGCTTGTCGCCGGGATCCGCGTGGTCTCCGAGGGCGATTCGCTGCTATCCCCCACGGTCACCCGTCGGCTGATCGAGTCTTTCGTACGCGACCACCCGCGCACCTCGAAACCCGTAGCGCAGCTCGAACAGCTCACCCCCCGCGAGGCCGAGATCCTCGTGCTCGTCGCCCGCGGCCTCTCCAACGCCGAGATCGCCGAGGAGCTCGTCGTCTCCGGCACAACCGTCAAGACGCACGTCGCGCGTGTGCTCTCAAAGCTCGGGCTGCGCGATCGCGTGCAAGCCGTCGTGCTCGCCTACGAGACAGGAGTCGTATCGCCTGGCCAGCGCTGACGCCGCGACTCACATGATGAGGCCGCGCCTACGTCTCACGTCATGTGGCCGATCGCACGAACCCTGCCCTCTCCCCGGCTATGGCGCACCGAAGCCGGTGTCGAGGGCTGCCAACGCTTGGTCGCGGCGGCAGATGATCCTCAGGTCGTCCTGCCAGTCGCCCGGCGTGCGGGCGAGCTGCCATAGGCCCTCGAAGGAGTCGCCCGCCAGTCTGGCGGAGAAGCGTTGGGAGAACTCGGGGAACTCGCCCGAGAAGCGCAGCACGCCGTCATCGAGCGATACGCCGTACGTTCGGCGCACGCCGCGCGAGTCGAAGTACTCCATGACCAGCGCACCGCCGGCCTCGGATGCGCCGATGACGCCGATCGCGTCCGGAAACAGCTCGTGGTCGTTGCGCGAGCGCTGGATCAGGAAGCGGCCGCCCTCCAACCACTCGTACGTGATGCTGCCAAGCACGACCTCATCGACCAGCGGATGGGTCGCCTCGGTGGCCCAGGCGCCGATCAGCGCGTCGAATGGCTCGAGCATGGGGCTTCGCTCGGTCATGTCCCTGAGACGATCGCACGCCACGCAACTCATCGGTCGGTCTCGCTCGCGAGTTGGCGCAATCGCTTAGGTATGCCTAACATGCATGGATGAGCTTCGCCGAGACCGTCCTGCTGGGAGCAATCGCCGGATCGACGATCTTCCTCGGCCTGCCGCTGGGTCGCGTCAAGCACGTCGACGACCGGCTGCGCGTCGCGCTTGCGATGCTGTCGGTCGGGATCCTCGCGTTCATCTTCATGGACGTGACGAAGCACGGCCAGGAAATCGTCGAGACGGCGCTTGGCGAATTCAAGTCGCACAAGACCGGCTTCGCGCCCGTGCTCGGGCTGTTCGCCCTGCTAGCCGTCGGCTTCACCGCCGGTACGGCCGGCATCTCCGCCGCCGAGCGCCGGCTGCGCCGGCAACGCCCGCTCAAACCGCCGCTCGCGGGGGGCGACGCCACCGCACAGGTCGGCGTCGAGGAGCTCGCGGCCTACGACGCGCAGAAGGCCGCCGCGCGCCGCCGCTCGCTGCAGACCGGAATGACGATCGCGCTCGCGATCGGGCTGCACAACTTCGCCGAGGGACTCGCGATCGGCGTCTCGGCGAGAGCCGGCGCGGTCAGCCTCGCGACGGTGCTCGTCGTCGGCTTCGGCCTGCACAACGCGACCGAGGGCTTCGGCATCGTCGGGCCGCTCGGCGAGGTGCGCCCGTCGTGGTCGTGGCTCGGCCTCGCCGGGCTGATCGGCGGCGGGCCGACGTTCGTCGGAACGGTCGTCGGCTATCAGGTGCACTCCGAACCGCTCGAGCTGTGCTTCTACGCGCTCGCCGGCGGCGCGATCCTGTACGTCGTCGGCGAGATCTGGACGGGCATGCGCCGCTACGGACGCCGCACGCTGGGCCTGTACATGCTCGCCGCCGGTTTCCTCGTCGGCGTCGCGACCGATCTCGTCGTCGCGTACGGCGGCGGCTGAGCCCGCCGAGCGCGCGCGGCGTCCCTGTTCGCGCCGAGCTACGTGCGCGTCAGCGCGTCTCGATCGAGGCGAGCCCCGTACGATTCGTTCTCGGCGTGAAGTTCCAATCATTCGCAAACCTTTTCGAGGAGGGTAAAGATGGGCGATCGCCCGACGTTGTATGTGTGTCACGGCGATGACGGCGGACCGCGGATCCATCCGTGTCGGCGCGTGCAGGAGGCGCTCCGGGCGCGTGGGATCGAGTACGAGAAGGTGCTCGCCGCTCACGGCAGCCCGATCCCGTTCCTGCGCAAAGGATCGCGCGAGGAGCTGCGCGAGGCGACCGGCGACACGAAGCTGCCGACGATGAAGCTCGCCGACGGAACCGTGCTGACGCATTCGCGTGCGATCTTCGACTGGATCGAGCGCCAGCCGCAGCGGTCGGCGACGGCGGGCGGCGCGGCGCACGCCGGCGCGTCGGACGGCTAGGAGAGCAGGTCGACGATCGCCGTGATTCCGACCAGGACGATCAGCGCGCGCAGCGCGTCGGGGTGCAGGCGCCGTCCGTAGCGCGCGCCGAGCTGCGCGCCGATCACCGACGTCGCGGCGATGATCGCGGCCGGCGCCCACTCGACGTGCGCGGCGAATACGAAGTACAGGCCCGCGACGCCGTTGACGGTTCCCGCGAGCACGTTCTTCAGCGCGTTCGAGCGATGCAGGCTCTGCGGCAGCAGCACGCCGAAGATCGCCAGCAGCAGGATCCCCTGCCCGGCGCCGAAGTAGCCGCCGTACACGCCGGTTATGTAAACGGCGATCGGCGCCAGCGGACCGCCGTGTCGCGGGCGCTCGGCCGTGCGCTCCGCCAATCGCCGGTTCAGGCGCGGCTGCAACGCCGTGAGCACGACGGCGACGGCGATGAACGCCGGCACGATCGCCTTGAACGTCGACGCCGGCAGCACGAGCAGCAGCACGGCGCCGGTGACGCCGCCGAGCACCGACATCGCACCGAGTCGCAGCGCCCGCTGACGCTGCCCGGCGAGCTCGCGGCGATAGCCGAGCGCGCCCGACGCCGAACCCGGGACGAGGCCGATCGTGTTCGACACGTTCGCCGTCACCGGCGCGTAGCCGAACGCGAGCAGCACCGGGAACGTGATCAGCGTGCCGCTGCCGACGACCGTGTTGATCGTCCCCGCCGCGATTCCCGCCACGGCGATCGCGATCATTTCTTCGACGCCCATCTCGCGAGCGAGCCTAGCTGTGAGCGAGTCGGCGCCTGGACGCGCCCGCGCCGTGGGCGTCGCCGTCCAGCGTCCGTCCGTCTCGCTTCGAACCTGCTCAAGTCGACGCTGACCTCGGCCGATTGAGCCGGTGCCGCCCGCAGCGCGACACCCCCGATGGCTGCACGCCGACGCTCACGATGACCCCCGCACACCACGACGCAATCGGACTCGCGCCCGCGCGGCGCCCATTGGCCGCGGCGCTCGCCGCGGGCGCGCTGCTGCTCCTGCTCGGCACGCTCGCGGGTGCGATCCTGCTCTCGCAAGACTCCGCGCGCTCGCAGGTCCGCGACTCGCTCG
>DATHND010000147.1:0-22183 GCA_035486335.1 Solirubrobacteraceae bacterium
TGCAGGCGCTGCCGGGCGTCGAGCTGTACCTGCTGTTCCTCGTGCGCGATCCGCAGCGCGTCGTCGCGTCGCTCGGTCGCGACGACGTCGTCGAGCGCCGCTTCGACGTGCCGACGAGCAACGCCTACCTGTGGCTGACGCATCTGCTCGCGACGCGCGTGTTCCTGCGACACCCGCGCGAGCGGCGCATGTTCGTCCGCCACGAGGACTTCCTCGCCGACCCCGACGGCGTGATCCGTCAGCTGCTCGACTGGGCCGGCTCCAGCGCGCCGCCGCCGCCGCTCGGTTCGCTCAGCGTCGGCGTCCCCTTCCACGGCAACCGCCTGATCGACGCTGAGCTGGTGGAGCTGCAGCCGCCACCGCGCACGCCCGAGCCTCGATCGCGGATCACCGCGCTGCTGCAGCTGCCGTGGAGGGCGGTCTTCTCGACGCTCGCGCCGGCGGCGCGCGCCGGCGGGCGATCGCCGCTTCGCTGCACCGCCGCCCCGCGATGACGCGACCGACGGTCGTGTACGTGATGGGCGCCGGGCACAGCGGCAGCACGATCCTCGGCGTCGTGCTCGGAAACTGCGCCGGCTTCTTCTACGCCGGCGAGGTCGAGGAGTGGGTGAGCGGCTCGGGCGCGCTGAGCCTCGGCGGGAACGAGCGCGCCGATTTCTGGAACGCGGTCGGCGAGCAGATCGACCGCGGGCGGGCCGAAGCGCTGTTCGCCGGCGAGGCCAACCGGCTCGTCGAGCGTTCCTCCTCGGTGCTGCGGATCGATCGATGGGCAGCCCGGCGGAGGCTGCTTCGCGACTACCGACGAGTCGCCGAGCAGCTCTTGCGCGTCATCGCTGACACGGCGCGGGCGAGCCATGTCGTGGACACGTCGCATTTCCCGCTGCGCGCCCGCGAGCTTCAGAAGCTGAAGGGAGTCGAGCTGTTCCTGATCTACCTGGTGCGCGACCCGCAGGGCGTGATCGCGTCGAGCGTACGAGGGATCAGCCGTCGCGAAGTCGCCGAGCGGAGGCTGCGGATCCTGACCGCGAACGCGAAGCTGTGGCTGACGCACCTGGTCTCGCTCGTCGTCTTCCTGCGACATCCGCGTGAGCGGCGCGTGTTCGTTCGCCACGAGGAGTTCCTGGCGGACCCGGAGGGCATCGTGCGAGCGCTGCTCGACCGGCTCGGCTCGAGCTCGGCCGTGCCGGATCTGGGCGCCCTTCGGCCCGGCATCCCGTTCCTCGGCAACACGCTGATCGCAGCCGAGACGATCTCGGTCACCCGCTCGACGCGTCGTCCCGCGCGGTGGTCGCGCGTGACCGCGCTGGCGCAGCTCTGCTGGACGCCGATCCACGCTCGGCTGCAGCCGGCGGCCAGGGCGCGCCGGCCGTCCGCGGCGGACGAGTAGAGTCCTCGCCGTCATGGGCCTAGTCGAACGCGTGCCGGCGCCCGCGCTGCGGTGGGCGGGCCGTCAGCAGTTTCGCCCGGTGATCGGCCCCGTCGTCAAGGCGCTCAGCGGACGGCTTGCGCGTGGCCCGCGCACCGTCGCGCACGGGCGCGCCGCGGGATTGCGGATCGATCCCCGCGGCGCGGCCGCCGGATACGCGCTCGGGACGAGTGAGCCGCTGATCCAGGATGCTTTCGCCGAGCTCGTTCGGCCCGGCGCGGTCGTCTGGGACGTCGGCGCCAACATCGGCTTCTACACGCTGATCGCCGCGCGGCTGGTCGAGCGGGGGCGGGTGATCGCGTTCGAGCCGCTGCCCGAGAACCAGGCCGCGATTCGCGCGAACCTCGAGCTCAACGGCCTGACGAACGTCGAGCTGGCCGGGATCGCGCTCGCCGATCGGGCGGGCGACGCCGAGCTGCAGATGCACGGGGAGAGCACGTGGGCAAAGCTGGACACGAGCGAGGACACCTCGTTCAAGCGCGGCAGCGACGCGACCGGCTCGGTGCCCGTCGAGGTCTCGACGCTCGACGCCCAGCTCGAGCGCTTCCCGGCGCCGGACGTCGTGAAGATCGACATCGAGGGCGCCGAGGTCGCCGCGCTGCGCGGCGCGTCGCGCTTGCTCGAGCAGTGCCGCCCGACGCTGATCTGCGAGCTGCACGGAACGAACGGACCGGTCACCGCGCTGCTGACCGAGCGCGGCTACGACGTGCGGACGGTCGAGACGCCGGACGTGCCGCCCGAGCGCGCCGCGTGGTACGCGCACGTCATCGCCACGCCCGCCGCGCGCCCGTAGCGAGCGCGTCTTCGGTCGCTATCGCCGAGCGCTACGGCCGGCGATCGCCGCGCGAATCACTTGCTCGAATTCCCGCGCGCGCGCGTCGTAGGAGATCCGCTCGCGCAGCGCCGAGCGGTCGAACGCCGCCGGGCGGCCGGCCAGCTTCGCGGCGGCGAGCTCGGCGATCACCTCGCGCATGCGCTCGCGGTCGTCGGGCGCGACGAGCCAGATCCCCGGCTTGTCGGCGAGGTAGTCCCAGTTCTCGCCACGCGGAACCGCGGCGAGGATCGGGCGGTCGGTCATCAGGTACTCGTACGTCTTCGCGGAGATGCGACCGCCGGGCGAGCCGTCGACGCGCTTCGGCAGCGTGATGAACAGGAGATCCGCCCGGCTCAGGATCTCGGCGACTTGGGCGTGGGCGACCGGGCCGAGCACCGTCACGACGTCCTCGACCTCGGCGTCGCGCACGGCGCGCGCGACGAGCTCCGGCGGGTACGGGTTGCCGTGGATCGTCAGCTCGACGCGCCCCTTCCAGTCGGGACGCCGCTCGACGGCTTCGACGATCGCGCGGCCGATCACGACCGGCGAGGACGTGCGCTGATCGAGCGTCGTTCGCTCGAAGCGACCGAGCCTCGTCCAGGCGCGGAACGCGCGCTTGAGCGCGCTCGGTCGGCTGCCGTCCTGGATCAGGGTCCACCAGCCCGACATCGCTCCGACGTATGCGATCTCGAAGCGGTCCTCGGCCGGTCGCGCGGCCCGCAGGTCGCCGAGGTCGGCTCCATAGCGGACGAGATGCACGCGCTCGCGCGTCTGCGGCTGGCGCGCGAGGACGCCGCGCATGTTCGTCTGCGAGACGTAGATCAGCGCATCCGAGGAGCGGGCATAGGCGTCCTCGAGGCGACGCGCGAGCAGGTAGTGCAGGCGGCTCGGGAACGACGGGTGCATGTCGGTGCACGTGGGCGAGTCGTCGAGGTTGAGGACGAGCGGGACGCCTGTGAGGCGGCTCAGCACGAGGCCCACGAGGCCGGCCGAGTACGGCATCATGAACACGACGAGCGCGGCCGGCTCGCGCTCGCGGATCAGCCGTCGTCCGGCGCGGATCGCCGGGAGCGCCCAGAAGATCGAGTCGTCCGGCCAGACGAGCAGGTCGAGGAGCTTGTCCAGCCGCGCGCGGCGGATCGCCGTGAGCAGCCGGCGTGGACGACGGCTCGCGACGCTTACGACGCGGACGCCGTCGACGCCGTCCGCCTCGACGCCGTCCGCCTCGGTGAGGACCGTCACGTCCCACGTCGCGGCCAGCCGCTGCAGCAGCTTGCTCGCGCGGATCGCCGTCGGGGTCGTCTCGGGCGCGAACGACTGCGAGATGCACAGCAGCGAGGGTCGGTCCATCGTCAGGTGCGCGTCGGCTCAGCCGGCGCGCCGGCGCCGGTGGGCGCTCGCGACGCTCGGCCTGCGCCCAGCTCCCAGCTCGAGCGAGCCGTTCGATAGGCGTCGAGCAGCGCGGCGACATGCCTCGATCTGGAGAACCGCGCGGCGACGTTGCGGCGGCCGGCCTCGCCCATCGCCCGCTGGCGTGCCGGGTCGTCGAGCAACTCGGTGAGCGCCGTCGCGAGCGCGGCGCGGTCGCCCGGCTTGACGAGCAATCCGCCGACGCCGTGCTCGAGCCAGTCGCCGACGCCGCCGGTCGCGCTGGCGACGACCGGACGCCCGGAGGCGTGGGCCTCGATCCCGACGAGCCCGAACGGCTCGGGCCACAACGAGGGCATCGCCACGATCGACGCCTCCGCGAGCTCGCGCGCGAGCGGCCCCGAGCCCAACCAGCCGGTGAAGCGCACGCGCTCCTGCATGCGCTGGCGTCGGGCGAGCCGGCGCATCGCGTCGAGCTGCCAGCCGTCTCCGCAGACGACGAGCTCAGCGTCGACGTCGCGTGTCGCGCGGAGCAGCACGCCGATGCCCTTGGCGGTGATCACGCGGCCCGCGAACACGACGCGACGCCGGGCGGCGTGGCCGGTCGCGCTCGCCGGGCTGATCGTCGCGAACAGCGGGACGATCGCGCGCCGCGTGACGCCGTTGTCCTCCAGGTGACGGTCGATCGCGCTCGAGTAGGAGACCGCGAGATCGGCGCGTCTGAGCGTCTCGACGCCGCGTGACGCCCGTCTGTACGCCGCCGGCAGCATCCGCGGGTCGCGGACGTGCGCGCATCCACGCAACGCGAGGTTCGGCACGCATCCGGGACCGTGCGCGCGAGCGCACTCCTGACCGGGTCGGAAGTAGTGCACGCCGGAGGTGCAGGCGGGGTACCCGTGAGCGCTGTTGACGACGGGTGCATGCTTCCGCATGAACCGCAGCGCGGCGGGATCGTCGAACTGATGCAGGTGGATCACCGATGGTCGCAGCGTGCGTGCGACTGCGAGCCGCGCCTCGGCCGAGGCGCGCGCGTCGAACAGTTGTGGCGCGGGATGCACGGTGACCCCCGCGGGCGACTCGCTCCGGTCAACCTGCGCCGCGAGCACGTCCACTTCGACCCCGGCTGCGGCGAGCGCCTCGGCGCTTGCGATCACGTGCGTCGCCACTCCGCCATCTCGTGTCCAGCGCGGCGTGACGAGCAGCACCGAGCGAAGCTCTAGCGACATCGCACTCCGATCATATTCCGTTGTGGAAGACTGCCGCCGATGAGCGCTCCGGTGCGGCTCACGCGGAGGGCCGTGGGAGCGGCCGCTCGACGGCTCGGACGGCCCGAGCTGCTCGCCGTGCTCTATCCGCGCGCGGCGCAGATGCTGCGAGAAGAAGTCGCCGCGCCCGCCACGCTCGCCGCCGCGCTGCGCGACGACGGCGCCTTCATCGACGTCGGCAGCAATCGCGGTCAGCTGCTGCGCGAGGCGGTCCGCGTCGCGCCACGCGGGCGGCACGTCGCATTCGAGCCGATCCCGGCGCTCGCCGAGGAGCTGGCGCGGGCCTTTCCCCAGGTCGAGTGCCGGCGGCTCGCGCTCGGAGCCCGCGCCGAGGTCACGCGGTTCTGTCATTTCACGAGCCTCGACGGCTGGAGCGGTCTTCGCCGCAGCCCCGAGATCAGCGACGCGCGCGGTCGCCCCGAGTACATCGACGTGCGCGTGTCGACGCTCGACGCCGAGCTCGGCGATGCGCGACCGAGCGTCGTGAAGATCGACGTCGAGGGCGCGGAGCTGCAGGTGCTCGAAGGCGGACGCGAGTTGCTCGAACGAGCTCGGCCGACCGTGATCTTCGAGCACGTGGCGGCGGCCGCACGGCTCTACGACACGCGATCGGAGTCGATTTGGGACCTGTTCGACGGGCTCGGCTATCGCGTGTTCGCGATCACCGGCGCCGGCCCATTCGCGCGCGTGCCGTTCTGCGAGTCCGCGGACGTGATCAATTGGCTGGCGACGCCGGCGGCTCGGTGAGCCGGCGGCTCAGCCGCCCGGCGCCGGCGGCGCTTCGGACGTCGGCGCGACTTGGGGCGGCGGCGCTTCGGACGTCGGCGCGACTTGGGGCGGCGGCGTCGCGGACAGCGCTGTGACCAGTTCGACCGTGAACGGCGCGCTCGCGGTCGACTGGAAGGAGGCGCCGCCCGGCACGCGAACCCGCAGGACGCAGGGGCCGGCGCCGGAGAAGGCGTGCGCGATCGAGAAGGCGCCGCCGGTCACGGTTCCCGCGGCGACGACGTGGAAACCGGTCGCCGAGGCGTTCTCGCGTTCGAGGTACGCGGTTTCGCCGTCGGTCGCGGGCGCGATCTTCCCGGTCAGCGTCAGCGGCGCGCCGGCCGGCGCCGAGGTCGGCGGCGCTTCCAGCGTGAGCGCGCGCTGCACGAGGACGAACGCGACGCTCGAATGCGTCGTCGCGTCGCCGACCTGAAGGGCGGTGTCCCGCGTGAGCGTCTGCGTGAACGAGTATTCGCCGCCGGTCCCGCTCGTCGTCGTGGCGAGCGGCGCGAACGCGCCGGCGGGCGTGCGTTGCAGCAGCGTGATCGTCTGCCCGGGGGCGCCGAGGGCGACGCCGCTGACCGTGACCGGCTGTCCGTAGGGCACCGGGGACGGCCCGACCGCGATCGTCAGCGCCGGGTTCTGCGCCTGCACGACCTGGTAGAGGAGCGTTTCGGATACGCCGTTGACGTTGCGGCCGTGCATGTGCGCGACCACGCGAACGGCGCTCTGGCCCGGCGTCTTGAAGCTGTGGGCGAGCGAGTACGAGCCGCCTTCGTCGATGCGACCGAGCGCGACCGTCCGCCACTGCGCGTCGCCGGCGTCGGAGACCTGCAGCGAGACGATCGTGCCGGCCACCGCCGGCGTGACGGTGCCGGTGAACGTGACTCGCGCCGGTCCCCCGGCGTGGCGCCCGCCGCGCGTCGACAGCTTGGTCGCGGGAGGCGGACCGGCCAGGGTGACGGCCGGGGCGACCTTGACGACGGTGCGAGCGCCGCGATCGCCGAGGCGCACGCGGAAGACCGTGCTGGAGTCGAGCGTGAGCGCGGTGAGCTGGTAGGAGCCGTCGGCTGCGACGCGCGCGCCTCCGAGCGGGGTCGCCGCCGCGGCGCTCGCGCCGGCGCCCTGCTGCGCCTGATCGACGGCGAGCGGCATCCCGGCCGCGCTCTCGCTGCCCGGGCAGGTGACCTTGCCGAACACGCTCACGGTTTCGCCCGCCGTGATCCAGTTGGAACTCGCCTGGATCGTCGCGCGGCAGTTCGCCGTCGATGCGCCGCTGGGCGCCGTGCTCGCCGGTGGACCCGCGCCGGCGTGGCGGGCCTGGCGGCGTTCGGCGCGTTCGCGTTCGCGCGTTTCGCGCCGTTCGGCGTGTTCGCGTTCGCGGGCTTCGCGCCGGGAGACGCGTTCCGCCGCGCGTTCGGCGCGCTGGACGGCGCGTTCGGCGCGAGCGCCCGCGCCGGCGGACGCCGCGGCGGGCGCGAACAGGCCTGGCGTCAGGGCGGCGATGGCGAGGAGGGCTGTGAGGGCTTGGTCGGAGCGGCGGAGAGGTGTGCGCATATTGCCTCGTGGCTCGAAGGGATGCGGAGATCTGCGGAAAGCTCTGCGGTGCTTATCGGCACCTCTGGGTCGCGGCTTGACGCACCGTCGCGATCGCACGGATCGACCGCCGAGCGGGCCGCGGCGGGGCTCGATCGAAGGCGACGAGGGGCTCGGCCGATCATCTACTGTTGCCTGAATGTGCGGCATCGCCGGGAGCACGGATGATCCCGCGGGCCAGGCGGTTCGCGCGATGTGCGCGACGCTGCGCCATCGCGGCCCGGACGACGAGGGCGTTCACAGCGACGCGCCGGCGGGCGTCACAATCGGCGCGCGGCGCCTCTCGATCATGGACATCGACGGCGGCCACCAGCCGCTGTGCAACGAGGACGAAACGATCTGGGCCGCGTTCAACGGCGAGATCTACAACCACCCGGCGCTGCGCGAGGACCTGCGCGCGCGCGGCCACGTCTTCACGACCGGCGCCGACACGGAGGTCCTCGTCCACCTGTACGAGGAGTACGGCGAGTCGATGGTGCACGCGCTCGAGGGCATGTTCGCGTTCGCGATCTGGGACGCGCGCGAACGGCGTCTGCTGCTCGCGCGCGATCGCTTCGGCGAGAAGCCGCTGTTCCTGCACGAGCGCGACGGCGAGCTTCTGTTCGCCTCCGAGGTCTCCTCGCTGCTCGACGTCGCGCCGGCGCTGCGCGAGCTCGATCCGTACGCGCTCGACGCGTTCTTCGTGTTCGCGTACGTGCCCGGCCCGGGGACGATCGTGCGCGGGGTGCGCCAGCTCGAGCCCGGGCGCCTGCTGAGCTGGACGCGCGAGCGCGGCTCGCGCGAGCGGACGTGGTGGTCGCCGGTCGAGGTCGACGTGCGCCGCCGCGAGCCCCCGCAGGAGCTGGCGGCGCAGGTCAGCGCTCTGTTCGAGGAGTCCGTGCGCACGCGGATGGTCGCCGACGTGCCGGTCGGCGTGTTCCTCAGCGGCGGCGTCGACTCGACGCTCGTCGCCGTCGCCGCGGCACGCGCGTCCTCGCGCCGCCTGAAGACGTTCACGGTCGGCTACGACGTCGGCGCGGTCAACGAGACCGAGCGGGCGCGCGCGGTCGCGCGAGCGCTCGACGCCGACCACCACGAGGTGACGCTGACGCAGGCCGACGTCGCCGAGCGCGTGCCGCCGCTGCTGGCGCGCTTGGATCAGCCGCTCGGCGACCGGGCGACCGTGCCGCTGCACGCGCTCTCGCAGTTCGCGCGGCCGCGTGTGACGGTGGCGCTCGGCGGCGAGGGCGCCGACGAGCTGTTCGGCGGCTATCCGCGCTACCGCTGGCTCGAACGCGCGCGCCGCGTGCAGGCGGCGCTACCCGACCGCGCGATCCGCTCGCTGGCCGGCGCGCTGGGACGAGCGGGGAGCGGGACGCCGGCGGCGCGCGCCTCCGCGCGCCTCGGCCCCGGGCCGATGCTCGAGCGCAACCTCGACTGGGTCACGAGCGAGCGCCGCCACCGACGCGCGGAGCTGTACGGGCCCGGACTCGCCCAGCTCGACCGCGGCCGGCTGCTCGTCGATCTCGCGGAGCGCGCGGGGGAGCTCGACGGCGGCGCGGCGGCTCGCTGGCTGATGCACCTCGACCAGGTCCACTACCTGCCCGACGACGTGCTCGTGAAGACCGACCGCGCGAGCATGCTCGCGTCGCTGGAGCTGCGCACCGTCTTCCTGCACCGTGGGCTGGCCGAGCTGGCTGGATCGCTCGACACCGCGGTCCATTTGGTCGGCGCGGGCAAGGCGCTCGTGCACGCGATGCTGCCGCCGGGCGTGCTGCCGGCGAGCCGCTTCGGGCGCTACCGCAAGCGCGCGTTCCGCGTTCCCGCGGCCGAGTGGCTGCGCGGCCCGCTCGCGCCGGCTCTGCGCGAGCAGCTCGCGCACGGCACGATCTACGAGGCGGACTACTTCGACCGGGGCGTCGCCGCGCGGCTCGCTCGCGAGCACGATGCGGGTACGCACGATCACAGCGACCGGCTCTGGCCGTTGCTCGCGCTCGGCCTCTGGGCGGATCGCTTTCATGGCCGCCGCGCGCACTAGGCACGCGGGCGCCGGCCGCGCTCGCCGCGTCGCGCGCTCGCGGCGCGGCGCGCGACCGCGGATGCTGCTCGTGACGCCCGATTTCCCGCCGGCGCCGGGCGGCATCCAGGTCGTCGCCGAGCGCCTCGCGCGGGGGATCGATGCGTTCGACACGGTCGTCGTCGCGCCGCCGCAGCTCGGCGCCGGCGGGCGGGATGCGCCCGGCGGTCTCGACGTGCGGTGGGCGCGCGGCGGCGGCGCGCTGCGCGGCGGGCGTGTCGCGCTGCTCAACGCGACGGCGTTCGCGACGGCGTTGCGCCTGCGGCCGGACGTGACGCTCAGCCTGCACATCGTCGCGAGCCCGGCGGCGGCTGCGATCCGGCGCGCGACCGGCGCGCGGACCGCGCAGTACTTCCATGCGGAAGAGATCGGCGCGAAGCCGAGGCTCGCGGCGTTCGCGGCGCGCGAGGCCGACCTGTCGATCGCCGTCAGCGCATACACGGCGGGGCTGGTGCGCGCGACCGGGGCTGTGCCTCGCCGGCTGTGCGTCGTCGCGAACGGCGCCGACCTGCCGCCCGAACCCGCGCCGCCCCCCGAACCCGCGCCGCTGGACGCCGAGCCGACGCTGCCCGACGCCGAGCGCCCGACGGTCGTGACGATCGCGCGGATCGAGGAGCGCTACAAGGGACACGACGTGATGGTCCGCGCGTTCGCGCTCGTGCTCGCGCAGGTGCCCGACGCGCAGTGGGTCGTGATCGGCGACGGCTCGCTGCGCCCCGGGCTGGAAGCGCTCACGCGCTCCTACGGGATCGCCGGATCGGTGCGCTTCCTCGGGGCTGTCAGCGACGAGCGGCGAAACGCTTGGCTGCGCCGCGCGCGGCTGCTGGCGATGCCGAGCCGGCTGCCGGCGGGCGGCTTCGCAGGCGAGGGGTTCGGGATCGCGTACCTGGAGGCCGGCGCGTACGGCAAGCCGGTCGTCGCCGGCGACGTCGGCGGCGCGCTCGACGCCGTGATCGACGGCGAGACGGGGCTGCTCGTCGACCCGCTCGACCCACTCGCGGTCGCGGTCGCGATCACGCGATTGCTGCGCGACGGCGAGCTCGCGCGGCGGCTCGGCGCCGCCGGTCGAGCGCGCGCGCGGGAGCACGCGTGGCCGCTCGTCGCCAAGCGCGTCGAGGGACTGCTGCTCGAGCTGGCGAACGGCGAATGAGGGTCCTGTACGTCAGCCACACGGCCGTCGTCAGCGGCGCCGAGCGCTCGCTGGTCGACCTGTTCGACGCGCTCGGCGAGCGCGTCGAGCCGCTGCTGGCGACGCCGCGCGGCGCTTTGGAGGAGCTCGCGGCGCGGCACGGCGCGCCGACGAGCGCGATCGTCGGGACGGCCGGCAGCCTGCGTCTGCACCCGCTGCACACGCCGCGGGCGCTGGCCGAGATGGCCTTCGCGGCGCGCCAGGTGCGGCGCGCGGCGGCGCGCCACCGCGCCGAGCTCGTTCACGCGAACTCGATTCGGGCGGGGATCGTGCTCGCGCTGGCGCGGCTGCGCGCGACGCCGACGATCGTGCACGTGCGCGACTGCCTGCCGCCGGGGAGGCTCAGCACGGCGACGCTGCGCCTGCTCGCCGCGAGCGCGAGCACGATCGTCGCGAACTCGCGCTACACGGCCGCTTCGGTCCGCGCGGCGGCGCCGAGCGCGCGCCTGGAGGTCGTGCACAACGCGGTCGACCTGACGCGCTTCGACCCGACGCGGATCGATCGCGCCGCCGCGCGGGCGCGGCTCGGCGGGGTGCTCGCCGACGGTCGCCGGCCGCTGCTCGGCGTGGTCGCGCAGATCAGCCCGTGGAAGGGCCAGGAGACCGCGATCGAGGCGCTGGGGCTGTTGCGCGAGGAGGGGATCGACGCCGACCTGCTGCTCGTCGGCGAGGCGAAGTTCGTCGCGGCCTCGACGCGCTTCGACAACGAGCGCTTCCTCGGACGGCTGCGCGCGCTCGCCTCCGCGACGGGGCTCGAGGATCGCGTCCATTGGCTCGGCGAGCGCGAGGACGTGCCTGAGCTCGTGCGCGCGCTCGACGTGCTGCTGCTGCCGTCGTGGGAGGAGCCGTTCGGGCGCGCCGTGATCGAGGCGATGGCGATGGCGGTGCCCGTCGTCGCGACGTCCGTCGGCGGTCCGTCGGAGATCGTGCAGGACGGGTGCGAGGGCTATCTCGCGCCGCCGCGCGACGCGCGCGCGTGGGCGGCGGCGATCCGCGGCGTGCTCGACGGCCGCGAAGGCGGCGCCGCGATGGGGCGGGCCGGGCGGGCGCGGGTCGAGCGCGAGTTCACATTCGCGCAGCAGGCGGCCGCGATGTTCCGTGTATATGAAGAGGCGCGGGCAAGATGAGCGCTCGCGCCTCGCGCGCCCGACGGCGCGAGAATCTTGCAAAAGCCGACAGCCACCCCTAATGTTGAAACGCGCGGACCCATTGTCAACCCGGCGGAGCGGGGCTCCCGGCGACGGCGCGCATCCAGACGACTGCAACTTCGACGAATAGCACGGATGCCGGCCGCCACCTACCATCTTCCCCATCTGCGCACGCTCGAGGCCGAGGCGGTCCACGTGATGCGTGAGGTCGCCGCCGAGTTCGAACGCCCGGTGCTGCTGTTCAGCGGCGGCAAGGACTCGATCGTGCTGCTGCGTCTCGCCGAGAAGGCGTTTCGGCCGGCGCCGTTCCCGTTCGCGGTGATGCACGTCGACACCGGCCACAACTTCCCGGAGGCGATCGAGTTCCGCGACCGGCGGATCGAAGAGATCGGCGAGCGCCTGATCGTCGCCTCGGTCGAGGACTCGATCCGTCAGGGCCGCGTCGTCGAGCAGACGGGTCCGCGGGCGTCGCGCAACGCGCTGCAGACGGTCACGCTGCTCGACGCGATCCGCGAGCACGGCTTCGACGCGGCGTTCGGCGGCGCGCGCCGCGACGAGGAGCGCGCGCGGGCGAAGGAGCGCGTGCTGTCGTTCCGCGACGAGTTCGGTCAGTGGGAGCCGCAGCGCCAGCGCCCGGAGGTGTGGGCGCTCTACAATGCGCGAATTCGCAATGGGGAGCACGCGCGCGTCTTCCCGATCTCCAACTGGACCGAGCTCGACGTGTGGCAGTACATCGCCGAGGAGCAGCTCGAGGTTCCCTCGATCTACTTCGCGCACGAGCGTGAGGTGTTCGAGCGCGACGGGATGCTGTATGCGGTCAGCCCTTTCATCGAGATGATCGACGGCGAGCGGGCGTTCTCGGCGACGGTCCGCTACCGCACGGTCGGCGACATGAGCTGCACCGGCGCCGTCGAGTCGTCGGCGGCGACACTCGAGCAGGTCGTCGCCGAGATCGCCGCGACGGAGGTCACCGAGCGCGGGCAGACGCGCGCCGACGACCGCGTCAGCGAGGCGGCGATGGAGGATCGCAAGCGGCAGGGGTACTTCTAGTGAGCACGTTCGTCGAATCGAGCGACGAGGAGGCGCGCGAGCTGTTCCGGCGGCTGACCGAGCGCCCGGCCGACCTGCTCCGCTTCGCCACGGCCGGCTCGGTCGACGATGGCAAGAGCACGTTGATCGGACGGCTGCTGTACGACTCCAAGCAGGTGCTGACCGACCAGCTCGAGCACGTCGAGCAGACGAGTCAGCGGATGGGCCACGATTTTCTCGACTTGTCCCTGCTGACCGACGGGCTGCGCGCCGAGCGCGAGCAGGGGATCACGATCGACGTCGCCTACCGCTACTTCGCGACCGCGCAGCGCCGCTTCATCATCGCCGACACGCCGGGGCACGAGCAGTACACGCGCAACATGGTCACCGGCGCCTCGACGGCCGACTTGGCGATCGTGCTCGTCGACGCGCGCAAGGGCGTCCTCGCGCAGTCCAAGCGCCACGCGTTCATCAGCTCGCTGCTGGCGATTCCGCACGTGGTCGTGTGCGTCAACAAGATGGACCTCGTCGCCTACGACGAGGCGGTGTTCGACTCGATCGTCGACGAGTTCGACCGCTTCGCCGCGCGCCTGGAGATGTCCGACGTGACGTTCATTCCGATCTCGGCGCTGCACGGCGACAACGTCGTCGAGCGTTCGACGGCGATGCCGTGGTATCAGGGGCCGCCGCTGCTGTACCACCTCGAGCACGTCCACATCGCCTCTGACCGCAACCTGATCGACGCGCGCTTTCCGGTGCAGTGGGTGATCCGACCGCCGTCCTCGAGCGTCGCCGATTACCGGGCGTACGCGGGGCAGGTCGCCGGCGGCGTGATGCGTCCCGGCGACGACGTGCTCGTGCTGCCCGGCGGACAGCGCAGCACGATCGCCGCGATCGACACGTTCGAGGGGTCCGTCGCCGAGGCGTTCCCGCCGATGTCGGTCGCGCTGCGGCTGAGCGACGAGATCGACGTCGGCCGCGGCAGCATGATCGTTCGCCCACAGAACCAGCCGACGGTCTCGGGCCGCTTCGAGGCGCTGCTCTGCTGGATGTCGGAGCGTCCGCTCGACCGCCGCCGCCGCTACGTCGTCAAGCACACGACGCGCACGGCGATCGTCGGCGGCCTCGAGGTGCGCTACCGAATCGACGTCGAGACGCTGCACCGCGACGAGCGCGCGACCGCGCTCGAGCTGAACGACCTCGGTCGCGTGCGGATCGAGCTGAACGCGCCGCTCGTGTTCGACTCCTACCGCCGCAACCGCACGACCGGCAGCCTGATCGTGATCGACGAGGCGACGAACGAAACGGTCGCCGCCGGCGTGATCCTCGACACCGAGGTCGACGAGCTCGAGCCGGCGCCGAAGAGCGAGCGCAGCCCGAACGTCCGCTGGCAAGGCACGCGGATGACGCGCGATCGGCGCTGGCGAGCGCTCGGTCATCCGGGGGCGACGATCTGGTTCACCGGCCTGCCCGGCGCCGGCAAGTCGACGATGGCGGCGGCCGTCGAGGAGCGCCTGATCGTCGCCGGGCAGTCGGCGTTCCTGCTCGACGGCGACAACCTGCGTCACGGCCTCAACGGCGATCTCGGCTTTGACGAGGCGGCGCGACGCGAGAACGTGCGGCGCACGGCACACGTCGCGCAGCTGATCGCCGAGTCCGGCACGGTCGCGCTCGTCAGCCTCGTCAGCCCGTATGCGGCCGATCGCGAGTTCGCGGCGAAGCTGCACGCGGGCGTCGAGCTGGAGTTCATCGAGATCTTCGTCGACGCTCCGCTCGAGCTGTGCGAGCAGCGTGACCCGAAGGGGCTCTACGCGCGGGCGCGGGCCGGTGAGCTGGCGGGCCTGACGGGGATCGGCGCTCCATACGAGCGCCCCGAGGACCCTGACCTCGTGCTCGGAACGCTCGAGGAATCGGTCGAGCGCGGCGTCGAGCGCGTGCTCGAGCTGCTCGCCGCGCGCGACATCCTCCGCGACGCGCCCTGAGCGCCGAGCGCTATCGGCGCTTCGGTCCGGCGTGCAACGTCACCGTCGGGCTCGCGCCGGAGACGAGCGGGCCGGGGCCGAGCACGACGTAGGCTCGGTAATGCCCGCTCTTGCGGATCGCGAGGACCTGGCTGAAGCGCGAGATCGTCCGCGTGCCGCGCTTGACGACGCCGCTGCCCTGCGTCCCGAAGCTCGATTCCTTTTCGGACTTCCCGTGCGGGCGGGTGGCTTTTTCGAGCTGGAACAGGACGCGCGCGCCGACCTGCGCGGGGGTCACGGCGCCGTACAGCCGCACAAGCCCTTTGCGCGCGGAGGAGCGCACCTTCAGCGTCACGCGCACCGCCACGCGCGCGGTGACGATCGCGCTGAGCAAGGGCCGCGGGCCGCTGGCGGTCACGCGCAGCTGTGTGCTCTGCTTGAGGTCTTTGACGTTGACGGCGAACGCGCCCGCCGCGTTCGTGAGCAGCGGAGCGCCGAGCTGGGCGAACGCGGTGAGATACGGAAACGGGCTCGACTCGGCGGTGATCGTGCGCAACGCGCCGCCGGCTCCCGACAGCGTCCCACGCAGGACGAACGTTCCCCCGTAGGGCGTCGGAGCGGTTTCCTTCGTGCTCGCCAGCACGAACTTGAGCTTTGCGGTGGAGGCCGTGTAGACGCGGTCGCGGCCGACCTTCGCCAACCCGTCCACGTTGGTCGCGACGATCCTGTAGTGATAGCCGTTGAGGAAGTTGCTGACGGTCTGGCCGACTTTGACGACGGTCGCCCCTTTGCCGACCGACGCGGGGACGGTCTGATGCCCGTACGCCACGGTCGGCCCGTACTGGAAGTAGTACGTCGTTTCGACTCCTCGCGGGTTGACCGAGCCCTGCAGGATCGCCGAGGCGGCGCGCACGTTGCTGACGGCGCCGGTCACGACCGCCGGCGCGAGCTTCGACGACGACGGCCGTTTCGGCTGCGCGGCGAGCGCGGCTGAGCCGACCGGCGCGAGCGCGAGCGCGAGCGCGGGGACCAGCAGCGCGGTCGCGGTGAGCGCGCGTGGAGCAAAGATCGTCCTGGTCATCTGCTGCGGGTCCCTCCTCGTCGCTCTCTGCTCTCGTCGTTCTCGCGCGCCGGGGATCGTGCCAGCCGCTGACCGCACGCGCGCGCGTGGTTCTGCATGAACACGATCGGCCGACGATCGATGCGGCGCACCGCACGGATCGTAGTGCGCCGCCGCGCACCGCGGCACTAGGCTTTCACCAAATCGTTACGTCGCCGAGGTCTCCCGCCCCGACGATGTTGCGCGGAGCCGAAGGGTCCCGGGCGCGTCCGTGGCTGCGATGAGCGCACGGGGGCCATCGGGCGCAACCGTCAGCGGCAAGCCATCAACGTGTCGAGCGAATCGATCGCCAGCCCCCCCTCACCCGTCGGCTCGCCCGAGCCGTGTCGCGGCTGCGGCGCCCCGCTGGCCGACGATCAGCGCTACTGCTTGGAGTGCGGCGAGCGTCGCACGCCGATGAGCAGCGTCCTGCTCGGGGGGCCGCCGGCGACGAGCGCGCCTCCAAGCGAGCCTCCGAGCGCGCCGCCCGGCACGCCGGGAGCCGACGGCGACGGCAGCGGGCGCAGCAGCGCGGTGACGGTGATCGCCGGCGTCGGCGTGCTGCTGCTGGCGATGGGCGTCGGCGTGCTGATCGGACGCTCCGGCGGCGGCAAGCAGGCCACCTCGGCGCCGCCGCAGGTGATCACGGTCCAGGGAGCGGCGACGGGAACGAGCACGGGAGCCTCCGAAACGGCGCCGTTCACCGACGACTGGCCGAGCGGGACGAGCGGCTACACGGTGCAGCTGCAGACGCTGCCCGCCGCGGGGACGCAGGCGAGCGCCGTCGAAGCGGCGAAGAGCTCGGCGAGCGCGAAGGGCGCGAAGGCCGTCGGTGCGCTGAAGTCCGAAGACTTCAGCAGCCTGCCGGCGGGCAGCTACGTGATCTACTCGGGCGTGTACCACAAGCGCGCCGAAGCGCAGAAGGCTCTGCCGGGCCTGAAGAAGGGCTTCCCGAGCGCGAAGGTCGTGAAGGTCTCCAGCGGCGAAAGCGCCGGCGGCTCGCCCTCGTCGAGCTCGAAAGCGGGTGCGTCGGGAGCGGGTTCGACGCCGAGCAATCCGGCGCCTCCGACGGTCCTCGAAAAACTCAAATCGCTCGGCACCGGCAAAGGCCCGAGCAGCGGCAAGAGCTACGAGGAACAGTCGAAGAAACTGCCGAACGTCGTCGAAACCGGATGATCGGCGACCGGATGGGGCGGCGATGAGCATTCTCGGAGACGCGATCGGGCGGAGCAGGCGCGAGGGCCGTGAGTCGCCGGCGTCGCCTGCCGCGGCGGCGCATGTCGCCGGTCCGCCGGTCTCGCCACCGTCGCTCGGCGACGAGCGCAGCGAGCTGCGCCGTCGCCGCGACGCGCTCGCCGAGCAGGTGACCGAGCTGCATTGGGATCTCGGCGGCCTCGCCTACGAGATGGCGATCCGCGATCACTTTCGCCTCGACGTGCTCGTGCGCCGCGCCGCCGCCCTGCAGGAGCGCGACGCCGAGCTCGCCGAGGTCGAGCGGCTGCTGCGGCTGGAGGAGAGCGCAAGCGCCGGCGCGTGCCCGGCGTGCGGCGCCCCGCACAGCCGCGGGGCTGTGTTCTGCTGGCAGTGCGGAGCGACGCTGATGCAGCAGCGCGATCCGGGCGCCGAGTCGCGTCGCTCACGGGGCGAGCGCAACCGGGTCCTCGCCGACGAGGGGCCGACGACCGCGATCGATGCGCTGCTCGTCGGCGATGACCCAACTGCGCCGGACGGCGGGCGACGTGCCCGTGAGGACGGCTCGCAGGCGGCGTCGTTCGCGGAGGAGTAGTGGTCGCGCCGCGCCGCGGCGGCGGCTCGCGGGCGTGCGCGGGCTGCGGCGCGCACGTCGACGCCGGCCAGCGCTACTGCGTCGAGTGCGGAGAGCGCGTCGGCTCGCGCAGTCCCGAGCTGCTCGCGCTGCTGCGTCGCGTCGCCGGTCGCTCTCGCGGCGAGCCACCGCGTGCGGCAGCGTCGGCGCCGGCGGGAACGGCCCGCTCGCTGGTCGCTCGCCGCTCGCCGACCGCTCGCGGCGCGTTTGCCGCGCTCGACGCGCGCCTTTCGCCGCTGCGCCTGCCCTCGCCGCGCATCTCGGCCGTGCTCGTGCTGGGCTTCCTCGGCTTTGGCATCGTGATCGGCACGGCCGCCGGCTCGCGCGCCGGCGAGACGCTCGCGGCGTCGTCGCGGCCGCCGCTGAAGCTCGTGCTGCCGGCGGCGAGCCCGGCGAAGGCCGCCGAACGATCGACGAGCACAAGCGCGCCGCCGGCGGCCGAAGCCGAAGCGACGCCGGAAGCGCCGACGCCGGAAACGAGCGCGCCCGCCGCGCCGGCGCCGGCCGCGGCGAAAGCGCCGGCGAAAGGCGGCGGAGGAGCGTCGGGCGGCGGTAAATCCGGCGCGGGCGAAGGCAAAGCCGGCGGCGGCGGAGGCGGCTCGCCGGCCACCGCCGCCGCGAAGCTGCCACCGATCAAGCACGTGTTCGTGATCGTGCTCTCCGACGAGCCGTACGCGGCGGCGTTCGGGCCGGAATCCTCCGCGCCGTACCTCGCGCGCACGCTCGAGCGGCGCGGCGAGCTGCTCGTGCGCTACTACGCCGTCGCGCACGAACAGCTGGCGAACGGGATCGCGCTGCTGAGCGGCCAGGGTCCGACGCGCGCGACGGCGGCGAACTGCCCGACGTACGCGGCGCTCACACCGGCGAGCGCCGGCGCCGAAGGTCAGTTCCTCGGCGAAGGGTGCGTGTTCCCGCCGACGACGCCGACGTTGCTCGGGCAGTTGGAAGTCAAGCGGTTGACGTGGCGCGCGTACGTGCAGGGGATCGACGAACCGGGCGCCGCTGCGCCGTCGTGCGCGCACCCGGCGCAGGGGCAGCCCGACCCGAGCTCGGCGCCGGCGTCGAGCGCGCCGTACGCGAGCTTCCGCAACCCGGTCGTGTACTTCCAGGGGCTGACCGAATCGCCGTCGTGCACGAGCGACGACGTCGGCATCGGCGCGCTCGCACCCGACCTCGCCAGCGCGTCGCGCACGCCGAGCCTCTCCTACATCGTCCCCGACCGTTGCCACGACGGCAGCCCCGGCCCGTGCCCGGGCGGCGCGCCGGGCGGGCTGCCGGCGGCGGACGCATTCCTCGAAGGCGTCGTTCCGAAGATCATCGCATCGAAGGCATACAAGCAAGACGGGCTGCTCGTGATCACGACCGACGAGGCGCCGTCGAGCGGGGAGTTCGCCGATTCGAGCTCGTGCTGCGGGCAGCCGCGCTTCCCGAACCTGCCGCCGCCGAGCGGCGTCGCGGCGAGCTTGCCCGAAGGCGGCGGCCAGGTCGGGGCGCTTTTGCTCTCGCCGTTCGTCAAGCCGCACGTGGTCAGCCAGGAACCGTTCAACCACTTCTCGCTGCTGCGGACGATCGAGGACCTGTTCGGCCTCAAGCACCTCGGCTACGCCGGCGGCGCGAAGGTCGCCGCGCTGGAACCGTCGCTGTTCGTCGAAAAGCCGCGCTAGTTCGAGGCGACCAGCAACTCGTCGTACGTGATCGCCTCGCGCCGGTGACCGGCGCGGGCGAGCACCCACTCGAGCGCGAGCATGTGGCGCGGGTGTTGCAGGTCGGCGGGGTGCAGGTCGAGGCGCAGCGTGCGGCCGCACATCACGCTGCCGGCGCGGATCAGCGCGGGCGAGAAGGTGCGTTGGAACGGGCCGGCCGTGCCCATGCCCCAGGCCGGCGCGAGCAGGCGACCGCGATCGTCGCCGGCGTCGCCGGCGCGAGCGTGCAGGCCGAGCAGGCCGGCCCACCAGCGAAAGCGTCGCGGCAGCACGTCGCGCAGCGCCGGCGTGTACGCGTAGGCGGGCGCGACGAAGCCGTCGGGCTCGATCCCGGCGAGCTTCAGCACGCGCCAGCCGGCGTTGACCGCGCGCTGCGTCTCTTCGGCGTCGAGCCCGACGAACTCGCCGGTGCGGCGTGCGGGCGAGCAGAGCAGCGTCTGGCGTGAGACGCTCGACCGGCCGGTGCGCTCGTGCTGGAAGCCGTGCTGGGCGATCGAGTCGCCGGCGCGCCGGCGTTCGGCGAGCCAGCTGGTCATCTGCGGCGAGCGCTCGCCGAGCGGGTGCAGGTCGCGCGCGGGGATCACGAGCAGCGTCACGCGGTCGACGCCGTGATCGGCGAGCCAGTCGCGGATCAGCGCGCAGCGCTCGAACGTCGCCGGCTCGACGTCGTGCAGCGCGACGGCGATCGTCGGGCGCTCGTTTGCCTTAAGCGGCACGGGCGACCACCTCGCCGTCGGCGTCCGGCGCGATCGTTTCGTCGCCGACGAGCAGCCGGCGGTAGCCGTCGCCGAGGCGCTGCAGCGCGCGCTCCCACGTGCGCTCGCGAACCGAGTCCAGGCCGGCGCTCGCGAGGCGCGCGCGCAGGCGCGGGGCGTCGGCGAGCTCGACGACGGCGTCGGCGAGCGCGCGCGCGTCGGGCGGGCAGAGCACGCCGCTGACGCGCTGCTCGATCAGCGAGACCGGACCACCCTCGGCGACGGCGACGACCGGCAGGCCGCTGGCCTGCGCCTCGAGCACGACTTGGCCGAACGTGTCGGTGCGGCTGGCGAACAGGAAGACGTCGGCGCTTGCGTAGGCGCGCGCGAGCCGATCGCCCTCGAGCCACCCGCGGAAGCACGCGTGCTCGCCGACGCGCTCGCGCAGGCGCTGCTCCTCGGGGCCGCCGCCGACGAGCACGAGGCGCAGCCGCGGATCGCGGGCGCGCGCCCGCAGGAAGGCGTCGGCGAGCAGGTCGGCGCCCTTCTCGCGCGTGATGCGCCCGGCGTAGAGGACGTCGATCGCGCCGTCGGGCTTGGCGGCGCCGCTCGCGGCGAGCTCTTGCAGTCCCTGCTCACGCAGACCCGGGTCGAAGCGGGTCGTGTCGACGCCGCGGTCCCACCGCGCGGTCCGCTCGGGGCCGACGCCGATCGCGGCGAGCGCCGCGTCGGAGGCGGGGCTGGGGGAGAGCACCAGATCGCACGCGCCGTAGAAGGCGCTGACGCCGGCCGCCATCGCCTCGGCGACGCGCCGCTCACCCGAGCGCAGGCCGGCGTACGCGGTCAGCTCGGTGTGGTAGCTGCCGAGCAGCGGCACGCCGAGGCCGCGGCTGACGAGCGCGCCGACGATCCCGACGGGGCCGGGCGAGCAGACGTGGATCAGGTCAAATTCTCCATCGGCGAGCGTCTGCACGGCGGCCGACAGGCTCGGCACGCCGATCCGCAGGCCCGGGTAGTAGGGGACCTCGAACTCGGCGACGGCGGAGAGCCTGCGGTCGACCTCGGGGTCGGTCCCGACCACCTCGATCTCGTATCCGTCGACGCCGCGCGAGCGGATCTCCTCGACGGCGCGCGTGACGCCGTGCGTCGAGCCGATCCCGTCGGCGAGGATCGCGACGCGCGGCGTCTCGCCGTCCTCGCGGCGCTCCTCGAGCTTGGCGCGCTCGTTGGCGAGGAACGCGGTCGCCGGCGCGTACGGGATCGCCGCGGTGCAGCTCTCGAACAGCCCGAGCGCGGCGCTCGTCGGCGACAGCCCGGACGCGACGTCGCCATCGCCGCGCGCCGCGGCGAGCGCGCGCTCGATCGCGACGCGCAGCTTGCGCTCGTGCGCGCGGCACGCCTTGCGGTACAGGTCGGAGTGGCTGAAGCGCTCGTCTTGCATGTACGCGATCAGCCCGGCCTCGTCGAGGTGGTCGAGCCCGACGGCGTGCAGCCACGCGTGCAGCAGGCAGCGCGCTTCGTCCGGTGTGAACACGCCACCGGCGCCGTCGCTCGGGCCGTGGCGCTTGTCGCCCTCGTCGAGCAGACGCTTGGCCATGCGCAGGACGGCGGCGGGGTCGGGCTGTGCGGACGGCGCGTCGGCTCCGCCTGGCCCGAGCGCGCGCGCGGCGAGCGCGATCGCGGCGTGCGCCCACTTCGCGGCGCTGCCCTGCTTGCCGCCGGCTTCGACGGCGCCGTCGCGCACGTGCGCGAGGAACTCAGCGGGCGTCGCGGCCGCCGGCGTCGCCGTCCAAGTGCGTCCGATGTCGACGCCGGCGTGGTCGTCGGAGCCGCCGACGCCGGCGCCGTCGAGCGTCGCGACGTACGTCGCGGCCGGACGATTGAGCTCGCGCGCACGCGCGCCGTTGCGGACCTCCCAAACGTCGAATAGCTGCGCCAGGCGGCGGCGGTGGCGCGCTGTCAGCGGCGCGCCGACGTGGTAGTAGGGGTGCGCGAGCGCGCAGGCGACGCCGCGCTCGTACATGTAAGCGGCGCACAACTCGACGTCGCCGCGATTGGCCTGCAGCCAGTCATGGTCGTCGGGCGTGATCCCGAGACAGAGCACGTGCACGGCCTGCTGGCCGCCTAGGCGGTCGCCGCGGAAGTGAGCGGTCAGCTCCTCGGAGACGAACACGTCGGGACGGTCTGCGATCTGCAGCACGCCGGAGATCGTGTCGTGATCGGTGATCGTCACAAAATCCATGC
>DATHND010000148.1:0-26522 GCA_035486335.1 Solirubrobacteraceae bacterium
CCGCGGAACAGCGCGAGCGCCTCGCGCTTGCCCGCCGTCCCGCCATCGTCGCTCGATTCAAAGCCCATTCGCTCGCCGATCTGACAGGCTAACCGTTGGGCCGTGTCGCACAGCGCCACTCGATCCGTCAGGAGATTCGTGATCAGATCGTCAACAGATCGACTCAGTCCTCGCGTCGCGCTCGTGACCGGAGCGTCGAGCGGGATCGGCGAAGCCACCGTGCGGCGCCTCGCGCGGATCGACGGCTGCTCGCTCGTGCTCGTCGCCCGTCGCGAAGAGCGACTGGCCGCGCTGGTCGCCGAGCTCGGCGCCGAGCGCGCGAGCTTCCTCGCGCTCGACCTGCTCGACGACGACGCGCCGCGGCGAGCTCGCGATCACGTGCACGAGCTGCACGGACGACTCGACCTGCTCGTCAACAACGCCGGCGCCGGATGGCGCGCGCGCTTCGCCGACGGCGGCTTCGAGAACGTCAGGCGCACGATGGCGATCAACTTCGACGCGCAGGTGCGTCTGACCGAGGCGCTGCTGCCGCTGCTTCGCTCCTCCGCACCGAGCGCGATCGTCAACGTCGCCTCGACGGCCGGTCGCGTCGCGCGCGCCGGCTCCGGCGCGTACAGCGCGTCGAAGTTCGCGCTCGCCGGCTGGTCGGACGCGCTGTGCGCCGAGGAGCGCGCGCACGGCGTCCACGTCGGGCTCGTGCTGCCCGGCTTCATCTCGACCGAGGGCTTCCCGCAGGCGGAGCTGACCGAGAAGCCGTGGACACGCTGGATCGTCTCGACGCCCGAGCGCGCCGCCGAGGCGATCTTCGAGGCGGGCGTCGAGCGTCGCGCCGAGCGCTACGTGCCGCGCCCGTACGGTCTCGCCGCGGCGCTGCGCGTGCTCGCTCCGGGCCTCGTGCGCCGCGTGCTCGGCGGCGGCGGCGCGGCGCGCGGATAAGCTGAGCCGATCGCGACGCGCGCTCTCGTCACCGGAGCGACGGGCTTCATCGGCGGCCGCTTGGCGGCTTCGCTGGCGCGCTCGGGCGCGTCCGTGCGCTGCCTCGTGCGTGACCCGGCGCGCGCCGGCGGCCTCGAGCGGCTCGGCTGCGAGATCCGCCGCGGCGACGTCGGCGACATCGACAGCCTCGCCGGCAGCGGCGAGCGGATCGACGTCGCCTACTTCCTCGTGCACGCAATGGCCGGCGGCGCCGGCTTCGAGCAGCGCGAGCTGCAAGGCGCGCGCAACTTCGCGCGCGTCGCGCGCGCCGAGGGCGTCGAGCGCGTCGTCTACCTTGGCGGCCTCGGCGACGAGCGCGTCTCCAAGCACCTGCGCAGCCGCCACGAAACCGCGCTCGCGCTCGCAGCCGACGGTCCGCCGCTGACGTACTTCCGCGCGGCGATGGTCGTCGGCTCGCGCAGCGAGTCCTACCGCACGATCCGCTACCTCGTCAAACGGCTGCCCGTGATGATCGCGCCCGCGTGGCTGCGCAATCGGACACAGCCGATCGGCATCGACGACGTCGTCTCCTACCTCGCGCGCGCGACCGACGTGCCGGAGTCGGCCGCGCGCGAGGTCCAGATCGGCGGCGCCGACGTGCTCTCCTACGCCGAGATGCTCGACCGCATGGCGCTCGCGACGGGTGTCCGGCCGCGTCTGAAGCTGCCGGTGCCGCTGATCACGCCGTGGCTCTCGGCGCTGTGGCTCGGCCTCGTCACGCCGGTTGACACGAACGTAGCGCGCCCGCTCGTCGAGGGCCTCTCGAGCGACACGATCGTGACCGACTCGAGCGGCGCCGAGCTGTTCGCAATCGCGCCTGCGACGTTCGACGAGACGTTGGCCCGCGCGCTGGCCGAGGAGAATAGGGTGCGCTGAGACGGCGGCCCACGGCTTCCCACACCGATTCGAACGAGAGAGGAGCGCCGATGATCATCACCACCATGAACGACCTTCCCGGCTACCAGATCGACGAGGTGCTCGGCGAGGTCTTCGGGCTGACCGTGCGTGCGCGCAACGTCGGCTCGCAGATCGGCGCGTCGCTGAAGTCGCTCGTCGGCGGCGAGCTGAAGGGGATGACGAAGATGCTCGCCGAAGGCCGCGTGCACGCGCAGGAACGACTCGAAGAGGAGGCCTCGGCGAAGGGCGCCGACGCGATCGTCGCGTTCCGCTTCGACACCTCCGAGCTGGGCCAGACGTGGACCGAGATCTGCGCATACGGGACCGCCGTGCGCGCGAGCAAGCGATAGCGCGCCGCGTCGTGATCCGGCGTGCGCTCCCCGCGCTCACCGTGACGCTCGCGGCCGTGCTGCTCGCGTCGTGCGGCAAGGGCGGCTCGACGAGCTCGATCGCAAGCACGCCGAGGTCAGGCGCATCGAGGTCCGGTGCGTCGAAGTCGGGTGGCGGCGGCAAGAGCGCGCCGGTCACGCACGCGCGCGCGCTCGCGTATGCGAACGCCGTCAACCTGACCGCGAGCGACGTGCCGGGCTTCACGGCGAGCGAACGCCACGAACACGACACGGCCCGCGAACGGCGGCTCGAACACGAGATGACCAGCTGCGCCGGGCTGACCGGCGCGAGCAAGGGCGTGCTCGAAGCGGGCTCGAAGTCGTTTGAACTGAAGCGCGGCGTCGTCAACCTCAGCGTCAGCTCGGAAGTCAGCGTCGAGCCGAGCGTCGCGCGCGCGCAACAGCTGCGCGACGCGGTCGCGAGCCCGCGCGTGCGCGGCTGCTTCTCGCGCTACGTCGGGCTGCTGCTCCGGAGCCTGCACGTCAAGGGCGCGAGCATCGGGCCGGTCACGATCCAGAGCGGCACGCCGCCCGCGCCCGGCACGGGCGGCGGGTTCGGCTGGCGGATCACCGCGAGCTTCGCCGTGCGCGGGGTCAAGCTTCCGTTCTATCTCGACATCCTCGGCTTCGTCGACGGCCCGAGCGAGGTCACGCTGACGAGCTCCGGCCTGCTGCGCCCGTTCCCGGCCGAAGCGCAGCAGCACCTCTACGCGCTGCTGCTCGCCCGCGCGAAGGCGCACGCGCTGTGAGCGACGAGCGCACGTGGAGCGCCGTCGACGAGTACGTCGAGCAGCGCCTGATCGGCGAGGACCCGGCGCTCGAGCAGGCGCTGCGCGACGCCGTCGCGGCGGAGCTTCCGATGATCGCCGTGACGCCGAGTCAGGGCAAGCAGCTGCACCTGCTCGCGCGCTCGCTCGGCGCGCGGCGGATCCTCGAGATCGGCACGCTCGGCGGCTACAGCGCGATCTGGCTGGCGCGCGCGCTGGCGCCCGGCGGGCGCCTGGTCACGCTCGAGGTCGACGCGCGCTGCGCCGAGGTCGCCGCCGCGAGCATCGCCCGCGCGGGGCTCGCCGACATCGTCGAGATCAGGCTCGGCCCGGCGCTCGAGACGCTCCCGCTGCTCGCTGCCGAGCGGCCCGAGCCGTTCGATTTCGTGTTCATCGACGCCGACAAGCGGCACACGCCCGACTACTTCCAGTGGGCGCTGCAGCTGACGCGACCGGGCGCGTTGATCGTCGCCGACAACGTGATCCGCTACGGCGGCCTCGTCGACCCGGCGAACGAGTCGCCCGACGTGCTCGGCAACCGCCGCCTGCACGAGCTGCTCGCCGACGACCGATCGGAGATCGGCCAGCGCGTCAGCGCGACGACGATCCAGACCGTCGGCGCGAAGGGCTACGACGGCTTCACGCTCGCGCTCGTCAACCCCTGAGCGCGGCTACGCGCCGAGGCGCTCGAGCACCTCGCGCGAGTCGGCGCCGTGGGCGCGCAGCGTCTGCTCGAAGACCTCGCCGTACACGTCGAGCAGCGCGATCAAAAGCTCTCTCGTGCCGACCCCGTCGGCGCCGCGCTCCTCGGCGACGCGCACGGCGCGCTCGCTGACGCGCGCGATCACGTCGGCCTGCTCATCGCGCCCGCGCGCGGCGCGCTCGCTGGCGTGCTCTGCACCGTGACCGTTGAGCGAGGCCTCGCTGACGCCGAGCCCCTGCAGCGCGACGCCGACCTCGCCGTGCAGGCGCAGCACGCGCAGCCACCGCTCGGCCTCGTCCTCGGGCGTGCGCGCGAACGGGATCGCCGTGGCGGCGATCCCGAGCACGAGCGCGGCGTCGGGCGCAAACGTCGTCGGAGCGGCGCTCATCGCTGCGACCTCACGACGCCCCCACCGCGCTCAACGCGGCGGCGCGGATCACGCGCTCCTCGCGCACGGTGACGACCGGCGCGCCGCTCTCGTAGTCGAGCTCGACCGTCGCCGTGCCGGCGCGGATCAGCTCGCGGCGCGCTCGCTCGACGCTCGCCGCGGCCTCGTCGCCGCTCGCGCCGCACTGCTCGAGGAAGCGTCGCACGCGCCGCTCGTCGACCTCCGCGCCGGCGAGCTCGAGACGCTCGCGGATGATCGCCGGATCGCCGGCGCCGCCGTGCACGTGCAGCACGCACGCGGCCATGTCGTCCGGGCGCGCGCTCGCCTGCGCGGCGACGGCGTCGAGCAGCTCCGACGCGCCGGCGCCGGCCGGCAGCTGCGCGAGCGCGCGCGACAGCCGCTCGGCGCCGAACAGCTGCTCGCCGACGCGCGCCTCGGTGACGCCGTCGGTGTGGAAGCAGAGACGCGCCGGGCCGGGAATCGCGACGACCGTCTGGCGCGTGCCGGTGCGCATGCCCGCGCCGACCGGCGGCGCCGAGCAGGCGGTGACCGGCGCGATCGCGCTCGCCACGACGCGCGCGGCGTCGTTCGCGTCGGACGCGGCGCCGCTCGCCGCGGGCGCGTCGGGCTCGGCGAGCACGAGCGGCGGCGGATGGCCGGCGGCGGCGTACGTGAGCGTGCGCTCGCGCGGGTGGTAGATCGCCGCGAGCACCGTCGCCAACGAGCCGCCGAGCTGGCGTTCGAGCACGGTGCCGGCCGTCTGCAGCGCGTCGCTCGGCGAGAGCCCGGCCTCGAGGTACGCGCGCACGGTGAAACGGACGAGCGCCGTGTGCGGCAGCGCGTCGCGACCGTGTCCGGAGACGTCGCCGACGATCACCGCGAGCTGTCCGGCCTCGAGCGCGAACACGTCGTAGAAGTCGCCCCCCGCCCCGGGTCCGTCGGCGGGCCGGTACGCGACGGTCGTCCCGACCGGCCCGAGCCGCGCCGGCGGGTCCGGCAGCAGCGCCGCCTGCAGCAGGCCGACGTCCGCGAGCAGCTCACCGCGCTGACGCACGAGCCGCCGCGTGCGGACGCCCGCGAGCAGCGAGCGCAGCCCGAGCGCCAGCGCGAGCACAGCGAGCGCGGCGATCAGGACCCGCATCGGCCCCGGCACGACGTCGACGATCCGCGTGATCGTGTGCACGATCGCCGGTTCGGTCGAGCGCGTGCGGGAGCCGCCGCGGCGCGAGCGCGGCGGGGAGCCGCCGCGCGTCGATCCGCTCGCCGCGGCCGACGCGAGCGGAGCGAGCGACGCGGCGAGCGTCGCCGTCGCGGCGACGGGAGCGTGCGCCGAGCGCGCCGCGCCGCGATGCGCGGCTCGGCGCCCGCCGGCGCCGTGGCCGGCGCGCGCGCCGTCGGCGCCGTGGCCGGCGCCGACGCCTGCGACCGGGCTGACGCTCGGCGCGAGCGCGACGAGCGACGCCGTACCGGTTCCACCGGCCGGAGCGGCCGCGGACGCCGCCGGCGCGAGCGCCGCCGGCGTCGATTCGCCGGCCGTCGTCGGCCTGCCCTTCGCGCCCGACCCCTGACCTTTCGAGCCTTCCGTTTCGCCTGGCGGCGAGCTTTCTTTTCCGCGTTCGCGTTCGCGTTCTTTTTCTTTGCGCTTCCTGCCGCCGCCTTTTTCGCCGCCGCCCGTTTTTTTCTGTTTGCGCGCGAGCGATTCGACCGCCGCGGAGGCCGTCCGTCCGCTCGCGTCGACGGCCGTTCCCGCGCCTTCGCCGACGCCGCTCCCGCTCGCCCCCTCGGCGCCGCTCGCGCCGCCGCCGTGACGGCGCATGCGCGCCGCGGGCGCTTCGCCGCGCCGCGAGCCACCGCCGCCGGCGCCCGGAGCTGTGGGTTGAGCGTCGGGCGCTCCGCCGCCGTCCGCAGCGTGACGCCTGCGTCCCGCGCCGGCGACTTCGGGCGGCGGTGGTGCCAGCGCCGGCGCGGCGTTCGACGCCGCGGGCGCTTGCGGCGCGCTTTCGACTTTGCCGCGTTCGGCGCGGCGGCCATGCGAGAGAACCGGCGCTTCGACGGTCACCGCCGGCGCCGCGACCGTCGTCGTGCCCTTGACCGCGAGCGCGGCCGGTAGCGACTGCGAAGCGAGCGCGCACAGACCCGCGCCGGCCACCGCTGCGGCGGCGCGACGAGCGGCCGGCGCGCTGTGCCTCACGCCTCTCACCCGATCCGCGTCGTGTGCCCTCGGACGTGGACGAGCGCCTGCTCGAGCGTCGGGAAGATCGCGAACGCGGCGTCCATGCCCGACAGCTCGAAGATCTTCAGCACGTTCACGTTGACGCAGACGATCGCCATCCGCGCACCGACGTCGAGGCTCTTGTTGACGCCGACGAGCACGCTGAGCGCGGTCGAATCCATGAAGCGGACCTGCGTGAGGTCGATGACGAGCTGCTTGTAGCCGGCGTCGAGCGAGTCGACGAGCGCCCACTTCAGCGACGGCGCGCGCTCGAGGTCGAGCTCGCCTTCGAACGCGACGACGCTCGTCGCCTCGTCCGGCTGGCTCTGGATCACGCCGAACGCTCCGGTGAACGGCTTCGACGTCGTGGATGTGTCGGCGGTGCCGGGCATGGTCCTCCTAGAAGGTTTCTCAGGTCGTGTTTCGGCGGGCACCGCGCGCATTCCTTACCGCCGTCACCCCGGATCAAACGTACGTCCAGGCGATGATCCGGCGATCTCCGCAAATAGCGATCTCGACGCCCGCTCAGGCGATCGAGCCCGGCAGCAGGTCGCCCGGCGCCTGCAGCTCGGGCGCCCCGTCGTCGCCCTCGCGCGGCGCCGCCGGGACGCTCGCCGCGGCGATCCGCGCGGAGTAGATCGACGGCGCGCCGAGCAGCCGCGTGACGACCGTCGCCGCGACGACGGCGAGCAGCTCGGGCACGACCAGCGAGTCGCCGTGGTGCGTCAGCTCGAGCATCAGCACGATCGCCGCGAGCGGGCCCTGCATCGCCGCGCCGAGCACCGCCGCGCCGCCGATCAGCGCATACGCGCCGAGCGGCGCGCCGGGCCACAGCTGCGACCAGCCCTCGCCGAGCAGGCCGCCGAGCAGCACGCCGAGCGCGAGCGTCGGCGTCAGCAGCCCACCGGCCGCGCCGCTGCCGAGGCACGCGGCCGTGGCGAGCGGCTTCAGCACGAGCAGCACCGCGAGCAGCACGACGCCGAGCTGCCCGACGAGCGCGAGCTGCACGACGGGTTTGCCGTTGCCGAGCAGCTGCGGGTAGGCGATCGCGACGGCGCCGAGCGCCGTGAATACGACGACCGGCGCGAGCAGGCGCATCCAGCCGGCCGGCCGAAGCGCGTGCGCGCGTGCGATCAGGCGGATGTAGCCGACCGAGACGAGCCCGGCGAGCGGGCCGACGATCAGCGCGCAGACGACCTCGGTCGCGTGCACGTGATACGTCGGCATCGCGTACGTCGGCGCCGTCGGCACGACGATCCACGCGACGGCCGTCGCGATCAGCGTCGTCGCGAGCGCCGGCAGCACGAGCGGCAGCGTGAGCGCGCCAAGCAGCACCTCCAGCGCGAACAGCGCGCCGCCGAGCGGGACGTTGTAGACGGCCGCCATCCCCGCGCCGGCGCCGCACGCGACGAGCAGCCGTCGCTGCCATTCGGGCACTCCCGCGCGATCGCCGAGCGTGCTCGCGAACGCCGCGCCGGCCTGCTGCGGCGCCGCCTCGCGCCCGAGCGAGGCGCCGAGCGCGACGATCACGATCGAGTGCGCCGCGCGCGCGAGGCTGCTCCACAGCGGCAGGCGTCCGGCGCGCAGCCAGATCGATTCCGAGACCTCCCCGGCCGGGCCGAGCCGAGCGAGCACGATCGCGCCGCCGCCGGCGACGAGGCCGCCGATCGACAGCACGAGCACGCGATGAGCGGACGAGGTCCGTTCGACCGCCGCGAGGAACCCGCCGGCGTCGTAATTCCACGCCGCGTGCTGCACGAGGCGCAGGAGCTCGATCAACGCCGCGCCGGCGAGCCCCGCGCCGACCCCGATCGCGACGACGAGCCACCAGAAGCGCACGCCGAACGAGGCGACGATGCCGCGGCCCGGCACGTTCGGTTGAGCTCGGCCGAGCCGGTAGTCCACGGCACTGCGAACGATACCCGCCGATCGTGCGACGCTCGCGCGCCGTCGTTCACCGGATGTGCGCGCACGTCGCGCCGAGCGATGAGATCCTGATCGTCGGTCCGTCCAAAGAAGCAGAACCCACGACCGGAGGAACGAAATGAGCGACACACAGACGAAGACCAACATCACGCAGGTCGGCACCGTGATCGTCCCGGTCTCCGACCAGGACCAAGCGATCGCGTTCTACACCGAGAAGCTCGGCTTCGAGAAGCGCCTCGACGTGCCGTTCGGCAACGGCGACCGCTGGGTCGAAGTCGCGCCCGCGGGCGCCGACACGACGATCGCGGTCGTCAAGCCGCGTCCGGGCGAACCGACCGGCGTCGAGACGCGCATCGCGCTCTCCTCGTCGAACATCGACGCCGACCACGCCGAGCTGAAAGGCCGCGGCGTCGACGTCGACGACGAGGTCTCGCGGATGGGCGACCCGGTGCCGCCGATGTTCTTCTTCCGCGACCAGGACGGCAACAAACTGTTCGTCGTCCAGACGAGCTGACGCTCGGCGGCTGACGTCCAGCTCGACCGGCGCCGCCTCGCGAGTGATCCCGTGCGGCGCCGGTCGACCGGCGCCGCCGGCTGACGCTCCTCGCGCGGGCGCCGCCGCGCGGGACCGTCACGCGCGGTCAGACCTGCGCCGCACGGCGCGCCGGCTCGATCACGATCCGCTGCAGGCGGCGCGCCGCGTCGAGGTGGTCGCCCGTCCAGATCATCCGCACGGCCGTCGCCGTCGACTCGCCGTCGGGCGCGCTCAAGTCATTGCGCACGGCCGCGACGAGGCGGCCGTCGGCCGCCGCGTCGCGCTCGAGCGGGTCGCGCAGGGCGCCGCCGTCGCGCAGGCTGGCCGCGAGCTCGTCGTACCAGCCGTTGACGACCTCGCTCGCCCTCAGCAGCTCCGCTCGCGCCGCCGCGCGATCGCCGCGCGAGGCGCCGTCCTCGCGCCGCCACAGGTCGAGCACCGCGTCGGCCGCGATCCGCAGCCCGCCGGCGCCGCTCAGCAGCGTCGCGACCTCGCTCAGCGGCAGCGGCTTGGCGCCGCGCTCGGCAAGGTACGTGCGGAACGTGTCATCCAGGCGCCGCGCCGCCGCCGCGGCGCGCGCAGCCTCTTCGTCGGGCGCCGCGAGCCGCTGCGCCGAGGCGTCGCAGCGGCGCATCCCGAAGTCGACCGCGCCGGCGAGGTACGCGGCGCCCTCGCTGTACGCGTCGGCGAGCGCGCGCCGCAGCGCCGGTCCGGCGCCGCGCGGCCAGAACAGCAGGCCGACGAGCAGGCTCACGCCACAGCCGATCGCGATGTCCTCGACGCGCAGCAGCCCGACCTTCCAGCCCGCCGGCTGGATGATGTTGTAGAGGAACACGAGCGTCAGCGTGAACGCCGCCTGGCCGGCCGCGAACGAGATCGCCGCCGGCGCGACGCCCGCGAGCAGGATCGCGAACGGCAGCAGGAGCCACAGCAGCGTCGAGTTCGTCCCGATCGCCTCGACCAGCCCGCCGGCGACGATGAAGCCGACGGTCGTGCCCGCCAGTCCGCGCAGCGCGTTCTGCCCGGTGTTGAGCGCGTTCGAGCGCAACACCGACAGCGTCCCGAGCACGACCCAGAACGAGTGCTGCACGCCTGTCTCGTTCGCGACGAGCACCGCCAGCGCGAGGCCGGCGGCGCCGCGCACGCTGTTGTGCAACCACACCGAGTTGCGATCGACGTGCGCCGTCGCCCGCCGCTGCGCCACGCCGAGCGGCCCGCTCAGACCCGCGGGCTGGCGGCCGAGCAGGCGCTCCGGCCAGCTGCGGCGCTCGGCCGCCGCCGCGAGGTCGATCGTCCGCGCGATGTTCGTCACCGCGAACCCGAGCTCCTGCGCGCGAAAGCTCGGGTCGAGCGCGCTGATCGCCTCGCCCGCGCCGATCTCCCCCGCGCCGTCGCCCGCTCCGACCTCGATCGCCGCGCCGCTCTCCACCTTCGCGAGCGCGCCGCCGAGCTCGTCGATCGCCGCGTGCAGCTCGGCGCAGTCACCGCCCTCGATTGCGAGCATGTCCGCGCCGCGGTCGAGCGCCGTCGCCGCGGCGACCTTCACCGCGCACGCCGGCCGGTTGACCGACGCGCCGCTCGCATACGGCGCCGCCTGGCCGACGAGCGCGCCGAGCCAATTGAGCTCGTCCACCAGCCGCACGATCGTGCGCCCCGCCGTGCTGAGGCTCGCCGGACGGTACGGCGTCGCGAGGAACACGCTGTGCATGCTCGCCACCGCCTCCTGCGCCTGCTCGACGGCGCGTTCGTGCTCGTGCGCGAGCGCCTCGTCACGACCGCTCAGCACGTACGCCGCGTCGGCTCGCAGGCGCGTCGCGAGCGCGCGGCACGCGACCGTCGCCGCCGCGCGCAGAGGCCCACGGCGCGGCGTCGGCCACAGCGCGCCGACGGCGATCAGCGACGCGCCGGCCGCCAGCGCCCATCCCTCGAGACGGTCGGGCAGCGAGGAGAGGGGTCCGGCGAGCGTCACCGGCAGGATGAACGACAGCAGCAACGAGAACGTCGCGCTCGCCAGCACCGAGCTGACGACGCCCGCGAAGATCACGACGAAGGCGACGAGCGCCATCGCGGCCGTCGATAGCCACACGCTGCGGCACACGAGCGTCCCGAGCGAGACGAGCGCGAATCCCGCCAGCGCGAGCGCCGCCTGCGCCTGCAGGCGCTCGCGCAGCGGTCCCGTGAAGTCGACGAGCAGCAACATCGCGAACGAGCCGAACGCCGCGAACGTCGCGATCACCGGGTTGACGATCACCTTCTCGCCGAGCGCGAACATCGCCGGCATCACGATCGCCGCGCGACCGGCCCGCCGCAGCGCCGCGAGGTCGCGGTCGCGTTGGTTCAGCCACCGCAGCGGATCGAGCGAGCGCACGCCCCGAAGTGTGAGCCTTCCGCCGAAATCTTGACGTCGCCATAAGCGCCCGCAGGCGCGACCGGAGGAGAGCCGTGGCTTCGTGTGGCGCGTGCGTCGCGGGTGGACGCTGCTACGTTCGCGTCTCGGGTGCACCTCGCTCGGCTCGTTCAGCGCACGCTTCACCGAGCTGGTCGGCGAGACGCCGACGGCTTACCGAGCCAGTGACCACAGCGCGCTCGCGCGCGTGCCGGGCTGCATCGCCAAGGACCTCACCCGCCCGACCGGCAAGCCGGCCAGCAAAGCGAGCACGATTGGAGAAGCGCGCGCGGCGCTGGCGCCGTAGGGTTACCTGCATGAACCTCACTTTCGCCCAATGCTTCGTCCTCGTCCATGACCCCGACCTCGCGCTCGCCTTCTACGGGGACACGCTCGGCCTCGAGCTGCGCAACGACGTCGCGCGTGAGCGCTTCCGCTGGATCACCGTCGGCGCCGGCTCGCAGCCGGACGTCGCGATCGTCATCACGAACTACCTGAACGGCAGCCCCGCCGACAGCGACGCGCTCGCTGCGCTGCTCGCCAAGGGGGCGATGCCCGGCGTCCACTTCCACACCGACGACCTCGACGCCACGTTCGAGAAGCTGCTCGCCGCGGGCGCCGAGATCGTGCAGGAGCCGACCGACCAACCGTGGGGCACGCGCGACTGCGCCGTGCGTGACCCGTCCGGCAATCTCGTGCGGATCGACCAGCGGCCCGCGTAGCGCCAATATACCATCAACAGCGTTTTTCAGCGCGCCGCCTCGTCTGCCAAATCTAGATCGTCGCTGCCGTACGACGGTCGTCGATTGCTGAATCCTGATCGTTTATTTCAGCCCGGGATCATGTAAAGTGGATCGCGATGGTGATGCACATCGACGAGCTCTCGAGCCATCGCGGCTCGGTGCGCGATCGCGACGGCGGCGCGTTCGGCTGCCCGCTCGCCACGCGGGACGTCCTCGACGCGGCGGTGCGGTGTCTCGCGGTCAGCCCTGAGCCGCTGGCAGCCCGCACCGAAGCCGCCGTCGCCACGATCTCAAACGGACTCCCGACGCGCGCCGTCGCGGACAGCGAAGAGCGCGAGCTGCTTCGACGGATCCTGGCGTCGACCGGGCTCGCATGCGCCGCGCAACCGGGCGGAGGCGAGAGCTCCGGGCGCGAGCTGTCAGACGCGACAGCGCAGATCGTCGCGTCGGACATCGTCGATCTGCGCGACACGATCATGGGTCGGGCGATCGGGAGCGCGCGAACCTCGACGCGCGATCGTCGGCTGAGCCGACCGCGCTCTCTCAAACGACACGCGTGAGCAGTCGCCCTCGCGCCGCCTCACGCGGCGGGGCCTGACCCGAGGAGCCGCGGGCGCGTCGCGTGCACGATCCGCCGGCCGGTCGCCGTCAGCGACCACGCGTTCGCGCCTCCCAGTTGGTGCCCGACGCCGTGGTTCTCGATCAGGCCCAATGAGCAGAGGCGGGCGAGTAGCTTGGAGACCTGCCCCTCGTCGGAGATTTCCGCCTCCCGCGCGACGCGGCGGTTGCTGATCCCGGGACGCTCCGCGATCGCGACGAGGACTTGCACCGTGCGGTAGGTCAATCGCAGCTTCAGTCCCGACAGCGGATCATTCGCCGGCGGCGCGCACCGCGGCGCGGAGGACGAGCGGGGCCGGTGGCGCCGGCGGCGCTCTTCGTACGCCGCGGCGGGTCCGAGGTAAGGCAGCACGATCGTCTCCATCAGCGGCGCCAGCAGGTCGCTGACGGGTCGCGGATCATCGCGTACGAGGCGGCGGTGGAGCACCGCGACGACGCCGCCGAGCACGGCTTCAGGAGTCGTCTCCGGCAGCGCGCGACGCGCCCCCGCCTGGCGGCCGAGGTCGATCGTCCGCGCCAACTCGAGCATCAGCTCGTCGCGACGGCGCTGAATCGCCTCGCCGCCCGACAGCGAATGCACCAGGCACAGGCGCGCGAGAGCCGGCTGCGAGTCGATCAGCCCGAGCAGGCACGTGAGCGCGGCGCGCATGCCCTCGCGCCAGCTCGCGTGCTCGGAGTACGCGGCGCTCGCCTGCGCGTGCGCCGCCGCGAACGTCCGCTCGAACGCGGCCAGGAAGCACGCTTCGCAGTCGGCGAACTCGTCGTAGAAGGTCTTTCGCGAGACGCCCGCGCGGGTTACGATCCGGCTGACCGTCAGCTTCGCCGAGCCGTCTTGCTCGACGAGCTCGATCGTCGCCGACAGCAACCGCGCGCGCTGGACGTCGCTGACGCGGCGCCGCGTCAGCGTGGCGCTCGTGTTCGAGAGCTCGACTGACGCCTCGGCCATCGCAACGCCTCCACTCGCTTGAACGCCGGTGCCGACCGGACCCTCCGGTGCAATAAACGCTGTCGTATAACGTAGCGAAGCGTCTAGAGAATTGTCAACCCTAAAGCGCTGCAGAGCCCTAGATCGACGCTTGCCGATCAAACAGGCCGCAAATCCGCTATGACAGAGTGGTGACAACTCGATACCGCTTGCCTTACGGCCGCCGCCGAGAACGCGCTATCGTGGGCTGCGTAAATTCTCGCGCGGGAAATATAGACGATGAGATTACCGCGGGAAACAGGGGGTTCGCGGTGTCGGCCAGACGCCGGCGCGGCGGCGCGGGGGCCTCGGGGGTACGCCGGGGCGCGCCCCGTTGTCAGGCCATTTCTCGGTCGCTCAGCTACCGTCTGCCCGCGATGCCAGGCGGCAGGAGAGACATGCAAGCGGTAAACACCGCGTTGCAGAAGGGGAGCAGGAGCACGCAGCGCGACCGCCTCGTCGCGGGAATGGTCGCCGCCGCCAACCGCGCGGGATACGCGGGCGCGAACGTCTCGGCGGTGATCGCCGAGGCGGGGGTCTCGCGACCGACCTTCTACGAGTACTTCGCCGACAAGGACGACTGCCTGCTCGCGACGATCGTCGACGTCCAGGCCGGGCTCGGCGAGGGGGTCGAGCGCGCGATCGAGCGAACGGCGCCCGAGGAGGCGTGTCTCGGGGCGATCGCCGCGCTCGTGGAGTTCGCCGAGTCACAGCCCGCGCAGGCGCGATTCCTGCTGAGCGAGGCGCTCGCGGGCGGACCCCACGCGCTCGACGCTCGTGACGGGATCATCGACGAGGTCGCGCGAGCGATCGAGCGGAGGGAGCGCTCGGCGCCCGACGGCGCGGCCGCCCCCGACGTCCCGGTCACCGCGCTGCTCGGCGCCGTCCAGCGAGTGCTCGGCGCGCGCTTGCGCCGCGGGGTGCTCGACGGCCGCGAGCTGCGCGCGCGACTGGGCGACTGGCTGCGCGCATACGAGAAGCCGATCGCCGCACACCGCTGGCGCGAGCCCGTCGCGAGAGGCGACGGCTCGTCGTCGCCGTCGAGCGCGATCAGGCTGCGAGCGCCGGCCGCGCTCGGTCCGGGGCGACCGCGGCTGTCGGCGAGCGAAGTCGCCGAGAACCACCGCCAGCGACTGCTGTTCGCCGCCGCGAAGCTCGCCGCGACGCGCGGCTATACGGCGACGACGATCGCCGACGTCTGCGAGGCCGCCGACCTCGACCGGCGCGCCTTCTACGCCGTCTTCGCGGACAAGCGAGAGCTGTTCATGGCCGCGCACGAGTTCGGCTTTCAGCGGCTGCTCGCCGTGACGGCCGGCGCCTACTTCAGCGGTTCGAGCTGGCCGCAGCGGATCTGGCAAGGGCTGAAAGGGCTGAGCGAGTTCCTGCAAAGCAATCCGACGCTCGCACACGTCGGCTTCGTCGACGCCTATGCGGTCGGGCCGGGGGCGGTACAGCGCGTGGAGGACAGCGTCAGCGCATTCGGGGTCTTCCTCCAGGAGGGCTACCGGTATGAGCCGCGGGTCTCGGACCCGTCGCCCATCGCGCTCGAGGCGATCGTCGCCGGGGCGTTCGAGATCGTCTATCGCCAGGCCCGCGTCCGCTCGCGTCCGGCGCTGTCGCGCTGGAACGCGCCGATGAGCTTCATCGCGCTCGCCCCGTTCCTGGGGGCGCCGGCCGCCGATCTGGCGATCGAGAGGGAGCTCGACAAACGCCGGACGGGCGCCTGAGGGCGCGCATAGATCAGATGCCCGAGGAAGCGAATCCAAAGGGAAGGGCTCGCAGACACGACGCCCGCCGGGACACTCAACGCGAGCGCCTCGTGGCGGCGATGATCGAGCTCGCGGCGGAGGAGGGCTACGGCGCCGTGCGGATCGGCGAGCTCGTCACGCTGGCGGGCGTCTCGCGCCCGACGTTCTACGAGTACTTCAAGGAGAAGTCCGATTGCCTGCGGGCCGCGATCGAGCACTTGCAACAGCGCCTGCTGGGAGAAGCGCGCGAGCGAATCGCCGGCGGAGGATCGCAGGAGGCGCTGGCGGCAGCGCTCCGCGCGCTTGTCGCGTTCGCCTCGTCATCGCCGAGGCAGGCGAGGGTGCTGATGGTCGAGTCGATGGCCGGTGGACCGCGCGCGCTCGACGCGCGCGATCAAGGCATTGGCGCGATCGCGAGCGTCGTCGAGGGCGTGTACGAGACGGCGCCGGGTGGCGCGTCGGCCCCGGACGTCTCTCCCGCGCTGGCGATTGGAGGGGTCTATCGGCTGCTCGCCTGTCGCCTGCGTCGCGGCGAGGAGGTCCGGGAGGAGCTTTCGGAGGAGCTCGCGAGGTGGCTGGCGGCCTATGCCCGCCCGCTTGACCGCCATCGCTGGCGCGCGCTGTCGCCCTCGGCGCCGCGCACGATCCCCGACGCGAGCCCTCCGCTGCTGAAGCCCGCGCGGCCCGCCAAGAAGGCGACGCGTCCTTCCGAGCAAGCCACGGCGGAGCGCGAGCGGATCCTGTTCGCGGCGGCCGAGATCGCCGAGCAGGACGGCTACGCCGCCGCGAGCATCGCCGAGATATGCAAGCGGGCGGGCGTCGACCACAGGGCGTTTCACCGCGCATTCGAGCGCCGCCGGGACGTGATCGCGGCGCTGCACGAGCGGTTCTTCCAACACCTGATGACGGTCAGCGCGGGGGCGTTCTTCGGCGAGGCGAGTTGGCCCGAGCGGATTTGGGACGCGGGGCTCGCGTTCGGTCAATCGGCCGAACAGGAGCCGACGCTCGCATACGTCTCGTTTGTCGAGGGTCCCGCGGCCGGACCGGAAGCCGTCCAACGATATGACGACCTGGTGAACGCGTTCACGATCTTCCTCGAGCAGGGCGATCAGCAGGGGTCAGAGGCCAACGGCCCCTCGACGGTGGCCCGAGAAGCGATCGCCTGGACGACGCACGAGGCCAACTACGCGCGCGCGCGCACGCACGGCGAGCAGGGGATCGTGGAGCTGTTGGCCCCGCTCGCGTTCGTCGTCCTCGCGCCGTTTCTCGGAGTCGCGGCCGCCGATCGGTTCATCGATCGAAAGCTCGGCGAAGAGCCGAGCTGATCAAGGGTCTGCCGCGCCGAGCGCGCGGCGACACGCCGACGGCGGCGTGGGGACGAGCGTCAGACCGCGAACTTGACCTCGGCGGTCCGCGTCTGCCTCCGGCCGTTCTTCGGCGTGAACGCCAGCTTGAGCTTCGTGCGCAGCTTGCCGGCACGATTCTGGTGCAAGGTGAACGTCAGCGCTTCGCGGCCCGAGTAAGTCTTTGTGGCGGTCGACACGCCTTTGCCGGAGGCGCGGACGCTGCCCGCGGCGGGCGCGTAGACGGACAGCGTCACGTTGCGTCGCTTGACTTTCTTCGAGATCACGGCGAGGGAGCTCGAGCAGCCTTCGACGTCGACGCGAGTGCTCTGGCTGACCTGCGCGCCGTTCTGCCCGACGATCGTCGTCGGGGCGATCAGCTTCTGTTCGCAGAGGCGGCCGGCGGGGGCGGCAAGCGCCGAATGCGGTCCCTCGGGGAGGTTCACTTCGAACGAGCTGATCGGAGCGTCGGGAACCGTTTCGAACCGCGAGTACGTGATCCCCTTTTTGATGTCGGTCTTGCCGTCGAGCACGATCTTCACGCCTTCGCCCTGCAGCAGGAACTCGACGTCGGGGAAGGCCGCGTTGCCGTGGGAGACGAGGTAGGCGGGACCGGTCAGCGGAACGTTGAGGATCGGCGTGCGTGCCGTCGCCGTGCCGATGTTCGAGCCTTCGGGACAGCCCGCCGGGTTGGCGTCGAACTGCGCTTCGCTGCACGCTTTCTGCAGCGTCGTGAGGCGCGACGGCAGGGCGGTCGGCAGCTGCAGCGTCACCTTGTGGAAGTTGGCTTCGCCCGGTTTGGCCGCGACCTTGACCTCGAGCGCGGCGCCGTTCGCTTTGCTCGTGTGCGCCGCCGTCGAGACCGCGAACTGCGGCGCGAACGGCAGGTGTGAGCAGCCGGTGACGGCGAACGGGATCGAGCGCTTGACTTCCTGGCGCACCGCCGCGGCTTCGGCCCCCGGAGAGCTGGTCGCCGTCACGCCGATCGACTGCTGCACGCAGCTCGTCGGCCCGAACGCGAAGCCCGGCCGGTCGATCGAGATCGCGACATCGCGCAGATGGATCGGAACGCCGTCGCGTTCCTTCGGCAGCGCGTCGCTTGTGACCGTCAGCGCGCCGCTGAACGGATCGACGTCGATTCGCGCTCGAACGACGACGTTCCCGAGGTTGAACGGCCCCGCGACCGCGGGGACGACGATCGCCAAGCCGAACGGAGCGCCCTCGTAGCTTTCGGTCAGGTACACGCTGCCGGGGAACGTGTACGGGCTCGCCCCGTCGCCGACCGCGACCGTCGTGGTCCCGATCTGGCTGGCCGCCGGACAGCTGGCGCTGTTCGCCTGCGCTTCGGTGCAGCGCGGAATGCCGGCGGTCTTCGCGAGCAGCCCGGGCGGCGTCTGGACGGCGACCTTTTCGAGGTCCTGTTCGCCGTCGGCGCGATGCAGGGAGACGTCGATCGGAGAAAAGCCCCCGGCGAGCGGCGTCGAGAGACCGGCGGCGGCCGTCGGCGCGAACGGGAACGTGGCCGGGCAGGCCGAGCCGCCGAAACCGGTTTCGAACACAGCCGCCGGCGTCGCCGTCGGCACTTCGGGCGACCCCCAGGGCACAACCGTCGCCGAGGTTTCGTGCCGGCCGCATTGGAGCTCGTTGGCGAGCGCCGCGTACGGGCCGCCTTTCAGCGTCACGCTGACGTCTGACACCGGCTGTTGCGGCAGGTTCGCGAAGCTCGTGCGCAGCTGCCCCGGGGCGAGCCCTGCGGCGGCGCTGTGCGCGCCGTGACCGCCGACTTCAACGGTGCCCGGCAGCTTCACGTTGACGCCCGGGCCTTCGGCTTCCAAATAGACTTTGACGAGCCGTCCTTCTTCGGCGTCCGCTTCGGTGCAGACTTCGCATTCGGGCTGGGCCAGGTAGAGGCTCCCGGTCAGCGGCTTCGCGAGGATCGGCGTGCTGACCGTCGCGCTGCCGATCACCGACGCGCCCGGGCACTTGCCGTGCGCGAGATGCATCAGGCCCTGCGGCTCGGCGGCTTCGTTCGGTTCTTCGCTGAACAGGTTGATCCCTTCCGGGCCGCTCGCGGCGCAGGCCTTCAGGCCGTTCGCCGACGGCGGCGCGATCCGCAGGCTCGGCGGGAGCGTCACCGTGACGGCCGAGACGGGCGGCGTCGCGAGTTCGTTCGGATGGGTGCTCTGCGGAACCGCGAGGTCCACCGTCGCGCCGGTCGGCTGTCCGACCTCGGCGTTTTCCGGCGTCACGTTGACGGTCGGGGCGAAATGGAGCCGGTTGCAGCCCGTAACGGCTGGCTGCGGCGCGCTCGCTTCGATCGGCGGCGCGCTTTCCGGCGCGAGCCAGGATTGCGTCGCGACCGTCGCCGCGGTCTGTTGAGCACCACAGGCGGTGCTCTGGCTGAACATCGGGGTCGGCAGCACGGCGCCGCCGTCGACTTCGGCCGGGTCGCCGAAGAACACGAGATCGGCGCCGTTTAGCGAGGCCGGCTGCGGGATCGCCGGGACGCTCGCGCGGACGACGTATTCGCCGCCGGAGTGGGCGAGCGTCACGTAGATGAAGGCGGTGAAGCCGCTGTTGCTGACGGCGAACTCAGCCGCCGCGCCCTGCTCGGGCGCGACGTTGTAGATGAACGAGATCGGGGTTTCGTTGTTGCGGCTCGACAATTGATATTCCGGTTCCTGGCTTCTGTACTCGACGACGCCGACGATGCTCGACGCCGGGCAGGGTTTTCCTCCCTGGTTGGCCGCGACGTCGTACTGCGGACACTGCGCCGCGGCCAGCGGGTTTCCGATCAGGCCAGGCGGCAGCGTCACGTCGACATCACGCACCAGCACTGTAGGTTCCGTCTTTCCGGGTTTTGTAAGACTGGAAACGCTCGTGTACTCCGTCGCGACGGAGACGAGGTTCGGGTGCGAGCCGGCTTGCGTATCCGGCAGCCCTTCGCCGTTCAGCTCGGCGAATTCGAAGTTCGTCAGACCGAATTCCGGCAGCGCGGAACCACCGCTGTAGCGCGCTTCGCTCGTGACCGGCCGCGACCCTCCGCCGCTCGCGGCCACGACGTTCGCGGCGAGCGGTCCGGGCGCCGCGGCGTGCACCGAAACGTCGACGACGATCCCTTCCTTGGCGTCCGCGGGCAACACGCCTTCGTATTCGCATTTGACCGTCTGGGCCACGACGTTGCACGTGACCGGGGTCTGCGCCGGGGTCGTCTTGGCGCTGACCGATTCGATCACGAGCCCGCTCGGCGCTTCGTCGGTGATCGAAATCGGCCCTTCGCTCGCCGCGGCCCCGAGGTTCGAGACCAGGATCGCGATGTGACCCGTCTGGTTCACTTTCGGCGTCGTCGGAATGATCGTCGGCATCGACGCCTGCCGGATCGAGAGCGCCGGCGCCGGGGTCGCGAGCGCCGCCTGCGGCGCGCCGAGCGAAACGGCCGCAAGGCAGAGCGCCGCCAGGCAGGCCGACGCCGCGCGCGACGGCGCCGCACAGCGGTCCCGAAGCTGAGCGATCGGTCCTCTACAGCCGTCCCCGGTCATCGTGACTGCCTCCTGACGTTGCGGCGCCCGACGGGGCCGTATCTTTTCCGGGCGGCCGCTTCGCAGCGAGCCCGGCGCTTGCCTTTGAGCTTGTGGCACGCCTTCAGCGCACGGGCGAGCTGCTGCGCCCGGGTGAGGGGCCGTGGACGCGCGGGGATCGCCGGCGGCGGCGCGAGCTGATCGCCGGCGGGCGTCGTTTCGCTCGTAAACGGGCCCGCCGGCGGCGATGCGGATTTGGCCGCCGCACAGGCTTGGGCGCACGAGCCGCCGGTAGCCGGCGCCGGGGCGCCGCCTTCCACCCGCGCGTCGTATAGGTCGGCGAGCGTGTCGGTGTCTTCCGGGACGAGCGGGGCATACGCGCTGAAGAAGATGTCCTTGCCCGAGGGGCTGACCCCAGTCGGCAATACGCCGACGAAGAACGATTCGGACCCGACTTGCGATTGCCCGTCGGAGACGAGATAGACGTGGCCGTCGCGGTACTCGTACATGTTGTCCGCCACGTTGGTGGGGTCTTCGAAGGCCTGTGGCGTCAGGGCGTCGGCGCTCGCGAACGTCACGACCGACCCGTCGCTGGAGATCGCCGGATGCAAGTCGACGTTGGCTTTCTGATGTTCGGCAAGTGTGACATTCGGGACAAAGACACCGAGACTTTCGGTGTTGCCGTCGTGGTTGTAGCCTCCCTCGCCTTTCGAGACGCGAACCAGGGCCGGCGGCGCGCCGCCGGCCCTGCCGGCCGCCGATTCGGCTTCGGTCTGGTCGGCGAAGTAACGGAAAAGCTGGGGCGCGGTGCTCGTGTCATCAGGGGTGGTCCCCGGCTTCGAGCTCTTGAAGGCGAGATAGCTGCCGGTCGGCGTCGTCTGCATCGGCTGTCCACCCTTGACTTCCCACTCCGCCTGGTCGGCTTCGCTCAACGACGCGACATAACGGGCCCGGCCGCCCGGCTGGCCTTCCGCTTCCGTCTGCGCGTCGCGCTCGAACACGTAGAGGTTCTCGCCGCCGGCTTCGGGCGACCGGTTTTCGGAATTCGCCCCGGCGAGCTTGCCGTGCGCGACGAAGTACACGTGCGTGGCGTCTTCGGAGACGATGCCGACGCCTTGCACTTCGGCGCTTTCGCTCGTCCCTTCGGGGACTCGCGACACGAGCGTCACCCTGTGCCCGGCAGGCGCCGAGAAGTCGTACTCGTAGAGGTTGGCGCCCGAGGTGGCACCGGGCAGCAGGCTCTGGGAGGTGATGAAAAACACGCGCTCGCCGTCGGTGCTCGCGCCGACGAAGGACGCGGCCGCCGGGCTCGACGTATCGCATTCCGCGCAGTCCGCCGGCGTCGGCTCTGAGATCGGCACGGTCACAGCGTGGTTCACGCGCGCGAACAGCTCGCGCGCCGGCGGCCCTGCGCCTGTGACTTCTTCGTGGTTACGGTTCGTTCCGGTGCATCCGCCCGGTTGCGCGGTGAAGACGACCGTCGAGCCGTCCGCGGACACCGCGTTGTGGGTGTTGCCGTCCCCTGACACCTCGCCACCCAGGGCGATGCCGCATTGGGAGATGAGCTTCTCTTCCTGGTCCACCCCCACGAGACGGGGCGCGGGCTGGCCGACGCCTTCGTATTCATAGAGCGAGCGCGCGATCCCTTTTTCGCTTTGCGCTTCGGCAAGGGTTTCGTCGCCCGGCCACAGACCCGATTCGAGTCCTGTCCTGCCCGTACGAGGTCCGATGGGTTGTACATAGAAGAGGACTTTCGATAGGTCGCTCGAGGCGCCGGCGAAGAGCTCACCGGCTGATTCCGAGTTGACGCCCGGGGCTTCGGTCGGCTGTTCGGACAGCATCGGCCCGATCAGCTCGAACGCTCCGGTGGGCGTACGCCGGTAGATGGCGCTTCCGAAGGCGGATTCGCTCGGCGTATGGGCCACGAGGAGCGCCGTGCCGTCGGGCGCGTACTCCGAGATGTTGCCTTCCTGCAACGCCGGTCTAGGGCTGGCCTCGAGTTCAGACGGCGGCGGGTCGACGGCGCTCGTGCTCCATGCGCCGGGGCCGGACCGGCCGAACAGATAGTCGTTCCCGAGGACCGTAGTGGTGTCGCTGCCGCCGGCGAAGGCCCCCAGCGACGTCGCGCGCACGAGCGGAGCGTCGGCGCCGGGCGCGTTTTCGTTCGTGAATTCCTGCGGGAAGACCGGCCACCCCTCCTTGAAGGTCGGGCTGACTTTCTCGTAGGCGCGGCAGTCGGCGAGGTACGCACGGAAGCCGGCGCTCGCTTCGTTTGGACAGCTGCCGCGGTTGGCGTCGCCGGTCGCGAACGCGGAAGAAGGCGCAAACGCCAGCAAGAATCCAAACGTGACCAGAGCAACAGCCGATGCGCGCGCTGAACGTCGAGACGCAGACGGGCGCGCGGATGAGACCGGCGACACGTCGTTCGTCTCCGACAAGTCAACACGAACCATTACGACTCCCCTCCCACTCTCGCTTGAATTCCCCTCGCGCCGGCATCGGAGCCGTCGAATCGTAGATGCGAACGACGCTCGATAAACGCTGTCGTCCAACCTAGCGCAGGGGATCGGCAATTGTCAAGAGCGAACCGCGGCGTGCGACTCGGTCATCTGTGCGGTCGAACGGAAATCCACGCGAACCAGCGGCTTTTGAGACCTTGGACATCCCGTGATGGTCGAGCTTGGCCCACCCGTCAGCTGCGGATGACCTCGGGCTTCCGGTTGGCGCGATCGAATAAACGAACACGATGAGGTTAGGGTTGTTTCGCGAGGATACGGGGCGCCCCGGATGGCAAACCCGATCGGCGCCACGAAGGCGAAATGGCTGTGCCGAGCGCGCATGTCCCCGTTGCGCTTGGGCCGCTGCGTCACGTCCGCCGTTGCCGAACGGCACCGACGCGGACACGGTCCGTAAAACACCGAATGGCGGAAGGGGCTCGAGAGCGTGCGGCGCGAGCGCCCGACCTCGGCGCGCTGTTCGGACAGGTGCGGGCGTCGCCGTGGAGCTTCAACCGGCGTCCTCCTTGGGGCTGGTGGCTTCAGCGCCGCCCAGCTCCAAGGAGGCCCGGATGTCTACTGGCGAAGGTGGTTAGGAACTACAACTAGCTGACTGCCCAGGCCTGTTTCGACTGGAGTTCCACCGATAGCCCCGCGGTAAAAAACGCCCCAAACCCATTTACCGAAAGACCATCTCCACGACCGAAGTTCAAGCGCTGTTCAACCGTTTCGGAGCCCGCGCCAGGAAGTTCCGCCGTCAGTGAGCCAGTCAATTTGTAGCTCCCCGTGAGGCCACAGGCCTCGCCGATCCTTTTGGCGATGGTCATCGTCGCCAGCGCTTCGCCTTCCTTCGGTTGGAACTTGACGTGGACCCCGGTTTCGAGAAGCAGCTTCAGCGGGACGGTTTCGATCGGCTTGACTTCGCACCCCGCGGCTTGTTCCTCCTTGCACCCAGACAGGACGAGATGTTCCACTTCTGCGTGCGCAAATTCCGTTTCGCCCGAGCCAAGCAGCTGGGCGCCCTTCAGCTTCATTGCTGTGCAGCTGACTTCCCCGCCGCCCGACCAGCTGATCCTGGGCAGTTCCCACCGGATGTTCGTCGTTTCTGCAAGCGGCTTGGTTTCTCCTGTGTGCAGCCGTTTTCCTTCGACGACCCAGCCGAGGCCAGTCGAAGCCGAAGCGGCGGGAACCCCCACCAGGAGCAGCGCCGCGGCGACCATCAATGCTTTGAAAATGGGCTTCATTTGATAGAATCTCCTTCGGTTCATTCGGCGTCGGGCGTGTCCGCGCAAACGAGGTGCGCCCGGCGTCGCCTTTGTGTTGACAAGCGCGCCCTCACGGATCCACGGCCGTTTGACGCACGGCTTGGACCCGAAGCGGGCAAAGGTTGAATCAGGACGCGATGAGTTGGGCTAGGCGTCCAAGCGCATCCGTACGCAGAGCACTCGCTCGTGAATCCCGCGTCCCCTCAGTTGCATCCCACCTCTCTTCTCCGCCTGGTTTACGGCGGCGTCGGCTCCCCTTGCGACACGACGTAGTAAACGTTACTATAGCATTCTGCTGCGAGGTGTCAAGAGCCCGCATCTAGGGTGGGAATGGCTAAATTCGGCGAAATGCACGGACAAAACGGCTCGCCGGCGCGCATTGACAAACGATGGTGTTGCATTACGGCGCCTGCCCGGGCTATTGATAGGTATCGGCGGGCGCCGTTGCTGCGGCGGGGAGTCGAACGGTGAAGCTGCCCCCGTCGTCGTGCAGGCGCGCCTGCACCTCTCCACGGGCGGCGCGCGCGAGACGGCGAGCGAGCGACAGCCCGAGCCCGGCGCCTACGTGCGGTTCGCGTGCGTCGGCGTGCGAGCCGCGTGCGTCGGCGTGTGGTTCGACGCCGCGGAAGCCCGGGGAGAAGATCCGCTCCTGCTCGCCGGGGGCGACGCCGGGGCCGTCGTCGCGGATCTCGAACACGACCTCGTCGTCGGCCGCGCGTATGTCGAGCACGATTCGATCTCGGGCGAAGCGGGCGGCGTTCTCGAGCAGGGGTGAGAGGATGCGTTCCACGACGTCGGCTCCGACGGCGACTCTGAGGGGCCGTGCGCAGACGAGCTCGATCGACTTGCCCTGCGCGGCAAGGGTCTCGCGCATGGATGCGACGGCACGCTGCGCGGATTCCAGCGCGTCGCTGGAGTGAGCCTGACCGGGCGTCGCGGCGCGGGCGGAGGCGAGCAGCGTCTCGAGCACCTGCTCCAGGCCGCGGGCGTGGCGAGCGATCGACGACAGCGATTCGTGGTAACGCCGCGGTGAGCGATCGCGGCTGGCGGCGAGCTCGGCCTCGGCGAGGATCTTGGCCAGGGGCGTGCGTAGCTCGTGGGAGACCTCGGCGGTGAGGCGTCGCTCGTGACTGAGGCTCGTGGCGACGCGCGAGAGCAGGCCGTCGAAGACGGAGGCGAGCGCGCTGAGCTCGTCGTGGGGCTCGCCCGCGTAGAACCGGCGCGAGAGATCGTGCTCGCTCCAATCGGCCGCTTGGGCGGTCATCCGGGCGACGGGACGCAGGGCGCGGCCGATCAGCCGGCGCGAGAGCGCCGCGATCGCGGCGAGGATCAGCAGCCCGAGGATGATCGAGCCGAGCAGCGCCGAGGACGCGGTGCTCCGATAGGGCGCGAGCGATGCGCCGACGACGACGGCCCCGAGCGTTCGTGCGTCCTGGCGCACGGGGACGGCGTGCAGACGCGTCTCGGTCGCCGCGACGGTCACGAACCCCGATTCGCTCGCGGCGAGCGCGCGGGCGGCCCGTTGCGTGCGCGGGCCGACGCCCGCGGGCTGCTCGAGCGCGTGGCCCCCGGCGAAGATCCACGTCTGCGCGTCGATCGCGCCCTGGTCGGGAGCCTCGACGATCGACAAGCGTCCGTCCACGGCGCCGAGACCGCGCAGGACCGTCGCCGCCCGCTCGCGCAGGATGTTGTCGGCGTCGGCGCTCAGGCGCGCGTCGAGGACGAGGTTGAACGCGGCGATCAGCGTGGCGAGGGCGATCGCCGCGCCGGCGACGGTGCTCGCGGTGAGCCTCGTGCGGAGGCTGACGCGGCTGAGCCTCATCGCGCGCGGCGGCTCATCGCAGGCGGTAGCCGACGCCGTGCACGGTCGTGATCGCGGGCGCGTCGGGGATCGTGCGCAGCTTGCGGCGAAGGCGCGCGACGTAGACGTCGATCGTGTTCTCGTGCACGATCGCACCGTCGGGCCAGGCGGCGCGGACGAGCTCACGGCGACTGACCGTCCGCTCGGATTGCGCGGCGAGAGCGCCGAGCAGCCGGAACTCCGTCGGGGTGAGGCGGACGGTGCGCTCCGCACGGGAGACCTCGTGGTTCGTCGGATCGAGGCTCAGGCCGGCGGCGTCGACGGCGCCGTCCACGCCGGCGCGGTGCATCAGCGCGCGCAGCCGCGCGATCAGCTCCGCCAGCGAGAAGGGCTTGACGAGGTAGTCGTCACCCCCCGCCCCGAAGCCCGCCAGGCGGTCGACGAGGGCGTCGCGGGCCGTGAGGAACAGCACCGGCGACTGGATCCCGCGCGCCCGTAGCGCCTGGCAGAGGTCGCGCCCGTCGGCGTCGGGCAGGCCCACGTCGAGCACCAGCGCGTCGGGCGCCTGCGCGGAGACCCGTTCCATCGCCTCGGCGCCGGTCCCCGCGCAGCGGACCGTGAAGCCCTCCTCCTCCAAGCCGCGCCTGACGATCGCGCGCAGCTCTCGATCGTCCTCCACGAGCAGGATCAACGCAGCGGACATCGGGCAAGTATCCCGAAGGACCGGCTACTGCTCGCGCAGGATCTCGCCGAGGCGCAGGCGCCGTATCCCGCGAGTCGCGAGGGCCGTCGCGAGCAGCGTGGCGAGGATCGCCGCGCCCGCGAGCCCCGCGAGGAACAGCCACGGAA
>DATHND010000149.1:0-27052 GCA_035486335.1 Solirubrobacteraceae bacterium
CGGGCGCGCGTCTCGAGCGCACGACGGTGAGGGGTCCGGCGATTGTCGGCGCGGGCGCGCGTCTGACGGACTGCTACATCGGCCCGTACACGGCGATCGGCGAGCGCTGCGAGATCACTGCGTCAGAGGTCGAGCACTCGATCCTGCTCGCCGGCTCGTCGGTGTCGCATCTCGACGGCCGGATCGAGTCGTCGTTGCTGGGACGCAACGTCCGCGTGCGTCGCGGCGGCCAACAACCGCGCGCATACCGCTTCATGGTCGGCGACAACTCCGACATCTCGATCCTGTGAGGCTGCTCGTCACCGGCGCGGCAGGGATGCTCGGGCACGACGTGATGCGCGCGGGCGCCCGCGCGGGGCACGAGCTCGTGCCGGTCGACCTGCCGGAGCTCGACATCGCCGACGAGTCGGCCGTGCACGCGCTGCTCGCGCGCATGCACGAGGAGCCCGGCTCGCTCGACGCGATCGTCAACTGCGCCGCGTGGACCGACGTCGACGGCGCGGAGAGCAAGCGCGAGGCGGCGCACGCGGTCAACGCGCTCGGCGCCGGCGTGCTCGCGCGCGAGGCGGCGCGGCTCGATGTGCCGATGCTGCACGTCTCGACCGACTACGTGTTCGACGGCGTCGCGCCGCTCGACGCGCAGGGGCGCGCACGCCCGTACGTCGAGTCCGACCCGACCGGCCCGCGCTCGGTGTACGGCTCGACGAAGCTCGCGGGCGAGCGCGAGGTGTCGGCCGCGTCGCGGCGCCATACGATCGTGCGCACGGCATGGCTGTACGGCGTCGACGGGAGGAACTTCGTCGCGACGATGCTGCGGCTCGCGAGCGAGCGCGACGCGGTGCAGGTCGTCACCGACCAGGTCGGTTCGCCGACGTGGGCCGGTCACCTGGCGCCCGCGCTGCTCGGCCTGATCGAGCGCGGGGTGAGCGGGCTCGTGCACATGACTGGCGGCGGCGAGGTCTCGTGGAACGGCTTCGCCCAGGAGATCTTCCGCCAAGCCGACGTGGCGTGCCGCGTCGAGCCGGCGAGCAGCGAGCAGATGGCGCGCGCGGCGCCGCGCCCGGCCTGGTCGGCGCTCGCGTCCGAGCGCGACGACGTCGTGCCGATGCCGCCGTGGCAGGACGGCCTGGCGGGGTACTTGGCGGCCCGCGCTGGGATGATGCGCGCATGAAACTCCTCGTCTGCGGCGGCGCGGGATTCATCGGCTCGACGTTCGTGCGCCAGCGCCTGCTGGAGCACGGCGACGAGGTGACGGTGCTCGACAAGCTGACTTACGCGGGGCGTACCGAGAACTTCCACGACTTCGCCGAGCACCCCTCGTTCCGCTTTCTCAGGGGCGCGATCGAGGACGCGGGCGACGTCGCCGGCGCGATCGACGCATCGGCGCCGGAGGCGGTCGTCAACTTCGCGGCCGAGACGCACGTCGATCGCTCGATCGCCGAGCCGGACGCGTTCGTCAAGACGCATGCGCTCGGCACTTATGTGCTACTGGAGGCGGCCCGCACAGCGCGGCAGAGGCCGCGCTACGTGCAGGTGTCGACCGACGAGGTCTACGGCTCGATCGAGTCGGGATCGTTCACGGAGGACTCGCCGCTGCGCCCGTCCTCGCCGTACTCGGCGACGAAGACGGGCGCCGACCTGCTCGTGCAGAGCTACTTCCACACATATGAGCTGCCGGCGACGATCTGCCGTGGGTCGAACAACTACGGCCCATGCCAGTACCCGGAGAAGCTGATCCCGCTGATGATCCTCAACGCGCTGCACGGCGACTCGCTGCCGGTGTATGGCGACGGGATGCAGGTTCGCAACTGGATCCACGCGAGCGACTTCGCACGCGCGATCGGTCACGTGCTCGAGCACGGCGTGGCCGGCGAGGTCTACAACGCGGGCGGGCCGGACGAGGAGGCGAACATCGACGTCGTCAGGCGGATCGTCGCAGCGACGGGCGCGAGCGAGTCGCAGATCGAGCACGTCCGCGACCGGCCGGGGCACGATCGCCGCTATTCGCTGTCCTCCGCGAAGGTCCGCGCGCTTGGCTGGGAGCCGCGCGTGCGCTTCGCCCAGGGCCTCGAGCAGACGGTCGCGTGGTATCGCGATAACGCGTGGTGGTGGGAGCCGATCCGCTCGGGCGAGTACCGCGCGTACTATCAGCGCCAGTACGGACGCGCGCTCGGCTGACGGCGGCGATCCGGCCGAGACGATTGTCTGTGGATGTTTTGTCCGTCGTACGTGAGAGTGCAGGTATGCCAAGCTCACGCGAGCAGTTCGCCGAGAACCTGCGCCGTCAGCGCGACCGGGTCGGCCTCTCACAGGAGGCGCTCGCCGACGTCTGCGAACTGCACCGCACGGAGATCAGCCTGCTCGAGCGCAGCAAGCGCTCGCCGCGCCTGGAGACGATCGTGATCCTCGCGAAAGGTCTTGGCCTCTCCTCGCCGGGCGAGCTGCTCGACGGAATCAGCTGAACGAGGAGATCCTCCACTTGCCGCCTTCCTTGACGAGCGACATCGTCGAGAGCCGCTTCTTGCCCGAGTAGACGCTTTTGACGTGCGCCGTCGCCGTGGCGCCGTTGACCTGGATCGATTCGACGGTCAGTTCGACCGAGTCGATCTCGGCGAGCTGTTTTTTGATTGCTTCCTGACAGCCGCCGCTCGCGCCGGCGAGGCGCTTGACGACGGCGTCGGCGAGGTCGTCCTGGCAGATCTTCTTCGCTTCGCCCGCGGTCGCGTTGCTCTGCAGGTCTTTGACCGTTTCGCCGGCGGCCTTCGCTTCGCCCGCGAGCCCGGAGGTCGAGACGGTCTGCGCGCATGCCGACAGCCCGAGCGCGAGCAGCGGCGCGCAGAGCAGCGCGGTGGCACGCTTGTGCAAGAGGCGCATTCGACCGCAGAGAGTACGGGACGAGGCGAGCGGACGGGCGCAGCCCCCTTGCCCTCGCGAGGCGTCCGCCGCGCTCAGCTCTGCTCGTCGTCGCGGCGAAAGCCCAGGCGCGCGGAGATCCGGTCCGCGGTCGAGACGAGATGCGGCCCGAGCGCGTCGACGAGCTCGCCGAGCGTGATCAGCGAGCTCGGCACCACGATCTCAACGGCGGCGAGCACCTGCCGCGCCTCGTTGCGCACGGGCGCGGCGATCGAGTAGAGGTCCTTCGCGAGCTCTTCGTCATCGACGGCGAAGTTGGCGTCGAGCACCTCGTCGAGCTCCTCGCGCAGCGCTTTCTTCGAGGTGATCGTGTTCGGGCCGTGCTTGCTCAGCTTCGACTGGCCGATCAGCTCCCGCTGATCTGGCTCGGGCAGGTTCGCGAGCAGCAACTTGCCCGTCGCGGTGCAATACGCCGGCAGCCGCGAGCCGGTGTGCGCGTCGACGCCGCCGCCCTGGCCGCGGCGGAAGCTGCGCGCCTGGTCGACGTACAGCACCTCCGAACCGTCGAGCACGGCGAGGCTGACCGTGTAGGAAGTGCGCTGGCGGAGCTCTTCGAGGTAGGGCTGCGCGTGCTCGCGCAGACCGGTCGAGTTGAGCGCCGACATTCCGAGATCCGTGACGCGCAGGCCGAGGCGGTACTTGCGCGAGGCTCCCTGCTCGAGGTAGCCGAGCGCGAGCAACGTGATCACGTAGCGGTGCGTCGTCGAGCGGCTCATCCCGAGCTCGTCGGCGATGTCGGCGATGCCCAGCACGGGGCGCTTGGGCGTGAAGCAGCTCAGGATCGCCAAGCCGCGCTCGAGCGACTGCGAATAGCGCGGTTCGCGCAGGCTCGGGATCGACCACGCCGGCTCTTGCGTGGAGGCGGAGGCTTTTGCAGCTTTTGAACTAGTTCTGGGCATGTGTACTTGGTCCCTGTCCGTTTTGATGGGGGGCTAGGGGGCTCTTCCGTCGTCCCGGAAAATCCCTCCCGTCGTCTGCGCCGCGATTGGAGCGGAGCTAGACGATCATAAACAGTTTGGTTCCAAGGGATGATAGAGCGGACAATGGTCGCTTATTTCGTACGCTCAGGCGATAACCCTTCCGCGTTACGAAAATACGAACAAATGCACTAGTTCGAGCCTTATGCTCGAACGTCGCCTGGGCGGCCCAGGAAATGCTTGCTCAGCATCGTTTGCTGCCCTTGATAGTTGGAGCCGACGTCGGCGCCGTAGAGCACGTCCGGCTCTTCGGCCATCCGCTCGAACGAGAGCTTGCAGACGGGCTGCCCGTGCTCGACCATGAACGAGACGTCGCGCGCGCGCACCTCGAGCGCCGCGCGGCTGCCCCCGCCGGCGTCCGTGTGCGAATAGCCGAAGCCGGGATCGAAGAAGCCGGCGTAGTGAGTCCGCAGCTCGCCGGCGGTTGGATCGTAGGCCAGCATCTCAGCCGCGTAGCCCGGCGGAATGCTGACGCCCTCTGCCGACAGCAGCAGGTAGAAGACCTCCGGCTCGAGCACGATGCGCTGCTTGGACTCGGGGTGGACCGGCTCCCAGTAGTCCTGCCAGCGCAGCGTGCCGACCCTCGTCAGGTCGATCGGCAGGCTGTTCTTCTTCGCGCGGTAGCCGACCGTGTTCTCGGGTCCGCCGGAGGCGTCGAGGCTGAGGAACAGCCCGTCGCCGAGCGACAGCGCCGAGTGCTCGAGCGGACGCTCGTCGCGGAACAGCAGCGGCACGTGATCGTGCAGTTGCAGCAACTCGTCGTCGGTCAGGCGCCCGTCGCCGTCGATCAGCCGCACCTGGTTGAGCGCGAGCCCGGTGGCGACTCGGATCGCGAACGTTCGCGGCACGACCTCGAGATAGAGCTTTCCGCGATAGCCGGAGGCGATTTCGTCGAAGCGATGGCTGCGATCGGTCAGCACGCGAGTGAAGACGTCGAGCCGGCCGGTCGAGCTCTTCGGGTTGGCCTTCGCGCGCACGCCGTCGGGCAGGCGCAACTCCTCGACGAGCGGCACGAGGTATGGGCGGTCGCGCTCGAGCGTCGCGCCGTCCCGCAGGTCGATCTCCTCGAACGCGAGGTCGGCGACCTTCTGCTCGACGGTCGAGTCGCTGTCGGGGAGGAAGCTGCAGCGCAGCGCCCACGCGCGCTCGCCGAGCCGCAGGTCGATGCTCGCGGGTTGGATCGACTCGGATGGGATGCGCCACTCCCCGGCGACGACCCACTCCTGCGCGATCGCATCGCGCAGCCGCTGCGCGGGGAGCACACCGCCGCGCGTCGCGCGCACGCCGGCCGTCGCGACGTCGCGACGCGATCCCGTCGCGGGTGTGCTCGTCACGGCAGCGCTCGATCTCGCACTGGCGCAAGTCTATGGACGCGCGCCGGCGGAGCAGCGCGACGAGCGTGCCAGTCGCGCAACGACGTGCGGCGCAAGTGGGAGACGCCACTGGCGTATTGCCATATCTGAAAGTAGCGTGGCCGTCGGAACGTCGCGTAACGCACGTTTCGCGGCGTGTCCTACTGATCCGAATCAGACGAAAGGACCGGGCGCAGCACGGGGGAACAGACTTGGGCGCCGTTCTCTCCCTCTCCGGCGGCGCCTGAGGAGAGGCCCCGGGTGTCACCCCCTCGATGCCGGGTCTCCGCGGACGCCGCAGCTCATCGCCCGGCCGCGGTGTCCGTGAAGGCCCGGCGCGGTGGGCACAACCGGGGATTGCGTGGGGATGACGGTCGACCGGCGCGGCGGGCGGGCCGCGCCAGTCGGCCGCATGACGGCGCGGACAGCCGTCAGTGGGGCAGCGCCTCGAGCATCTGCTTCGCCAGTCTGCGCCTTCCCTCGATGCGGACTCCGCGATGGTCGCGTTGCGGACCGAGCGCGACGGCCCAGCCGGCGGCGTCGCCCTCGATCCGTGCGCTCGTGCTCTGCGGCTCTTGCGCCGAATCCGGCGTGGGCGCCACCGCGAGGCGCCCGTCGACGATCTCGAAGCGGTAGCGATGCGGCGAGCAGCCGTCGTCGAGCACGGCCTCGATCGTCCCTTCTGGGAGCTTCGTCTCTTCGAGCAGCGCCGGCAGCTGATGCAGCACGGCATCGGCGTCGATCCGCTCGCAACCCGTCTCGACGCTCCAACGGTGGCGCATGCCCCACCGCGCGAGCGCCCCTGCAGCCGGCAGCAGCGCCGCGCCGCTCTCGGTCAGCTGCAACTCCACCCGAGGCGGCATCTCGCGAAAGCGCCGACGCGAAAGCAGTCCGAGCGCGACCATCCGTCGCACGTGGTGGTCGAGCACCGCCGAGCTGACCCCCGGCAGGCGCCCACGCACGACGTTGAGCCGAGCGGCTCCGTCGGACAGCGCCAGCACGATCAGCAGCGTCCAGCGATCTCCCGTGGCGGCGAGCGCCTGCGCGAGCGGCGTCGACTGTCGGTGAGGCCGCACCGCCGGTGGATTCGTCGGCTCGACGTCGGTTGCCCCGGATGCGCGCTCGACTACCCCCATATCGGAAAGCGTACGCACGCGTTTGAGCTGCGTGAGCGCCGCGCGATCTTGGCCCCAGAAGAGCCCGAAATTCCTTTATGCAGAACATGCGAGCGACGAAATCGAGCCCAAACATGGCGATCGGGGCGTTTCCGACTGGGACTCCAATCCCGGCGACCGCTTTGAAGAGGTCGCTCGGCTCGGGTGTCGCCGGAGAGGAGCGACACGATCTCACGCGCCTTCGGCGCTAGCCTCGACGGGTGCCTCTCTCGACGTTCAGCCCGCGCGTTCGCGCGTGGTTCGAGCAGGCGTTCGACGCGCCGACGCCGGCGCAGTCGCAGGCATGGCCGGCGATCGCCGCCGGCGAGAACGTGCTGCTGTCGGCGCCGACCGGATCGGGCAAGACGCTCGCGGCGTTCCTGTGGGCGCTCGACCGGCTGAGCGCCGACTCGCAGGCCAGTGCGACCCGCGACGCTCCGCGAGCGCGAGCGCGAGCGGGAGCGGGAGCCGGAACGGGCGCAGGCGCGGGAGCGGGCGACGGCGCCGAGCGACGCGCGGCGGGCACGCGCGTCGTGTACGTCAGCCCGCTGAAGGCGCTCGCGTACGACATCGAGCGCAACCTGCGCACGCCGCTGCGCGGGATCGGCGCGGAGGAGGTCAGCGTCGGCATTCGCACAGGCGACACGCCACAGCGCGAGCGCGCGGCGATGGCGCGCAGGCCGCCGGACATCTTGATCACGACGCCGGAGTCGCTGTATCTGATCCTGACGTCGAACGCGCGCGAGATGCTGAGCGGCGTCGAGGCCGTGATCGTCGACGAGATCCACGCCGTCGCGGCGAGCAAGCGCGGCTCGCATCTGGCGTTGACGCTCGAGCGGCTCGAGCGTCAGGTCGGCCGCCCGGTCCAGCGGATCGGCCTGTCGGCGACGCAGAACCCGCTCGAGGAGATCGGCCGCTACCTCGTCGGGCCGCGCCGCGAGGTGACGATCCTCGACGCGGGCCACCGCAAGCAGCTCGACCTGCGGATCGAGGTGCCGGTCGAGTCGATGAGCGAACCGGGCGGGCGGGTCGACGCGAACGCCGACCCGTTGGAGCCGGTCGCGGGGGGCGAGTCGACGCGCAGCTCGATCTGGCCGGCGATCTACCCGGAGCTGCTCGAGCTCGTGCAGGCGCACAGCTCGACGATCGTGTTCGTCAACAACCGGCGCTCGGCCGAGCGCGTCGCACTGCGCCTGAACGAGCTGGCGAAGAGCGACATCGCGCGCGCACACCACGGCTCGCTCGCGCGCGAGGAGCGCACGAAGGTCGAGGAGCTGCTGAAGGCGGGCGAGCTGCCGTGCCTGGTCGCGACGAGCTCGCTCGAGCTCGGGATCGACATGGGCGCGGTCGACCTCGTGCTGCAGATCGAGTCGCCGAAGTCGGTCGCGCGCGGGCTGCAGCGGATCGGTCGCGCGGGGCACGGCGTCGACGAGGTCAGCCGCGGGCGGATCTTCCCGAAGTTCCGCGGCGACCTGCTCGAGTGCGCGGTCGTCGCGCGGCGGATGCACGAAGGGCTGATCGAGCCGACGGTCGTCCCGCGCAACGCGCTCGACGTGCTCGCGCAGCAGATCGTCGCGATCGCGGTCGCGGCCGAGCCGGCGAAAGGATCGAGCGAGGCCGGTGGGATCGCGGTGCAGGAGCTGCACGCGCTCGTGACGGCGAGCCACTCGTACTCGGAGCTGTCGATCGAGCTGCTCGAGAACGTGCTCGACATGCTCGACGGGCGCTATCCGAGCAAGGAGTTCGGCGAGCTGCGTGCTCGGATCGTCTGGGACCGCGTCGCCGGAACGGTGCGTGCGCGCAAGGGCTCGCGCCAGCTGACGATCGCGAACGCCGGGACGATCCCGGACCGCGGCCTTTACGCGGTGACGCTGCCGGACGGACGGCGCGTCGGCGAGCTCGACGAGGAGATGGTCTACGAGGCGCGACCGGGACAGGCGTTCCTGCTCGGCGCGTCGACGTGGCGGATCGAGGAGATCGGGCGCGACCGCGTGATCGTGACGCCGGCGCCCGGCGCGCCGGGCGCGGTGCCGTTCTGGAAGGGCGACTCGGTCGGACGCCCGAAGGAGCTCGGCGAGGCGATCGGCGCGTTCTCGCGCTGGGCGGTCGAGCAGGAGCCGCAGACGCTGCAGGACGGGTACGACCTCGACGAGCGGGCGGCGCGCAACCTGCTGGCATACCTGCGCGAGCAGCAGGAGGCGACGCGCGTGCTGCCGAGCGAGCGCACGATCGTGCTCGAGCGCTTCCGCGACGAGATCGGCGATTGGCGCCTGTGCGTGCTCTCGCCGTTCGGCGGTCGCGTGCACTCGGCGTGGGCGCTCGCGCTGTCGGCGCGGATACGCGAGCACATGGGCGTCGAGGCTGACGCGATCGCGTCCGACGACGGCATCGTCATGCACCTGCCCGACCTCGACGCCGACGAGCCCGAGGGGTTGCCGTCGGCGGCCGAGCTCGTGATGATCGAGCCTGAGGAGGTCGAGCAGGCGATCGTCTCGGCGCTCGGCGACTCGGCGCTGTTCGGCGCGCGTTTTCGCGAGAACGCGTCGCGCGCGCTGTTGATCCCGCGCGCGTATCCCGGCAGGCGCACGCCGCTGTGGCAGCAGCGGCTGAAGGCGCAGAATCTGCTGGAGGTCGCGCGCCGCTACGGCGACTTCCCGGTCGTGCTCGAGACGTACAGAGAGTGCCTGCGCGACGTGCTCGACGTGCCGGGCCTCCAGGAGCTGCTGCGCTCGCTGCATTCGCGCGAGATCGCGCTCGTCGAGGTCGAGACGCCGACGGCGTCGCCGTTCGCGTCGTCGCTGCTGTTCGACTACGTCGCGACGTACATGTACGAGGGCGACACGCCGAGCGCCGAGCGTCGCGCGGCGGCGCTGTCGCTCGACCGCGAGCTGCTGCGCGAGCTGCTCGGCCAGGAGGAGCTGCGCGAGCTGCTCGACGCGGACGCGCTGGCGCGCGTCGAGGACGATCTGCAGCACCGATCGGAGATCACACGGGTGACGGGGCGCGACGGCCTGCACGACTTGCTGCGCCACGTCGGTGACCTGACCGTCGAGGAGGTCGCGGCGCGCGTGTTCGACGGCGTCGATCCGGCGCCGCTGCTGTCCGAGCTCGTGCGCGAACGCCGCGCGATCCACCTGCGCATCGGCGGCGAGCAGCGCGTCGTCGCGGCCGATGAGGCCGGCCTCTACCGCGATGCGCTCGGCGCCGCGCCGCCGGGTGGTCTGCCGGAGGCGTTCCTCGCCGACGTGCCCGACGCGCTGCGCGTGATCGTCGCGCGCTGGGCGCGCACGCACGGGCCGTTCACGAGCGAGGAGCTGCAGGAGCGCTATCGCGTCGATGTGAGCGCCGTGCTGCGCGAGCTCGAGCGCGACGGCACGATCGTGCGCGGTGAGCTGCGCCCCGGCGGAACCGGCCGGGAGTGGTGCGACGTCGAGATCCTGCGCCGTCTGCGGCGCGCGTCGCTGGCGGCGCTGCGCAAGGAGATCGAGCCGACCGACGAGCGTGCGCTCGCCGCGTTCCTGCCGTCGTGGCAAGGCGTCGACCGCCACGCGAGTGCCGGCGCGGGCGTCGATCGTCTGCGCGAAGCGCTCGTGCCACTGCAGGGGCTCGCGCTGCCGGCGGAGATCTGGGAGCGCGACGTGCTGCCGCGCCGCGTCGGCGCGTACTCGCAGTCGTGGCTCGACAGCCTCTGCGCGAGCGGCGAGCTCGTGTGGGTTGGCGCCGGCGCGAGCGGGCGCTCAGGGCGCGTCGCGCTGTACTTCCGCGAGGACGCGCCGCTGATCGGCCCGCCGGCGCGCGCCGAGCGGCGGGCGGGCGCGGAGGCGCGCGCGCCCGACGGCGTCGCGCTGGCCGCCGTCGCCAACCCGGCTTCGGCGGCTGTGCAGGCGGCGCCCGTCGACGCGCTGATCCGCGCGCGCTTGCAGCAAGGGCCGTGTTTCTTCAGCGACCTGGTCGCCGAGCTCGACGCGCCCGCCGAGGAGCTGCGCGAGGCGCTGTGGGACCTCGTGTGGGCGGGCGAGGCGACGAACGATGCGTGGGCGCCGCTGCGCGCGCCGCGCCTGACGCTCGCACGCGGCGCGCAAGCGCCGATGCGTCGAACATCCGTCCGGCGCTTTGGCGCGCGCCGCACCGGCGCGCAGGGCCAGATGCAGGGTCGCTGGTCGCTGACCGAGCCGATCTTCGCGCCGACGGGCCTGCCGGCCGCGTCCGGTCGCGAGCGTCGCCGCGCGCTCGCCGAGCTGCTGCTCGAGCGCTACGGGATCGTCACGCGCGAGCAGGTGCTCGCCGAGGGGATCAAGGGCGGCTTCGCGATTCTGTACGACACGTTCGCCAACCTGGAGACGCTCGGCGTCTGCCGGCGCGGGTACTTCGTCGAGGGGATGGGCGGCGCGCAATTCGCGCTGCCGGGCGCCGTCGAGCGGCTGCGCGCGGCGCCGGGCGCAGCGGCGAGCGGCGCGCGCTCGGACGACGGCCCGCGCGCGCTTGTGATCGCGGCGGCCGACCCCGCTCAGCCCTACGGCGCGGCGCTGGCGTGGCCGAAGCGCGACGCGCAGGCGCGTCGTCCGGCGCGCGTCGCCGGCGCATACGTCGTGCTCGTCGACGACGCGCCGCTGCTGTACATCGAGCGCGGCGGGCGAGGCCTGCTGACGCTCGCTGCCGGACGGGGCGAGGCGACGGGCGATCGCGGCGCCGACGGCGAGACGGCGGCGCTCGCCGCCGCGTTGCGCGCGCTGGCCGACGCCGTGCGCGGCGGACGCGTGCCGAAGCTCGCCCTGGAGCGGATCGACGGCGAGCCGGCGATCGCCTCGTCGCTGGCTGACGAGCTGCTCGAGCTCGGCTTCCACGCGGGCCCGCGACGGCTGACGCTCAGCGCCTGACCGACGGCGTCTCGTCGAAGCGGCACGAGCCGGTTGAGGCCCTCGCCAGGGGCCGGATTGGCGGCCGGAGACATCACTGGTGCGGTCGCTCGCATTCCGGTATAAAGAATCGCGAGGACAGCAAAAGTAGACTTGCGTTTCCAACGACGATGGTTTATTGTCTCGAATCGTGGGGATGAGCGGAACTCATAGGGGACCCGCACCGCTGTACCGAAGGCTCCCGCACGGTCCGAACGGGATGACCCGGGAGGACGTCGCGCGAAACCAGCGTGCGCGGATGTACGGAGGCATGATCGAGGCGGTCAGCCAGCGCGGCTATCCGCAGACGACGGTCGCCCACGTGATCGGCTTCGCGGGCGTCTCGCGCCGCGCCTTCTACGAGCAGTTCCCGAACAAGGAAGCGTGCTTCCTCGCGACGTACGACATCGTCGTCGCGCGTGCTCGCAAGCTCGTGCTCGACGCCTGGTCGCGCGAACGCGGCTGGGCCAATCGGCTGCACGCCGCGTGCAAGGCGCTGCTCGACGACGTCGCCAACCAGCCGAAGGGCCCGCGCCTGGTGCTCGTCGACTCGCTCGGCATCGGCCCGCGGGCGCGCGAGCGGATGGCGCTCGCCTCGACGACGTTCGAGCGCGTCATCTCGATGGCCTTCCAAGCGCATCCCGACGGCACCGACCTCTCGCCGCTGACGATCCGCGCGATCGTCAGCGGGATCCGGCACGTCGCGTTCACGCGGATGTACGAGCGGCGCGAAAAGGAGCTGTACGCGCTGACCGACGAGGTGCTCGACTGGATCGAGTCCTACCGCTCGCCGGCCGCGCGGCGCCTGAACATCTCGGGTCTCGTGCAGCCCGGCGAGGTCGAGCCGCAGCCGGCGGCGTTCCTCGCGTGCGACGATCGGCGCGCCCGTGCGCTTGGCGCGCTCGTCCACCTCACGCTCGACGAGCGCTACAGCGAGCTCAGCGATCCGCAGATCGCGCAGTTCGCGGGGATCTCGACGGAGGCGTTTCACAAGCTGTTCGCGACGAAGGAGGCGTGCTTCCTGGCCGTGCTCGACGAGTTCGTCGCCGAAGCGATGGAGGCCGTGAAGCTGGCCGTCGCGCGCGCGTCGAGCTGGCCGGAGGCCGTCCACATGGCGGTCGGCGCGCTGGTCGAGTACTTCGCCGCGCACGAGGCGCTCAGCCGGATGGCGTTCATCGACATCTTCGACGTCGGTCCGGGAATGATCGGACGGATGACGCGCTCGATCGAAGACTTCACGAAGCTGCTCGACGAGCTCGGCCCGGACCCGCGGCGCGGCCCGCTCGTGACGCGCGAAGCGATCACCGGCGCGATCTGGGGAATCGTCTCGAGCTACACCGCGCACGATCGCGTGCGCCAGCTGCCGCGGCTCGTCGATCAGATCTCGTTCGTCGTGCTCGCGCCGTACATCGGCGCGAAGCCTGCGATCGAGACGATCGAAGCGGCGCGCAAGCCACTGCCGAGCGACTACTAAAGAGCGCGCCCCCGCGATCTGCGATCGTGGGGAGCCATGTCACAGCCCACGCAGACGAGGCCGCGCCGGAGCGGTCCGCGCCGGGTAGGGCACAAGGGCGCGGCGCATATCGAGCCCGGAAACACGCTCGCGAGCTTCGACGCGGCGCTGCGTCACGGCGTCGACATGATCGAGCTCGACGTGCTCGCCGAGCGCTCGGACGGCGGCGGCGAGCTGCTCGTCGCGCACGACTACGCGGACGCGCGCGCGCGCGTGCCGCTGCGCTTCGAGCAGGCGCTCGAGCACCTCGCCGACGCGCCGTTCATCGACGTCGACCTCGACGTCGACGTGAAGCTGCCCGGCTACGAGCTGCGCGTCGTGGAGGCGCTGCGCGCGCGCGGCCTGATCGAGCGGACGCTGCTCAGCGGGATGTTCGGCGAGTCGCTCGCGCGCGTTCGCGCGGCCGAGCCCGCCCTGCGGCTCGGGCTCTCGGTGCCGCGCGTGCGCCGCGACTACACGACGCATCTGCTGAGCGCGATCCCCGCGCTCGCGATCTTGACCGGCTACCGCGCGATCCTGCCCGGGCGCGCTCTCGCGGGCCTGCGCGCGGGCCGCTTCGACGCGGTGATGGCGCATTGGCGCGTCGTCACGCCGGCGCTCGTGCGTCGAGTTCGCGAAGGCGGCGGCGAGCTGTACGTGTGGACCGTCGACGACGCTTCGCGGATCGCCAAGCTGACGGCGCTCGGCGTCGACGGCATCATCACGAACGACCCGCGCCTGTTCGAAGACGACCGCTGACCGGCGCCTCGCGGCGTCCTCAGCCGCCGATCACGCACGTCGCGGCCGAGAAGCCCGCCGGGTCCGAGCCGGCAAGGCTCACGCGCCCGGCGCTCGTCGCGCGTGACGCCTGCGCGAGCACGGTCGCGCCGTGGCGCCACTGGAAGCTGACGACGCCGCGCATCGTCACGGCCGACTGGCCGGCGACCGGGCTGAGCTGGAAGCTGCGCCCGCCCTGGCGCGCCGAGGAGCCGCTGCCGACGCTCGTCCACGTCGGCGAGACGCCGTTGACCAGATCGATCCAGGTTTTCTTGCTCGCGTTGAGGTATTGGAGGCGAAAGCGCATGTACATCGTGTCGTGCGCTTCGTGGTCGCCCGGCATCGAGCCGCGTACGCCGAGCGTGTCGGGCTGGTCGGCGGCGTTGCAGACGTCGATCGTCGCCCACAGCAGCCGCGAGCGCAGCAGCGTATGCGCGTCGATCGCGCTCGTTCCAGCGCCAGGCGCCGCGGCGCCGGCGCCGACGGGCGCGAGCAGCGCGAGCACGACCGTGCTCGCCAACGCCGCGAACGCGGGCGCACCGGTCGTGGCTCGGCGCAAGAGCACGCGCGCGAGCGCGCGTGCGCTGTCTGTTGTCGCGATGCGCGGCATCTGTCTGAAGATACCCTTGCGACGCCCGCAGTTGCGGCGTGTTCGGAGCGTCTGTGGGCTGCGCCGATGGCGTGTGATATGCCTGCCCGATGGCCGGCATGAGCTCAGAGGAAGCAGTCGAGCTCCTCGCCGGCGTGCCCGTCTTTCAGACGCTCGTCCGCGCCGACCTCGAGCGGATCGCGCAGTTCGCCGTCCCGCGCGACTTCGAGCCGTCGGAGGTCGTCTTTCGCGAGGGCGATGCGAGCGACACGTGCTACGTCGTGCGCTCGGGCCGTGCGCGCGCGATCCGCACGCACTCCGGCGGGCGCACGCTGACGCTCGCGACGTTCGGTCCCGGCGACATCTTCGGCGAGCTCGCGTTGTTCGAGGACGAGCGGCGCTCGGCGACGATCGAGGCGATCGAGGCGACGAGCGCGCTCGCCGTGCTCGGTCCCGACATGCGCCGGCTGATGTCCGAACACGCCGAGATTTCGGCGCGCCTGGTGATCGCGCTCGGGCGGCGCCTGCGCGAGACCAACGAACGGCTCGCGCGCCAGTCATTCCAGACCGTGCAGAGCCGGGTCGCGGTCGTGCTGGCGCAGCTGGTCGACCAGGAGTCGCTCGACGGCGAGCGCGGCGACGTGCTCGTGACCGCGACGCAGGCCGACCTCGCTCAGCTGGCCGGCTCCTCGCGCGAGTCGGCCAGCCGCTTTCTCGCGGTGCTCGAGCGCGCCGGTGTGATCTCCCAGGGAAGGGGGCGCCTCGTCGTGCACGATCGTGACGCGCTCGAGCAATATGTCTTCTAGGTCGCGCGGCGGCCGCGGCGGGCGCAAACTGCCCGCCGGCCGTCGCCGGGCTCGCGAGCGCCCCGCGCGCGAGCGTTCGGCAGGCGGGGTCGTCGTCCGCGGTGACGAGGTGGTCGTGATCGTGCCGACGCGGCGTGCGTCCGACGGCTCGAAGGTGCTTGCGTTGCCGAAGGGCCACATCGATCCCGGCGAGACCGAGATCGAGGCGGCGACGCGTGAGGTGCGCGAGGAGACGGGTGTGATCGGCGAGCTCGTGCGCGAGCTCGGCGAGTCGCGCTACTGGTACCGCCGCGACGGGCAGACGATCCCGAAGTCGGTGTCGTTCTTCCTGTTCGACTACGTCGAAGGCGACACCGACGACCACGACGACGAGGTCGAGGAAGCGCGCTGGATCACGCTCGCGGACGCGCAGCACGAGCTGAGCCATGCGGCCGAGCGCGAAATGGTGCAGCGCGCGGCGGCGTACGTGGAGGAAAGCCGCAAAGACCGATAGCCTGCGCACGGTGCAGGTGCTGAACTTCTACTCGGCGATCTTCGCCGACGAGCTCAAGCGGGGCCGCAAGACGGCGACGATCCGCCTGGGCGACAAGTCGGGCAAGTATCGCAAGAACCAGCTCGTGCTCGTCACGATCGGCTACCAGTATTCGCCGCGCGAACGGATCTTCGAGGCCGTCATCGATCAGGTGGAGGTCATGCGCTTGGCCGACTTGTCTCCGCGCGACATCAAGCACGACAACCCCGAGTTCCGCCGCCACGAGGAGTTGATCAACTTCCTCGAGCAGATCTACGACCGACCGGTCTCGACGCAGGACACCGTGACCGTCGTGCGCTTCTCGCAGATCCTCGAGAACCCGAGCGGGATGACCGCCGCGATGAAGGGGTTCGGCGGCGCGCAGAATTAGCGCTCGCGCAGCGCGGCGCGCAGACGCTCGCCTGCGATGTAGCGCGTGCTGCGCCCGCGCCCCCGCGAGGCGATCAGCTCGGCGTCGACGAGGCGTCTGAGATCGTTGCTGGCGGTCGCGGTGGAGACGTCCGCCTCGGCGGCGTACGTCGCCCGGTCGGTCCCTGCGAAGAAGCTCTGCTCGAGTGCGATCACGAGCCGATCAGGCCAGCCGCGCTGCTCCACCAGCGTCTCCAGGCAGGCCCAGCGCGCGCTCGCGTCGGCGAGCTGCCGCAACCGCAAGCGCGCCTGCTCGAGATGCGCGGCGACACAGAGCCGCACCCATGAAGTCGCATCGCGCTCGGGTTGGTAGCGCCCGCCTTGAACTGCTTGCAGCGTCGCGTAGTAGGCGCCGGTATTGCGGCCGAGGTACTCCTCGATCGAGACGAACTCGGGCGCGAGCAGGCCGCCGCGCGCGAGCACGAGCGATTGCAGGATCCGCGAGATGCGTCCGTTGCCGTCGCTGAACGGGTGGACGGACACGACATTCAGATGCGCCATCGCCGCGCGTACGACGAGATGCGCGTCGGGGTCGCCGCGATCGAGCCACTCGACGACCTCGCTCATCAGTGCCGGAACTTGCTCGGCGGGTGGTCCCTCATAAGCCGGTGGCCCGCCGGGCGGGCCGGTCACCTCGATGCCGCGCCGGCGATACTGCCCGGGGCCTTTGCCCTTCTGGTAGTAGCACGCGTCGAAGTGCAGGTCGAGCACGACGCGCTGATCCCAGCGGAAGGTGGGATCGTCGGCGATCACGCCGACGTGGTCCATTGCGCGGGCATAGCCGGAGAGAGCTGTGCGGTCTTCGTCGCCGGGATCGGCCGGCTCGGTTCCGCTCGTCAAGGCGACCGTCTCGTCGGCGGGTACGTGGAAGCCCTCGATCTCGATCGAGCTCTCCGCCGACGCTGCGCGCCACTGCCTACGAAGGGCGCCGAGCCATCGCCCGGTGCCTCCGGCGTCGCTTTCCAGCCGATCACGCAACAGGTCGAAGTCAGCGAGCTGGGCGCGCAGCTTGGTGTCTACTCTCGGGACCTGGAAGATCATCCCGATAGTATAGACACTTATACGATTACTCGGCTATTCGTAGTTAATCTTTTGACGCTTTTCGCTCAACTGTCGATCCGGCCTTGATAAGGGGACGGCTGCGCTATATATTGACCGCAACCGTTGGCACTCTCAGCTGAGAGTGCCAGAGGCGCCTCGAAGCCCGCCGGCACAGGCCGGGAACGGGCGGCGGCGCCCGAAGCACTCTCTAGATGGAGGTATTCCAAAGATGAAGCTCAAGCCCCTGGGCGATCGGCTGATCGTGCGGGCGATCGAGGAGGAGCAGACGACCGCAAGCGGTCTCGTGCTTCCCGACACCGCCAAGGAGAAGCCGCAGAAGGGTGAGGTCGTGGCCGCCGGCGACGGCAAGCTCGACGACGACGGCAAGCGCATCCCGCTGGACGTGAAGAAGGGCGATGAGGTCCTCTACAGCAAGTACGGCGGGACCGAGATCAAGATCGACGGTGAGGACCTGCTCGTGCTTCGCGAGTCCGACGTCCTCGCCCTGGTCGAATAAGGAGACCTGAGTAGACATGGCTCAAAAGGAGATCAAGTACAACAGCGAAGCGCGTTCGGCGCTCGAGGCTGGCGTCGACGCGGTCGCGAACGCGGTCAAGGTCACGCTCGGCCCGAAGGGTCGCTACGTCGTCCTCGACAAGAAGTTCGGCGCGCCGACGATCACCAACGACGGCGTCACGATCGCGCGTGAGATCGAGGTCGAGGACGTCTTCGAGAACCAGGGCGCACAGCTCGTGCGCGAGGTCGCCACGGCGACGAACGACGTCGCCGGCGACGGCACGACGACGGCGACCGTGCTCGCCCAGGCGATCGTTCGCCAGGGCCTGAAGAACGTCGCCGCCGGGGCCAACCCGCTGGCGCTCAAGCGCGGCATCGAGAAGGCCGTCGACGAGGTAGTCAAGAACATCGCGTCGCAGTCCAAGGAGGTCTCCGGCAAGGATCAGATCGCGCGCGTCGCGACGATCTCGGCCGGCGACGAGGAGATCGGCGACGTGATCGCCGACGCGATCGACAAGGTCGGCAAGGACGGCGTCGTCAACGTCGAGGAGGGCCAGACGTTCGGCATGGACCTCGAGTTCACCGAGGGCATGCAGTTCGACAAGGGCTACATCTCGCCGTACATGGTCACCGACCAGGATCGCATGGAGGGCGTTCTCGAGGACCCTTACATCCTGATTGCCAACCAGAAGATCGGCTCGGTGCGTGACATCCTGCCGGTGCTCGAGCAGGTGATCCAGTCGGGCAAGTCGATCCTGATCATCGCCGAGGACGTTGAGGGCGAGACGCTTGCGACGCTCGTCGTCAACAAGCTGCGCGGGACGTTCACCGGCGTGGCGGTCAAGGCGCCCGGCTTCGGCGACCGCCGCAAGCGGATGCTCGAGGACATCGCGATCCTGACCGGCGCCGAGGTGATCACCGAGGAGCTCGGCCTGAAGCTGGAGAACACGCAGCTCTCCCAGCTCGGGCGCGCCCGGCGCGTCGTCGTGACGAAAGACACGACGACGATCGTCGACGGCGCCGGCGACGCCGAGGCGATCAAAGGCCGGATCAACCAGATCAAAGCCGAAGTCGAGAACACCGACTCGGACTTCGATCGCGAGAAGCTGCAGGAACGCCTCGCGAAGCTGTCCGGCGGCGTCGCCGTCGTCAAGGTCGGCGCGGCGACGGAGACCGAGATGAAGGAGAAGAAGCACCGCGTAGAGGACGCGCTGCAGGCAACGCGCGCGGCCCTCGAGGAGGGCATCGTGCCGGGCGGCGGCGTCGCCCTGCTGCAGGCGAGCTCGGCGGTCAGCATCAGCGATAACGGCGCGTCGGTCGACGGGTCGGACGACGAGCGCACGGGCGCCCGCATCGTCCTGCGCGCGCTCGAGGAGCCGCTGCGGCAGATCGCCGCGAATGCCGGGCTCGAGGGCTCGGTCGTCGTCAACGACGTGCGCAAGGCGAAGAAAGGCCAGGGCCTGAACGCCGCGACGAACGAGATCGTCGATCTCGTCGCCGCCGGCGTGATCGACCCGGCGATGGTGACGCGCTCGGCGCTGCAGAACGCCGCTTCGATCGCGAAGAACATCCTCACAACCGAGGCGATCGTCGCCGAGCTTCCCGAAAAGGAAGGCGCGGGCGCCGGCGGCGGCATGCCCGACATGTCGGGCATGATGTAGGACCTCCCTGCATAGGAGGCGACCGCTGCGTCTTTCCGATTGGCGCTAGCGGGGTTAGCAAAAGGGCCCGGCGGTATGCCGGGCCCTTTTGCTTAGAGTCTGTTGTAGGCGTGCGCGCTCCTTCTGTTATCTGATCTGATAACACACGTAGATGAGCAAGAGGATCCTGCGATGAGGACTCAGTTTCGAAATGTCGACTTCGACCACGGCGAGCCGCTGGACGCATGGCCGGCCGAGGCGATCGAGACGATCATCGATCGTGGTTCGCTGACGGATTGGTGTCAGCTGGCCGATGCGATCCGGCGCAACCCGTGGGGCCCGGCCGCGCGCGCGGCCGAGACCGTCGTCGGCTGGGGTGAGCACTACGGGGTCGACGCGCTGATCTCGCGGGTGATAAGACGCGCGCGCGAAGACGTGGTCCAACGTGGACGGACGATGTACGCGAAGCAGATTCGCGCCTGGCGCGCGCAGACGGGCTTGACGCTGCGCCAGTTCGCCTACTCGGCAGGCACTTCGGCCTCGCGCCTGTCGGATTACGAGAACGCGAAGGTGTCGCCAACGACCGACGTGCTCGGCCGCCTCGGCCACGTGGCGAAGCAGCACGCGATTACGCGGCGCCCCGCGTCTGTGCGGTAGGTCGCTTGACCGCCGAACGAAAAACACCGCTAACGCTCATCGCACGCACGCACTATTGTCCTATACGCAGGGCGCTCGTTCGAGCTTCCGGAACTAGCGCAAGTGCCAGGTGTTGAGGGTTGTTGTATGAGGGTGTTCGAGGGGATGCGATGAGAACGCGATCGTCAAAGGCCGTCAGCGCGGTCGTCGCCGGAGCCATGCTCATGCTCGTGGCCGCCCCCGTCCATGCGAGCGGCGGGTCCGCGCATGCAGCGCGCACGATCATGCTGAACGAGACCGGCCGCCTGCATCTGACGAGCAAGCACGGCTTCACGCTCAACGAGGAAGGCTCGGCGTCCGGCACGATCCGGGGCAAGATCTACCTGCACCTGAAGATCAGCTCGACCAACCACGTGACGGCCGAAGCGAACATCTACCCGAGCGGCGGCTCGCTCACCGGCTACGCGTCGGCGAGCTACCACGTCGCCGGCCCCACCGCGAGCTTCTCGGGGACGATGTCGATCGCGCGCGGGACCGGCGGCTATCGCAACGCGCACGGCTCGGGCCTGAGCTTCATCGGCGCGATCGCCCGCTCGAACGACGCGATGCTCGTGCGCCTCAGCGGCCGCATGTCGGCCTGACGCCGGGCCGGACGCGCGCGTGCGATCACTCCGGCGTCTCAGCCTCGCCTCCGCACTCGCGGCGCTGCTCGCCGCCTCGCTCGCCGCGAGCGCCGCCGCGACCACCGAGACGGCGACGCTGCACGCCGCGTTCTCGCCCGATCGCCTCGGCGCCAGCACGACGATCTCGTTCGGCTTCCGCGTCGCGACGAGCGAAGGCCTCGCGCCGCCGCCGATGACGAGCCTCGACCTGCGCATGCCGGCCGGCATCGACTACACCTCGACGACGCTCGGCCTCGCGATCTGCCAGCCGGCGGCGCTGCTCGCGCGCGGCCTCGCCGGATGCTCGCCAAACTCGCGCGTCGGCTACGGCAGCGCCTTCGTCGAAGTCCCGTTTGGCGTCAACGCGGGCACGGAGATCCCCGAACTGCAGGCGCTGATGGGGCCGCCGCACAACGGCAACATCGTCGTCCTGTTCTACGCCAACGGGCTCGCGCCCGTCTACGCGCAGCTCGTCTTCTCCGGCGAAGTGCTGCCCGACTCCGGGAGCTTCGGCTCGCGGCTGGCGACGACCGTTCCGCTCGTCGAAAGCGTGCCGCTCGGCTCCGACGTCTCGATCGTCAGCGCGCAAGCGACGATCGGCCCGAGCCGCCTGACCTACTACCGCCACCGGCACGGGCGTCTCGTGCCGTTCCAGCCGGTCGGCGTCAGCGTGCCCGAAAGCTGCCCGCGCGGCGGCTTTCCGTTCCTCGCCGAATTCGGCTTCCAGGACGGTGGCCATGCGACCGCCTCGACGACCGTGCCGTGCCCGCCGCGCGCGAGGAAGCGGTGAGCCGGTGAGCGCGGCTGCGGCGGAGCGCGGGATCGCGCGGACGAGCGGCCGCCTGCAAGCCAGCCGGCCGTACGATCACGGGCTCGCGCGGGCGTTCGCCGCGACGAGCGCGAGCTATGCCCTGATCTTTCCAGCGGTCGCGCGCGAGCTCGCGACCTGGCGCAGGCAAGCCGCAGCGATCCCCGATGCGACGCTGCGCCATCTCGCGCTCGCGTCGCTCGCCAAGCGCGGGAACATGGAGGGCGCCGCGCTGTTCGCGGTGCTCGCGCCGCGCCCACGCCGGCGCGAGGCGCTGCGCGCGCTCGTCGTCTTCCAGGCCGCGTACAACTACGTCGACCTGCTCGCCGAGCGGCCGAGCGCGGATCCGGCGCGCAACGGGCGCGAGCTGCACGGTGCGCTGCTCGCCGCGCTCGATCCGACCGCGCCGCGGCGCGACCACTACGCCTATCACCCGCAGCGCGAGGACGGCGGCTATCTGGCCGCGCTGATCGAGACCTCGCGCACGACGCTCGCGCGCCTGCCGTCGTATCGCCGCGTCGCCGACGCGGCGCTGACGGCCGCGGCGCGGATCGTCGAGTTCCAAAGCCTCAACCTCGGCGAGCGCCAGGGCAGCTGCGACGGACTCGAGCGCTGGGCGCGCGCGCAAACCCCCGCAGCGGGTGGCCTTCGCTGGTGGGAGCTCGCCGGCGCCTGCGGCTCCTCGCTCTCCGTGCACGCGCTGATCGGGCTCGCCGCGCGAGGAGCGCTCGACGTCCAGCAGGTCGCGGCGGTCGCCGAGGCCTATCACCCGTCGGTCGGCGCGCTGCACTCGCTGCTCGACAGCCTCGTCGACGTCGAGGAGGACCGTCGCGAGCGACTGCGAAACCTCGTCGTCCACTACGGCAGCGCCGAGGAGGCGGGCGACCGGATGGCGCAACTCGCGGCGCGCTCGCGCGCCTGCGTGCGCTCGCTCGCCGACGGCGACCGACACGAGACGATCGTCACGGCGATGCTCGGCTACTACCTTTCGGCGCCGTCCGCGAGCGACCCCGGCGGAGGTTCGATCGCGGCCGCCGTGCTCGACGGCGCCGGTCCGCCGCTCTCGCGCACGCTGCCGCTGTTCCGAGGCGCCCGCGTCGCTTCGCGCCTCGTCCGAACGCAGCGATAGGAAGGACCGGCGTGCTCGAGCTGCGCGACCTCGTCAAGCACTACCCCGCCGTCGGCGGCGAGCCGGTGCGCGCCGTCGACGGCGTCTCGCTGCGCGTCGAGCCAGGCGAGATCGTCGCGCTGTACGGGCCGAGCGGCTCGGGCAAGACGACGCTGCTCTTGATGATCGCGACGCTGCTGGCGCCGACCTCCGGCGCCGTGCTGATCGGCGGCCGCGACGTCTCCTCGCTGTCCGAGCGCGAGGCTTCGGATTTCCGCCTCGCCGAGCTCGGCTTCATCCGCCAGAACTTCGACCTGCTACCTGGCGTGAGCGCGATCGACAACGCCGTGCTGAAGCTGCTGCGGAGCATGCGCTGGCGCGAGGCGCAGCGCGAGATCGCGCCGCTGCTCGAGCGTCTCGGACTCGGCGAGCGCCTCGCGCACCGCGCCGAGCAGCTCTCGATGGGCGAGCGCCAACGCGTGATGATCGCGCGCGCCCTCTCGACGAAGCCGCGGCTGCTGCTCGCCGACGAGCCGACTGGCAGCCTCGACACGCAGCGCGGGCGCGAAGTGCTCGAGCTGCTGCGCGGGCTCTGCCGCGAGCGCGATGTCGCGATCGTGCTCGTCAGCCACGACCCCGTCGCCGCGCGCTACGCCGATCGCGTGTACGCGCTCAGCGACGGGCGGCTCGCGGCGTACGAGCCCGACACGGCCTACGCGGCGCTCGCCGGCGGCTGAGCGGCGTCCGCGAGCGCGCGCGGTGAAGCCGTCGAACATCGTGCGCCTCTACCGCGTGCGCCTGCGCGCGCGCGTGCTGCAGGAGTGCTTCGCCGTCGTCGGCATCGCCGCCGGCGTCGCGCTGCTGTTCTCCTCGCAGGTCGCGAGCTCGAGCCTGCTCAGCTCGGTCGCGCAGCTTTCGCGCGGGATCGTCGGGCACGCGAGCCTGCAACTGCTAGCGCGCGACCCCCACGGGATGCCGGAAGCGGCGCTCGCGCGCGTGCGCCGGATCGCGGGCGTCGCCGTCGCCGCGCCGCTGTATGAAGCGAGCGCCAACGTCGTCGGGCCGCGCGGCAGCGAGTCGGTCGAGCTGATCGGCGCCGATGCGAGCCTCGGCGAACTCGGCGGCGCGCTCGTGCGTGACACGAAGCTCGCGCCGTTCGGCGGGATCGGCGCCGTCGTGCTGCCGAGCTCCGTCGCGAGCACGATCGGCGTACGCCGGTTCGGCCAGGAAGCGACCTTCCAGATCGCCGGTCGCAGCACCCAGGCGCCGCTTTACGCGCAGCTCGGACGCAGGCGGATCGGCGCGCTCGCCGCGAGCCCGATCGCCGTCGCGCCGCTGCCGTTCGCACAGGAAATGGCCGGACAGCAGGGACGCATCAGTCGGATCCTCGTGCGCACGGTCGCGGGTCGCACCGAATCCGTGCGCGCCGCGCTGCAGCGCATCGCCGGCGGGCGCCTGAACGTCGAGGGCGTCGACTACGACGAACGGCTGTTCTCGCGCGCCGCGGCGGCGAGCAACCAGTCGACGGCGCTGTTCGCCGTGATCAGCGCGCTCGTCGGCTTCCTGTTCGCGTTCAACGCGATGCTGCTGACCGTTCCCCAGCGCCGGCGGCTGATCGCCGACCTGCGCCGTGACGGCTACCCGCCGCGGACGGTGATCGCCGTCCTGCTGCTCGATGCGCTCGTGCTCGGCGTCGCCGCCTGTGCGCTCGGCCTCGTGCTCGGCGACGAGCTCTCGATCCATCTGTTCCGCTCCGCGCCCGGCTACCTCTCCTCGGCGTTCGCCGTCGGCGCGCAGCGCGTCGTGACGTGGCAGAGCGTCCTGATCGCCGCCGGCGGTGGGATGCTCGCGGCGATCGTCGCGGTGCTCAGCCCGCTGCGCGACATCCTCTCGCACGACCCGCTCGCGGCGATCGGCACGCGCGAGCGCGCGGGGTCCGCCCGCGTGGGGGCGTGGACGGCGCTCGCCGGCGCCGCCTGCCTGCTCGCGTCCGTCGCGATCCTGCTCGCCGCGCCGCAAGCGGCGATCGCCGGGACGATCCTGCTCGTGCTCGCGATGCTGTGCGCGTTGCCGCTCGCGTTCGGCCTCGCGCTCGCTGCGATCCGGCGCCTCGCGCCGCGGATCGTCAGCGCCGTGCCGCACGTCGCCGCGATGGAGCTCGGCGCGACGCGCGCGCGCGCCGTCGCGATCGCGGCGACCGGCGCGATCGCCGTGTTCGGCAGCGTCGCGATCCAAGGCGCGCATGCCGACCTGCTCTCGGGCCTCGAAGACGCCGCGCACGACATGAACGCGTTCACCGACGTGTGGATCGCGCCGGCCGGCTCTTACAACCTGCTGAACACGGCGCCGTTCGCGCCCACCGATCAGGCTCGCCTTGAACGCGTGCCCGGCGTGCGCGCCGTGCGCGACTACCGCGGCGGCCTGCTCGACTTCGGCGAGCGGCGCCTGTGGGTGATCGCGCCGCCGGCTGACGCCACGCCGCTGCTGCCGGCGAGCCAGCTCGTCGAAGGCGGCGTCGGGCAGGCGAGCGCGCGCGTGCGGGCCGGCGGCTGGGCGGTCGTCTCGCAGGCGCTCGCCGCCGAACGCCACCTGCGGATCGGCCGTGCGTTCACGCTTCCCTCGCCGAACCCGACGCGCCTGCGCGTCGCCGCGCTCTCGACGAACATCGGCTGGCCGCCGGGCGCGATCGTGATCAACGCCGACGACTTCGCTCACGCGTGGCGCAGCGACGAGATCGCCGCGTACAACGTGCTGCTCGACCCCGGCGCCTCGCCGCCGCGCGTAATCGCCGCGCTCAGAGCCGCGCTCGGCCCCGGCTCGGGCCTCGTCGTGCAGAGCGCCGCGCATCACGCCGAGCGCCAGCGGACGCTCAGCCGCCAGGGCCTCGCGCGCCTGACGCAGATCGCGGCCCTGATCATGCTCGGCGCCGTGCTCGCGATGGCCGCGGCGATGGGCACGATGGTCTGGCAGCGCCGGCCGCGTCTGGCGAAGCTGAAGCTCGAGGGATTTCCGCGAGCCGAGCTGTGGCGGACGGTGCTGCTCGAGAGCGTCGTGCTGCTCGGCGTCGGCTGCGCGAGCGGCGCGGTGTTCGGCCTGCTCGGCCAGCAACTGCTCGATCGTGCGCTCGCGAACGTGATCAACTTTCCCGTCGTGCGCTCGCTCGCGCTGCCGGCGACCGTGACGAGCGCGGCGCTCGTGCTCGCGGCGGCCGTCGTCGCGACCGCGCTGCCCGGGTACCTCGCCGCGGGCGTTTCGCCCGCGGTCGCGTTGCAGGACTGACGCCCAATCAGAGACATCGCGCGGCGGATCGCGCGAGAGAGACGGCGCGGCGCCGCGCCGATCGGCGAATCGGGCAAAACGCGCGCGCGGTTCGCTGATACTGCCGGGCTGACCTCGCCATGTCCGGATCGGAGCGATAGATGCGACGTGTGAAGGTGGCGCTCGTCGTCGCCCTCGCGCTGACGGCCGTCGCGATCGGCGTGACGCTGTCACACGCGCCGCTCAGGGTCGTTGGCACGAACGCGGTCCCGGTCGAAGCGCCGGTCGCGTTCACTCGCGGCGACACGAGCAAGTGCCAGGTTGGCACGGTGCCGCACGGCACGTCGGGCATCCGCGTCTCGATCGCCTCGGGCGCCGGTCCGAGACTGCGCCTGAAGGTGCTGTCGGGCTCGCGCGTGATCGCACAGGGAGAACGCGCCGCCGGCTGGGGGCTGGAAGACAGCGCGCTCGTGCCGGTCAGCGCGGTGCCGCATACGATCCGCGACGCGCTGATCTGCATCGCCGTCGGGGCGGCGGCCGAACCCGAGCCGGTCCTCGGCGTGCCGACGCGACGTGGCTCGGCCAACGCGCTTGGCTTCAACGACGTCAAGCTCCGGCTGGAATATCTGCGCCCCGCGCACAGGTCCTGGTGGTCGCAGGTCTCCTCGATCGCCTACCACATGGGTTTGGGTCACGCGGCGAGCGGCACGTGGCTCGTGTTCCTCGTGCTCGCGCTGATGATCGGCGTCGCCGTGCTCGCGGCGCGCCTCGTCTTGGAGGAGCTGCGGTGAGCAAGCGCAGCGTCAAGAAGGCGGCCCTCCGAGCGCCGGCGAGCGGGTCGACGCGGGCTGGCGGGTCGACGCGGGCGTCGTCCGTCGGATCGCGCGAGTTCGCCCGCAGGGCGAAGACCGCCAGACGGCAGACCGTACGCAAGCCGCCACGCCGCCGGCGGACGCTGTCGAGCCCGTCGCTCGATTGGCGAAAAGCGCTCAGAAGCGTTCCGCGCGCAGCCTGGATCTGCGCCGCGATCGCGTGCCTGAACGCGGTGTGCTGGTCGATCGTCACACCGCCGTTTCAGGTCATGGACGAGCCCTCGCACTTCGCCTACACCCAACAGCTGGCGGAGAACGAAGCGCTCCCGATCTCCAGCGAATACCAGTTCTCGCCGGAGGAGAACGCGGTCCTCCAGACGCTTCGCCAGGGCGAAGTGATGGGCCGGCCGGAAGTCCACACGATCTCCTCATCCGCCGAACAGCGTCTGCTGAACCGCGCGCTCGGCGCGAGCCTTCCGCACTACGCAAGCGGCCGCGTCGGCGGCGCGGCTTCCGGGCCGCCGCTGTACTACCTGCTCGAGACCGTCCCCTACGGACTCGCCTCAGGGGGAACGCTGCTCGATCAGCTCGAGCTGATGCGCCTGCTCAGCGCGCTGATGGGCGGGCTCACCGCGCTGTTCGTCTTCCTGTTCGTGCGCGAAGCGCTCCCCGCGGC
>DATHND010000150.1:0-22907 GCA_035486335.1 Solirubrobacteraceae bacterium
CGGCTGCGGGCCGACGTGGCCCGGATGGTCGTGCGGGTTGTCGTACTCGGCCTTGTCGATCCCCGGCCGTGGACCCGAGCGAAGCCACGACGGCGGTGTCTGCGCCCCGTGCTCGCGCACGTGGCGCCGCGCCGCGCCGAGCGCGCGGCCGGCGGCGTTCGACTTCGGCGCGAGCGCCAGGTAGATCGCGGCCTGCGCGAGCGCGTACGTCGCCTCCGGCAGCCCGACGTGCTCGACCGCCGCCGCCGCCGCGGTCGCGACCGTCAGTGCCTGCGGGTCGGCGTTGCCGATGTCCTCCGACGCGAGGATCACCATCCGCCTGACGATGAAGCGCGGGTCCTCGCCGCCGTCGAGCATCACCGCCAGGTAATACAGCGACGCGTCCGGATCGGACCCGCGCGTCGCCTTGATCCATGCTGAGGCGTAGTCGTAGTGGCGGTCGCCGCCTTTGTCGTACAGCACCGCGCGCCGCTGCAGCGCGTCCTCGACGCGCGCGAGCGTCACGCGCCCGCCGAGCTCGCTCGCCGTCTCGCTCGCGAGCTCGAGCGCGTTGAGCGCCGTCCGCGCGTCGCCTTCGCTGCGCGCCGACAGGAACTCGATCGCGTCCTCGTCGACGTCCGGCGCCGAGCGATCGCCGTCGCCGCGCTGCTCGATCGCGCGGCGCAGCACCGTCGCGACCTCGTCGGCGCTCAGCGCCCGCAGCGCGTACACGCGCACGCGCGACAAGAGCGCGCCGTTGACCTCGAACGCCGGGTTCTCGGTCGTCGCGCCGATCAACGTCAACAGCCCTTCCTCGACGGCCGGCAACAGCGCGTCCTGCTGCGCCTTGTTGAAGCGGTGGATCTCGTCGAGGAACAGCACCGTCCGCTCGCCGCCGCCGAGCGACCGTCGGTGCTCGGCGCGCTCGATCACCGCACGCACCTCCGCGCGCCCCGCCTGCACGGCGCTCAGCTCCTCGAACGCCGCCCGCGAGCGCTCGGCGACCATCCGCGCGAGCGTCGTCTTGCCCGAGCCCGGCGGCCCGTACAAGATCATCGAGTGCGGCCGCCCCTGCTCGATCGCCGTACGCAGCGCCGAGCCCTCGCCGAGCAGGTGCCGCTGGCCGACGAACCGCTCGAGCTCGCGCGGGCGCACGCGGACGGCCAGCGGGCGCCCGCCGATCTGCGACCGGTCGGCTCGCTCGGAGTCGAACAGCCGCTCCATCCGCCCAGTATCGCGCGCGAACCGCCGGCCCGAACGTCGAGACGCCGAATAACGACAAGCGAAAGCGGGCAACAGGAAAGACAGCACCCTCGCGCCAGGCGTCGGACAGCTGTGGATCTGGCGAACGCAGGAGGTTGGCCATGCGTGGGTGTCGAACCTTTACGTCCGATGTATATCTGCATGGAGAGCCTTCCGATGCGAGAAACGCCCTGAGATGGGCGCCGCCGAGATTCTCGCCGGGCCAAGCAGCGGCTTCGACCTGCTCGACGTCGGCGAGGAGATCGCCGCGCGCTCGCCGCTGCAGCTGTTCTGGCGGCGCTTTCGACGCGACCGCGTCGCGCAGGCCGCCGCTGCGTTCATCCTGTTGCTGATCCTCGTCGCGATCTTCGCGCCGCTGATCGTCAAACTGCTCGGGCTGCCGAGCCCGTACACGCAGAACCCGAGCCTCACAGGGCCGTTCGGCGAACCGCTCGGCCCGAGCGGCGCGCACCCGTTCGGCGTCGACCCGCTCGGCGAGGACGTCGCCTCGCGCGTGATCTACGGGACGCGCGTGTCGCTCGAGATCGGCGTGATCGGCACCGCGATCGCGACGATCATCGGCGTCACGCTCGGGCTGCTCGCCGGCTACTACCGCGGCTGGCTCGACACGGTCATCTCGCGCCTCTTGATCGACGTCACGCTGTCGATCCCGCTGCTGCTGCTCGGCCTCGGGATCGGCGCCGCGTGCGCCGTGCGCGGCTGCCTCGGCGGCGCGATCCAGCCGGGCGTCGGCGTGATCATCTTCCTGATCGCGTTCGCCACGTGGACGTACTTCGCGCGGATCGTGCGCGGCCTCGTGCTGTCGTTGCGCGAGCGTGAGTTCGTCGAGGCCGCGCGCGCGATGGGCGCGTCGGACCTGCGGATCATGTTCCGCGAGATCCTGCCGAATCTCGTCGCGCCGATCATCGTCTACGCGACGCTGCAGATCCCGCTGAACATCCTGATCGAGGCGTCGCTCTCGTACCTCGGCGTCGGCGTGCGCCCGCCGACCGCGAGCTGGGGACAGATGATCGCCGCGGCGACGCCGACGTTCAACACCGCCTGGTGGTACATGGTCTTCCCCGGCGCGGCGCTGCTCTTGACCGTGCTCGCCTTCAACCTGCTCGGCGACGGATTGCGCGACGCGCTCAACCCGAGGGCCGTGCGGTGAGCCGGACTGTCACACAACAACAAAGGAGGCGTCTCGATGAGATCGCTTAGGACGATTCTGCTCGCGCTGGTCGCGGGCCTGCTGGCGGTGGCGCTTGCCGCGTGCGGCTCGAGCAGCAGCTCCAACGGGACCGCCACCTCTGGCAGCTCGCTACCGACCGGCGTCAAAAACCCGCTCACCGAGTCGCTGACCACGGGCAAGCGAGGCGGCGTCTTGAACGAGGTCCAGAGCGAGGACTTCGAACACCTCGACCCCGGTCAGGCGTACTTCCAGCTGGACTACCAGATCACCAACTCGACGCAGCGCGCGCTCTACTCCTACAAACCAAACACTTTCTCGCAGACGACGCCGGACATGGCCGAAGGCGAACCGACGATCTCAGACGGCGACAAGCTGATCACGATCAAGATTCGCAAGGGCGTCCACTTTGGCCCGCCGGTCAACCGCGAAGTGACCGCCGCCGACGTCGTCTACGCGTTCGAACGCGTCGCGAACCCGAACGTCGCGAACCCGTACTACCTCGGCTACCTCGGCGCGATCGAAGGGATGAAGACGGCCAAAGGCGGCGCGATCCCCGGCGTGAAGGCGACCGGCAAGTACACGATCCAACTAAAACTCGTCGAACCGCAGGCGGCGATCGTGATCGCTTCGATGGTGCTGCCGTGGAGCGCTCCCGCGCCGAAGGAATACGCGGCGAAATTCGACTCCAAGAAACCGAGCGAATACGTCAACTACCAGGTCGCGAGCGGGCCGTACATGCTCAAGAACAACGCCGAAGGCAAGGTGCTCGGGATCGGCTACCAACCCGGCAAGTCCGCGACGCTCGTGCGCAACCCCAACTGGAATGCGAGCACCGACTTCCGCCCGGCGTACCTCGACCAGATCAACATCTCGATCGGCGGCGACCCGAACGTGATCGGCCGCCAGGTGCTCGAAGGCAGCGCGATGGTTCAGTCGGACGCGCCAGCGGCGCCGATCCTCAAGCTGGCCGTCCAGCAGCACCCCGGGCAGCTGACGATCTCAGGCGGCGGCGGCGCGGGCGATCGCTACATCGCGGTCAACAACAGCTATGGGCCGTTCAAGAACGTCGACCTGCGCAAGGCGCTGTGGGCGGCGACCGATCGCGAAGCGCTGAACAGGCTGCGCGGCGGCAAGACCGTCGCCGACCTGATGACGCACTTCCTCTGGAACGGGATCGCCGGCTTCGAAGAAGCGGGCGGCTACCCGGGTCCGAAGGTCGACTACAACGAACACCCCGAAGGGAACATGGCCGTCGCCGAAAAGTACATGAAGCTCGCCGGCTACCCGAGCGGCAAGTACACAGGCTCGCAAACGCTGCAAGTCGTCGGCGACTCCTCGGCTCCCGCCAACAACGTCGCCGAAGCCGTCAACAGCACGCTGCAGAAGCTCGGCTTCAAAACGAAGCTGAACCTCGTCGAGCACACGGTCATGTACTCGAAGTACTGCGGCGTCGTCTCGGAAAAGATCGACGTCTGCCCGAACGTCGGCTGGATCCCGGACTTCGGCGACCCACAGGCGGTGCTCGACGTCCCGTTCAACGGCAACCTGATCGTCCAGAACGGGACGAACTCGAACTGGGGCCTCGTCAACCAACCGAAGATCAACGCCGCGATGGAAGCGGCGACGAAGGTCGTCGGCGTCAAGGCGCGCGGCGAAGCGTGGGCGAAGATCGACCGCGAACTCGTCGACGAAGCGGTCGCGATCCCGTACCAGTGGGCGAAGGAACCGTACATCGAGTCGAACGACGTCAACGGCGTCAACGACTACTGGAACGCGGGGACCTGGGACTACTCGTTCACGTCCCTGAAGTAGCGGCGAGCGGTCGCCGGGGCGGGCCGAGCGCCCGTCCCCGGCGACGCCGCTCGGCGCGCCGTCCGCGTCGCGCGGCGAGCGCGCGCGAGCCAGAGCCGCGGCGACGTCGAATCGCAGACGATGACTCCAAACCGCAGACGATGACCCGCTACATCATTCGCAGACTGCTGTGGGGCGTCGTGCTGCTGGTCCTCGTCCTCGCCCTGCTGTTCGTGCTGTTCCGCGTCCTGCCGACGGCCGACCCGGCGAAGCTCAGGGCCGGGCGACTGCAGAGCCCGAAGATCATCGCCGAGATCCGTCACGACCTCGGCCTCGACAAATCGCTGCCGGCGCAGTTCTGGATCTACCTGAAGGGCATCTTCTTGCACTTCAACCTCGGCTACAGCTACTACTCGAACGCGCCCGTCACCGAACTGATCTTCGACCGGCTGCCGGCGACCGTCTCGCTCGTGCTCGGCGGCGCCGTGATCTGGCTCCTCGCCGGGCTCGCCGTCGGGATCGTCTCGGCCCGGCGCGCCGGCTCGAAGCTCGACCGCGCGAGCATGGGCACCGCGCTCGTGCTCGTCTCCGCGCCCGAATTCTGGCTCGGCCTGCTCGCGCTGTTCTTCTTCGCCTCGGACATCGGCAAAGTGAAGATCTTCCCCGGCTCCGGCAGTTACATCGGGCTGACCGCCGAACCGGCCAAATGGTTCACCTCGCTGATCATGCCGTGGCTCGTCGTCGCCGCCGGCACCGCGGCGATCTACGCGCGCCTGCTCCGTGGCAGCCTGATCGAGACGATGGGCGAGGACTACATCCGCACGGCCCGCGCCAAGGGCCTGTCCGAGCGGCGCGTCGTCCTGCGCCACGGCCTGCGCGCGGCGATCAACCCGATCGTCACCGTGCTCGGCGTCGACATCGCCGTGCTGCTCGGCAGCTCGGTGCTCGTCGAAACGGTCTTCGACATCCCCGGGATCGGCCGCCTCAACTACGAGGCGCTGCTGCGCTCGGACTTCCCGATCGTGCAGGGCACCGTTCTGTTCGCCTCGCTGTTCGTGATCCTCGCGAACCTCGTCGTCGACATCGCCTACGCGTTCCTCGATCCTCGGGTGAGGTACTCGTGAGGCGCGCGCTTGCAGTGGCGGTCGGCGGATGAGCGAGCCGCTGCTGCGCGTCGAGGAGCTGCGCGTCGAGTTTCCGACCGAAGACGGCGTCGTGCACGCGGTCGACGGCGTCACCTACGAGGTCGCCGCCGGACGCACGCTCGGGATCGTCGGCGAGTCGGGCTCGGGCAAGACGGTCTCCTCGCTGACGACGCTCGGCCTGACGCGAGCGCAGGGCGCGAACGTATCGGGACGGATCCTGTTCGACGGCGACGATCTCGTGGCGCTCGCGGACGAGCGGATGCGCGCGATCCGCGGCAACGACATCGCGATGATCTTCCAGGACCCGCTGTCCTCGCTGCATCCGTTCTTCAAGGTCGGCGCGCAGCTGATCGAGGCGGTGCGCGTGCACCAGGACGCGTCCAAGCAGGCGGCGCGCGCGCGCGCGATCGAGCTGCTCGGGCTCGTCGGCATCCCGGACCCGCGCCGCCGCGTCGACGAGTACCCGCACGAGTTCTCAGGCGGCATGCGCCAGCGCGCGATGATCGCGATGGCGCTCGCGAACGAGCCGAAGCTGCTGATCGCCGACGAGCCGACGACGGCGCTCGACGTGACCGTGCAGGCGCAGATCCTCGCGCTGCTGCAGCGCCTGCAGCGCGAGCTCGGGATGGCGATCGTGATCATCACGCACGACCTCGGAGTCGTCGCCGAGATGGCCGACGACATCGCCGTGATGTACGCCGGGCGAATCGTCGAGACGGCGTCGGCGAAGCTCCTGTTCGCCGGACCCGAGCACCCGTACACGTGGGGACTGCTGAAATCGATCCCGTCGCTGAGCGGCACGCGCAAGGAGCAGCTCGTGCCGATCCCCGGCTCGCCGCCGAGCCTGATCAACCGTCCACCGGGCTGTCACTTCCACCCGCGCTGCCCGTACTCGCAGCCCGACCATGCGCGGGTCGATCCGCGCCTGCAGCCGGCGCCCGGCGCGCCGACGCACCACGTCGCATGCCTGCTCGAGTCGACCGTGCGCCGGCGGCTATGGGCTGAGCTGAGCGCCGGACGAGCGCCCGAGCAGGCGCGCGCGACGGTCGGCCTGCCCGAGGAGCGAGCATGACCGATCCGCTCGTGCAGGTGCGCGGGCTCGTCAAGCACTTCCCGCTGACACGCGGCGTGCTGTTCCAGCGCAAGGTCGGCGCCGTGCAAGCGGTCGACGGCGTCAGCTTCGACGTCCGACGCGGCGAGACGCTCGGGATCGTCGGCGAGACAGGCTGCGGCAAGAGCACGACGGCGCGGCTGATCATGCGCCTGCTCGACCCGACGAGCGGCGAGATCCGCTTCGACGGGCAAGACGTCACGAAGCTGAAGGGCGCGCGCTTGAAGGCGCTGCGGCGCGACGTGCAGATGATCTTCCAAGACCCGTACTCGTCGCTGAACCCGCGCAAAACGGTCGGCGCGACGATCGGGCAGCCGTTCGCGATCCACGGGCTCGCCGAGGGCAAGAACGAGCGCAAGCGCGCGGTGCAGGAGTTGATGGAGACGGTCGGCCTGAACCCGGAGCACTACAACCGCTATCCGCATGAGTTCTCCGGCGGGCAGCGCCAGCGGATCGGCGTCGCGCGCGCGCTCGCGTTGAAGCCGAAGCTGTTGATCGCCGACGAGCCGGTCTCGGCGCTCGATGTCTCGATCCAGGCGCAGGTGCTCAACCTGCTGCTCGAAATGCAGCGCCAGCTCGGCCTGACGCTCGTGTTCATCGCGCACGACCTGTCGGTCGTGCGCCACATGTGCGATCGCGTCGCCGTCATGTATCTCGGGCGGATCGTCGAGATCGGCCCAGGCGAGGCGCTGTACGGCTTTCCGCGCCATCCGTACACCGGTGCGCTGCTGTCGGCCGTGCCCGTGCCCGACCCCGATCAGCGCGTCGAGCAGCGCGAGCTGCTCAGCGGCGACGTGCCGAGCCCGGCGAACCCGCCCAGCGCCTGTCGCTTCCATACGCGCTGCCCGAAGGCGCAGCAGCGCTGCTCGATCGACGACCCGCCGCTGCAGGACAAGGGGTCGGGCTCCGAGGCGGCGTGCCACTTCCCGCTGAGCCGTGAGGAGGTCGCCGCGATCGGCGTACGATCTGCGCGATGAGCGACGCGGCCGCGAGCGAGACCGAGGAGCTGCTGCGGACGCTGATCCGCTTCGACACGGTCAATCCGCCGGGCAACGAGCGCGCGGCGCAGGAGTACCTCGCCGACCATCTCGAGCGCGCCGGCTTTCACTGCGAGCTGCTCGGCGCCGAGCCGGGCCGGCCGAACCTGATCGCGCGGCTGCGCTCGCCCGGCGGCCCGGCCGCCGACGAGCCTGCCGCCAGCGGCCCGACGCTCTGCTACCTCGGTCACGTCGACACGGTGCTCGCCGACGCGCGCGAGTGGACGCACGACCCATGGTCGGCCGACGTCGCCGACGGCTTCATCTGGGGGCGCGGCGCACTCGACATGAAGTCGCAACTCGCCGCCGAGATCGCCGCCGCGGCGTCGCTCGCGCGCTCGGGCTGGCGTCCGGCCGCCGGCGAGCTGTTGATCGCGGCCGTCGTCGACGAGGAGACCGGCGGCTCGCTCGGCGCCGAATGGATCACCAAGCAGCACCCCGACAAGGTTCGTTGCGACCTGCTCATCAACGAGGGTGGCGGCGAGGTGTTCGAGTACGCCGGCAAGCGCTTCTACGGCGTCTGCTGCGCCGAGAAGGGCGTGTTCCGCTTCACCGTCTCGACCGACGGCGTCGCCGGCCACGCGTCGATGCCGGGGATGGGCGAGAACGCGCTGCTGAAGCTGGCGCCGCTGCTCGAGCGCCTGGCGGCGCGCCAGCCCAGCTACGCGCCGACCGATGAGCCGCGCGCGACGCTGCGCGGGATCGGCGAGGACCCCGACCGCATCGCCGCCTCGATCGCGCGCATGCGCGCGCATGACGCGATGCTCGCGACGATGTTCGAGCCGATGTTCGGCGTCACGTTCACGCCGACGCGGATCTCGGCCTCGGAGAAGATCAACGTGATCCCCAGCCGCGCCGAGCTGAGAGTCGACTGCCGCGTGCCGCCGGGCCTCGGCGAGCAGGAGGTGCTCCGCGGGATCGCCGAGGTGCTCGGCGAGGACGGCTTCCAGATCGACTTCACCGAGCGCGTCGTCGGCAATCGCTCGCCGATGCGCACGTCGCTGATGGACACGATCGCGCAGTGGATCGCCGAGCACGATCCCGGCGCCGAGGTCGTGCCGGTGATCCTTCCCGGCTTCACCGACTCGCGTCACTTCCGCGCGGCGTTCCCCGAGTGCGTCGCTTACGGCTTCTTTCCGCAGCGTCACCAGTCGATGGTGCAGACGGCGCCGCTCGTGCATTCGGCCGACGAGCGGATCGACGTTCGCGACCTCGCGTTCGCGACCGACTTCTTCAGCGATCTCGCGGCGCGCACGCTCGGCTGAGCCAGAGGTTTGCGCACATGTGCACAGGTTTGCGCACGTTCTGCGCGCGATGGGTATGAATTTGTCCGTAATTTCTCCTGTTTGACCCCTCGCAATACAACATTCGATTAGCGATACTTGACCGATGCCAGGGACGGTGCAAGCGCTGCAGCAGGCGAGCGGAGGGGTTGAAGCGGCGGTACGCGGCGTGATCGAGGCGCCGCGTGCACGGCTCGCCGATGCGCTGCTGCAATATGCGAACAATCCGCATACGCTGATCCCGGTGGCGGCCGTGCAGGCGCGCCCCGCGAACGTCGCAGCGGCGCCGAGCGCGTCGATCGTGCAGGAAATCCAGACGGCGGCGTACAACTGGTCGCCGGTCGTGATGATCCTGTTCTTCACGGCGCTGATCTTCGTGATGTGGCGCACGCTGAAGGTGATGCCGCGAGTCAAGCCGCAGCAGATCAAGCCCGCGTCCGAGGGGTCGGTGTCGTTCGCCGACATCGCCGGCGTCGACGACGCGAAGGCCGAGCTCGAGGAGCTCGTCGAGTTCCTGCGCGACCCCAAGCCGTTCCAGAAGCTCGGCGCGAACGTGCCCAAGGGCGTGCTCCTGCACGGCCCGCCCGGCACCGGCAAGACGCTGCTGGCGAAGGCCGTCGCGCACGAGTCTGGCGCGCGGTTCTTCGCGCAGTCGGCGGCGTCGTTCGTCGAGATGTTCGCCGGGCTCGGCGCCGCGCGCATCCGCCGGCTGTTCGAGATCGCGCGCAAGCACGAACCGGCGATCATCTTCATCGACGAGCTTGACGCCGTGGGCGGACGGCGCGGCGCCGACATCTCCGGCGAGAAGGACCAGACGCTCAACCAGCTGCTCGTCGAGATGGACGGCTTCGCCGGCAGCGGCCGCGTCGTCGTGATCGCCGCGTCGAACCTGCTCGACAAGCTCGACCCGGCGCTGCTGCGGCCCGGGCGCTTCGACCGCCAGGTGTTCGTCGCGCCGCCCGACGTGCGCGGGCGCGAAGGCGTGTTGAAGGTGCACACGCACGGCAAGCCGCTGCAAGACGTCGACCTCGGCTTGATCGCCCAGCAGACGAGCGGCCTGACCGGCGCCGACCTCGCGAACATCTGCAACGAGGCGGCGATCTTCGCGACGCGCCGCGGCAGCTCGACGATCGCCGACCGCGACTTCGACGCGGCGCTCGAGCGCGTGATCGCCGGCGTGCAGTCGCGGCGCGTGCTGGGTGCGCACGAGAAGCGCGTCGTCGCCTTCCACGAGGCCGGACATGCGCTGTGCGGCGAGCTGCTGCCGTCCGTCGATCGCGTCCACCGAATCTCGATCGTCCCGCGTGGCCAGGCGCTCGGCTACACGCTCAACCTGCCCGCCGAGGACCGCTATCTGAAGACGCGCGAGGAGCTGCTCGACTACATGACCGTGCTGCTCGGCGGCCGCGTCGCCGAGCAGGTCGTGTTCGGCGCGATCACGACCGGAGCGTCCGACGACCTCAAGCGCGTCGCCGAGCTCTCGCACCAGATGATCCACGACTACGCGATGGGCACCGCCGGGATCGGCCGCTCGCCCGACGGCGGCGTGCAGCTGTCGGAGACGACGCTGCGGATCCGCGACGAGGAGCGCCAGGACCTGATCGAGGAAGCGCGCCGCGCCGCGCAGCGGCTGCTCGTCGCGCACCGACCGCAGCTCGACGCGCTGGCGCGCGAGCTGCTCGAGCACGAGGTGCTCGAACGCGACGCGATCGAACGGATCATGGCCGGCGTGCCGCGCCTGGAGCGCGCGCCGGGCGTCGGCCTGCGCGTCGTCGCCGCCGCCAGCGCGGTCGACCTCGGCGGGGAGTAGCCGAGCGGCGGGCGCCGAGCACGGGTCTCGAGCGCTCGCGTGCGCGAGGCGCGCGAGGCGCGCGAGTGTATCGCGTTGTGGAACCTGATAGCAGCCGTATATACGCGGTATCTACGATTGCTATCGGAGCGCGCAATCGCAATATCGCCACCCGCGTCCGCGCCCGAATAGACTGCAACGCGTGTTCCAGCGGATCGACCACATCGGCGTCGCGGTCGAGCAGATCGAGCCGGCGCTCGAGCTCTATCGCGACCGCTTCCAGCTCGACCTCGCCCACCGCGAGGTCGTCGAGCAGCAGGGCGTCGAGGCGGTGCTGCTCGACGTCGGCGAGAACCACGTCGAGCTGCTCGCGCCGCTCGGCGCCGACACGCCGGTGGGCAAGTTCCTCGCGAAGAACGGCCCCGGACTGCACCACGTCGCCTACCAGGTCGCCGACATCGACGGCACGCTCGAGCAGCTGAAGGCGGCCGGCCTGCAGCTGATCGACGAGCAGCCGCGGATCGGCATCCGCGGCTCGCGCGTCGCCTTCCTGCACCCGCGCGCGAGCGCCGGCGTGCTGACCGAGCTAGTCGAGCCGGCCGCCGGCGTGGGGGCGCATTGACGCCGCCGGCCAAGCAGCAGATCAGCATCGGCTTCCTTGGCGGACAGGTGCTTGCGCTGCGCGTCGGCGAGCAGCAGCTGAAGGCGCTGCACAAGGCGCTCGGCCAGGACGGCTGGCACGAGCTCGAGAGCGAGGAGGGTCCCGTGCGCCTCGATCTCGCACGAGTCGTCTACGTGCGCTCCGAGTCTTCGGATCTTCGCGTCGGCTTCGGCGCATAGGCGCGCCCGATGTCGCTTGACGAGCGGCTGCTGGTTGCGGCGCGGACGTGCGGGCATACGCCGGCGCGCGAGCGGGTGGCTGCGCGGTTCACGCTGCTCGGCGAGCACGCCGGCGTCTGGCTTGCGATCGGCGCCGTCGCGCAGGCGCTCGACCACTCGCGGCGCGCGCGCTGGCGGCGCGCGACGGGGACCGTCGCCGGGGTGTACGCGGTGAACACGGCCGTCAAGCTGCTCGTCCGCCGCTCACGCCCGCAACTGCGCGATCTGCCGCCGCTGATCGGCACGCCGACGACGCTCAGCTTTCCCAGTGCGCATGCTTCGACGGCGTTCGCCGGAGCGCTCGCCTACTCGCGCGCCGGGCTGCCCGCCTCGCCGCTGTATGCGCTCGCGGGAGCGCTCGCCTACTCGCGGCTGTACCTCGGCGTCCACTATCCGTCGGACGTGCTCGCGGGAGCGCTGCTCGGCACGGCCGTCGCCGTCGTGCGGACGCGGACCGATCGCGACCGCGCGGACCCGCGCACGGCCGCGCCGCCGAGCGACGCCGCGCAGCGCAACGGACGCGCGCCGCATGCGTTCGCGGCGCCGGGTGCGGCGTGAGCACGCGCATCGGCATCGTCGGCATGCCAAACGCGGGCAAGTCCTCGCTGTTCAACGCGCTGACGAAAGCCGGCGCGGAGGCGGCTAACTACCCGTTCACGACGATCGAGCCGAACGTCGCCGTCGTGCCCGTCCGCGACGAGCGGCTCGAGGCGGTCGCGCGGACGGTCGCAGCGTCGGAGATCGTATGGGACACGATCGACTTCCACGACATCGCCGGGCTCGTAGCCGGCGCGCACGAGGGCGAGGGGCTCGGCAACCGCTTCCTCGCGAACATCCGCGAGACCGACGCGATCGTGCACGTCGTGCGCTCGCACGGCGACGAGAACGTCGTGCACCCGGAGGGCAGCGTCGACGCGCTGCGCGACATCGAGACGATCGAGACCGAGCTCGTGCTCGCCGACCTCGAGACGGCCGAGCGGCGCCTGGAGCGCGTAACGCGCCAGGCGCGCGGCGGTGAGCGCTCGGCGATCGCCGAGGAGGCGTGGCTGAAGCTCCTCGTCGGCGAGCTGCAGGCCGGGCGTCCGGCGCGCGGCGTGCCGGTCCCGGACGATGCGCCGAACGCGGCGCGCGAGCTCGGCGCGCTGACGGCCAAGCCGGTGCTGTTCGTCGCGAACGTCGACGAGGGCTCAGAGGTCGTCCCGGCCGAGATCGCCGCGCACGCCGATGCGCTCGGCGCGCGCGCCGTCGCGATCTCCTCGCGGATCGAGTCCGAGCTGGCCGAGCTCGACGACGAGGACGCGGCGGCGATGCGCGCGGAGCTCGGCGTCAGTGGATCGAATGCCCTGTCACCCGTGCAGCGCGTCGTGCGCGAGGCGTTCGCGCTGCTGCGGCTGATCGCGTTCTTCACCGCCGGCGAGGACAAGCCGGCGCAGTCGTGGCACCTGCGCGACGGGCTCACCGCATGGCACGCGGCCGGCGAGATCCACTCGGACATCCAGAAGGGCTTCGTGCGCGCTGAAGTGATCGGCTGGCGCGAGCTGCTCGACGCCGGCGGCTACGCCGGCGCGCGCGAGCGCGGCACGCTGCGCCTGGAGGGACGCGACTACGCGATCGCCGACGGTGACGTGATCACCGTCAAGTTCACGCCGTAGCGAGCTTCTGCAGCCGCTCGCCGAGGCGGCTCATGCCGAGCTCGCATGCGCGCTCGGCGCCGCGCGCGAAGTCCGTCGTGTGGTCGGCCGGTAGGTCGACGTCGATTCGCTGCAGCGTCGCGATCCGCTTGAAGTCGCGCAGCTGCGCATCGTGCTCGCGTAGCGTCGCGGCCGTGCGCGCGCGCATCTCGCCGTCCTCGCGGCGGACTTTCGTCGCGAGCTGCCGCGCGGCGGCGAGCACGTCCTCGAGCGGGCCGTAACGACGCAGCAGCTCGGCCGCCGTCTTCGCGCCGACCCCCGGCGCGCCGGGCAGCCCGTCGGAGGGGTCGCCGCGCAGCGCGATCAAGTCGGGCACGAGCGCCGGCTCGACGCCGTAGCGCTCGCGCACCGCCGCAGGCCCGAGCTCGGACGTGCGCCCGCCCTTGCCGAGCTCGAGCACCGCGACGCGCTCGCTGACCGCCCCGTACAGGTCGCGATCGCCGGTCATCAACAGCGCCCGCCCACCGTTCTCCTCCTCGGTGCAAGCGAGCGAGAACATCACGTCGTCGGCCTCGAGCGTGTCGCTCGCCGCGACCACCCAGCCGAGGCTCTCGAGCAGCTCGCCGGCGAGCTTCCACTGCCACGCGAGCTCCGGCGGCATCGGCTCGCGGTGCGCGTGGTACGGCGCGTACAGCTCGACGCGGTAGTCGGCCTGCTCCGCGCCCATGCACACGGCGACGGCGCGCATACGATCGTTCGGCGGGCGCGAGTCGATCGCGCCGAGCAGCGCGTTGACCGTCCCGAGCAGCGCGTTGACAGGCCTGCCGTCGCCGTCCGTGATCGATTTCGGCAGCGCGAAGAACGAGCGGTACAAGAGCCACGGAACGTCGGCGATCAGCAGCGGTCCGCGCGACGGCATATGCGCAGGTTAGGCGTCATGCCTTCCCGGCGACGAGCACATGGGGCGCCTCGCGCGTGAGCGCAACGACCCGTAGACGGCTCGCGTCTGGGCTTTCAGCCGGTGAGCATCCAGCAGTTGTCGGTCCACACGAAGCGACTTGCCCCGCCGAGCAGCGGCGAGGGCAGCGCGATCGATGCGCTGTCGCCGCGCACGAGCACCGTGGCCGAGCCGATCGCGCGCGCCTGCGCTCGCAGCTCCGCTTGCGCGCGCGGCTCACGACGAAGATTGGCCAGCTTGGCGTCCCAGCGCTGCGCGCATGTACGGTGTGCCTGCGTGGCCTGCAGCGGCGAGTTGAGGATCGCGCACGCGCCCGCGCCGTTGCCGTTCAGCTCATCCGCGACGAAGTTCGAGGCGGCGCGGCGCACCCAGGCGATCTGACCGCTCGTCCCGACCGACCGACCGAGCGCCGAGCGCCGCCGACGGCGGCATCGACGCCGTCAGCGACACAAGCGCCACGGCGAGCAAGGCAACGCGTGTGCGCAAGCTCATGTCCGTACTATCGGCGATCCGCCGGTCGTCGCGCGAGGCGACCCCGGCCGTGCGGGCTTCCGGCGGACGGATGTCCTATCCGACCGGCGCCGCCGCGCCGCCGGCGCTCGAGGACGGCGCCGAGGGCGTCGACCCGGACGCCGACGCGGCCGTCGCTTCGGGCGTCGCGCTCGCCGCGACCCCGCCGCCTTCTTCGGCCGCCGGCGCCGGCGCCGCGGCTGGCGCCGGGCTCATCAGCGGAGTCCAGCCGCTGCGGTCGGGCTCGGGCTTGATCGTCTGGCCTTCGCCAATGCTGAAGTACGCCCACGCGCTGAACAGGCCGAGCCGTTCGGCGAGCATCGGACCGCTCACGGCGGTCCGGCCGCCGGAGCCGAGCACGTACGCGGAGACGATTCGCGGTGAGAAGCCGCGCTTGAGCACTTCGACTCCCTCGAAGCCGCCGCGCACGAGCCCACGCAGGTCTGCTGCCGCGGCCGCGAAGCTGAGCGACAGCTTCCAAGCGTGGTGGTCGCCGCTCGGCTCGTACTGGTCGACGACGCCGCGCAGCCACGGCTCCGACTGCGAGCCGACGAACGAGTCCTCGACGTTCTCCGTGCGACCGCCCGAGCTCGCGAAGAAGTACGTGACGGCGGGCTTGCCCGCGTACGTGACGATCTGACCGGCGGTCGCGGCGACGGCGGCGTCGGTCTGCGGCGTCTGCGCGGCGACGCCGCGGTAGACCTGCGAGCGCGTGTCGGCGTATACGTCGAACGTCGAACCGCCGGCGTGCGCCGTCAGCGCGTACGTGCGGCTTGCGATCGCCTGCGCCTCGAGCGCGGCGAGCGGCCAGCTCGGCGAGACCTCCGCCGAGACGACGCCGCGCACGTACGTCTCCAGCGCGATCGACTGCACCTTGCCGTCGATCAGCACGCGCACCTTCGTGTTCGCCGGCGCCGTGGCGATCGACGTGCCGGCGTAGTAATGCGTGAGGATCTGCCGGTAGGAGTAGCCGTGCTCGGCGTACCCGAGCGCGCCCTCCTGGCTCATCCCGACGCCGTGGCCATAGCCGCCGCCGGAGATCAGGAGGGTCGCCGCCTGCGCGGCGCCAGCGGTCGCCGCGCAGGCGCAGATCAGCGCGCACGCGAGCGCCGTCAGCGCACGCGCCGAGCGGAGCGCGATCCGGTGGTAGGTTGATTTCATGGCGAGCGTCCGTGCGTCGTGGGAGTCCAGGTTGCAACGCGAAACGACACGCCGGCTCCCGGCGGCGCGCATCTCTCGGATCGGTGCGCGTCCCGCGATTCCTGAGCAAAGGCGTGCCGGGACGGCCATTCGTCCGGGCGTCGGGCGCGAGCCCGCGCGCAGGCCGCATGTGGACGGAGGGCACGCGTGAGCGCGACCGCCTCCTCGGCGCCCGAGCAGGAGCGCGTGCTCGCCGACGTGCCGAAGCAGCTCTTCATCGGCGGGCGCTGGCGCGACGGCTCGGGCGGCGGCACGCTGGCCGTCGAGGACCCCGCGACCGGCGAGCCGCTCGTCGAGGTCGCCGACGGGCGGCCCGACGATGCGCTCGCGGCGCTCGCCGCCGCCGCGGAGAAGCAGGCCGAATGGGCCGCGCACGCCCCGCGCGAGCGCGGCGAGATCCTGCGCCGGGCGTTCGAGGAGATCGTCGAGCGGACCGACGAGCTGGCGCTGCTGATGACGCTCGAGATGGGCAAGGCGCTGGCCGAGTCGCGCGCCGAGATCTCATACGCCGCGGAGTTCTTTCGGTGGTTCTCCGAGGAAGCGGTGCGTGTTCACGGCCGCTACATGGTCAACACGACCGGCAAAGGCCGGATCTTGACGATGCGCCAGCCGGTCGGCCCGTGCGTGTTCGTGACGCCGTGGAACTTCCCGACGGCGATGGGCACGCGCAAGATCGCGCCGGCGATCGCCGCCGGCTGCACGATCGTCGTCAAGCCGGCGCAGCAGACGCCGCTGTCGATGCTCGCGCTCGCGCAGATCCTCGAGCGCGCGGGGTTGCCCGGCGGCGTGCTGAACGTGATCACCGCGAAGCGCTCCGGCGAGGTGATCGAACCGCTGTTGAAGGACGCGCGCACGCGCAAGCTCTCGTTCACCGGCTCGACCGAAGTCGGACGGCGGCTGATCGAGCAGTCCGCCGAGCAGGTCCTGCGCGTCTCGATGGAGCTCGGCGGCAACGCGCCGTTCCTCGTGTTCGAGGACGCCGACCTCGAAGCGGCCGTCGACGGCGCGATGCTCGCGAAGATGCGCAACGTCGGCGAGGCGTGCACCGCCGCGAACCGCTTTCACGTGCACGAGTCGATCGCCGACGAGTTCGCCGAGCGCCTCGCCGAGCGCATGCGCAAGCTGAAGGTCGGCCGTGGCACCGACCCCGACACCGACGTCGGGCCGTTGATCGACGACGACCAGCGTACGAAGGTCGCCGAACTGGTCGCCGACGCCGCCGAGCGCGGCGCGCGCGTACTGCTCGGCGGCGAGCGCGTCGGCGAGCGCGGCTACTTCTACGCGCCGACTGTGCTCGACCGCGTGCCCGACGACGCACGGCTGCTCGGCGAGGAGATCTTCGGACCGGTCGCGCCGATCGCGACGTTCGCGAGCGACGAACAGGCGATCGAGGCCGCGAACCGCACCGAGTACGGCCTCGTCGCGTACGTCTACACGCGCGACCTCGACCGCGCGTTTCGCGTCTGCGAGGCGATCGAGACGGGGATGGTCGGGCTCAACCAGGGCGTCGTCTCGAACCCCGCCGCGCCGTTTGGCGGCGTCAAGCAGTCCGGCTTCGGCCGCGAGGGCGGCTTCGAGGGGATCGGCGAGTACCTCGAGACGAAGTACGTCGCGCTGGCCTTGTAGTCGATGACGAGCGTTCGCGACGCCGCCTTCGAGCTGTTCCGCCGTCATGGCATGACGACGATCTTCGGCAACCCCGGCTCGACCGAGCTGCCGATGCTCGGGCCGCTACCGGAGGACTTCCGTTACGTGCTCGCCCTGCAGGAGGCCGTCGCCGTCGGCATGGCCGACGGCTACGCGCAGGCGTCGGGCTCGATCGCGCACGTCAACCTGCACACCGCGCCCGGGCTCGGCAACGGCGTCGGCGCGATCCTCGGCGCGCGCGCGAACCGCGCGCCGCTGCTCGTCACCGCCGGCCAGCAGGCGCGCTCGATGATCACGATGCACGCGCTGCTGACCAACCGCGACGCCGTCGACGTGCCGAAGCCGTACGTCAAGTACGGCTACGAGCCGCCGCGCGCCGTCGACGTCCCGTTCGCGCTCGCGCAGGCGATCCACCATGCGACGCTGCCGCCCGCCGGCCCCGCGTTCGTCTCGATCCCGATGGACGACTGGGCCGTCGAGCTCGCGCCGCTCGACTACGCATCGCAGATCGCGCGCGACGTCGGCGGGCGCGCCCAGCCCGAGCCCGCACGGATCGCCGCGCTCGCCGAGCGCCTGCGCGCCGCGACGCGGCCCGCGTTCGTCGCCGGCCCCGACATCGACGCCTCCGGCGGCTGGGACGCCGCCGTCGCGCTCGTCGAGAGCCAGCGCCTGCCCGTCTGGGCCTCGCCCGCGACCGCCGGCAGCCGAATCGGCTTCCCCGAGAACCACCCCGCCTTCCAGGGCGTGCTGCCGCCGGCCGTCGGCCCGCTCGGCGAGACGCTCGCCGGCCACGACCTCGTGCTCGTCGCCGGCTCCTCCGTGTTCCCGTATTACCCGAACATCCCCGGCGACTTCCTCGCCGCCGGCAGCGAGCTCGTCGCGATCACGTGCGACCCCGACGAGGCGGCGCGTGCGCCGGTCGGCGAGGCGATCGTCGCCGACGTCGCGCTGACGCTGCGCGCGCTCGCTGACGCGCTCGCCGAGCCCGCCGACGAGCGCGAGCGGCCACCGGCCCGCGTCGAGCTCGAGCCGGCGCCCGGCGGCGCGCAGCTCACCGGCGGCGACGTGCACGCGACGCTCGCCGAGCTGTTCCCCGACGACGGCATCGTCGTGCTCGAGTCGCCGTCGAGCACCGCCGCGCTGCGCAACCGCCTGCGCATCTCGCGTCCCGGCTCCTACTACTTCAGCGCCGGCGGCGGGCTCGGCTTCGGCCTCGCCGCGTCGGTCGGCGTGCAGCTGGCGCAGCCCGCGCGCCAGGTCGTCTGCGTGCTCGGCGAGGGCTCCGCGCAGTACGCGATCACCGCGTTCTGGACCGCCGCCGCGTACGACGTGCCCGTCAAGTTCCTCGTTCTGCGCAACGGCGAGTACTCGATCCTCAAGTGGTTCGCCGCGCTCGAGGGTGTCAGCGACGCGCCCGCGCTCGACCTGCCCGCGCTCGACGTCGCCGCGACAGCCGCCAGCTACGGCGTGCCCTCGCGTGCTGTCGCCGAGCGCGATCAGCTGCACGCGGCGCTCATCGACGCCCTCGCGCAGCCGGGCCCACGGCTCGTGCAGGTCGACGTCGCGCCGGGCATGACGCTCGCCTGACGCTTCGCGTCGGCGCGCACGCCGCCGCACGCACGCCGCGCCGCCGCCGGGTGAGCGCTTGCGGAGAGCCGCCGTAGCTCGCTATAGAGTGACGCGACGATGAGCCACAAGCGTGTCCCGGCGCTCGCTCCACCGCTCGCGCTGCTCGCCTTGGTCGCGCTGCTCGTCGGCTGCGGCGGCGGCTCCTCCCCGGGCAACGGCGTCGCCGACAAGTCGCCCGCCGAGGTCCTCGCCGCCACGAAAGCCGCGGCGGAGTCGGCCAGCTCGGTTCACGTGTCCGGCTCGCTCGTCAGCGGCGGCACGCCGATCACGCTCGACATGGACCTGCTCGCCGGCAAGGGCGGGCGCGGACAGCTCTCGCAGAACGGCCTGTCGTTTGAACTGATCGAGGTCGGCGAAACGGTCTACATCAAAGGCAGCTCCGACTTCTACAAGCACATCGGCGGCAAGGCCGCGGCGCAGCTGCTCGAAGGCAAGTGGCTGAAGGCGCCCGCGACGAGCTCCAACTTCGCATCGATCGGCCAGCTGACCAACCTGCGCGAGCTGGTCGACCAGACGCTCGCCGACCACGGCGCGCTGACGAAGGACGCGACGAGCACCGTCAACGGGCAGCAGGTCGTCGGCCTGACCGACAAGAGCAAGGGCGGGACGCTGTACATCGCCGCCAACGGCAAGCCCTACCCGGTGCAGATCTCAAAGAGCGGCTCGGGCTCCGGCAGCATCTCGTTTGGTCGCTGGAACGAGGCCGTCACGCTCGCCGCGCCGGCGAACGCGATCGACATCGCGCAGCTGGCCGCCGGCGCGAAATAACCCTCATCCATCCGTCCACCCCGCCGAGGCGCCCTCAAGCGGCTCGGCGCCGCCGCCGACCGCGGGATTGCAGGGATCACGCGACTGTTTCCGATTGCCGTTATCGCGAGTGTGAGCGGAGTCATCCAAGCCAGCTTCCGACGACCCGCCCGGCGCGGGGCGTCACAGACTCGCCTCGACGACGGCGCCGCTCAGCGTCGGCGCGCTGGCGGAGACGAGGATTCGCCCACGGCGGCGCAGGGTAGGGTCGGAGGCGTGAAGCGGGAGCCTTCGAGGCCGACGCGCGGGCGACGCTCGCCCGATCGCGACCGTCGCGGCACGCGCCGTGCGTTGCTGTGGGCGCCGTGGGCGGTGCTCGCGCTCGCCGCCGCCGCCGGCGCGGTCTTCGCGGCGAGCTCGGCGATCGAGATCGTTTGCCTCGCCGTGCTCGCCCTCGCGGCGATCCTGTTCGGCTGGGGCGTCGGCGAGAGCCGGCGCAGCGCGCTGGAGCAGGAGATCGACGGACGCTCGCACGAGCTTCGCCGCGCGCTCTCCGAGCTCGAGGTCGCGCAGACCGAGACCGTACGCCGGCTGTCGATGGCGGTCGAGTTCCGCGACGAGGACACCGGCGCTCACATCGAGCGCATCGGGCGCCTCTCGACGCTGCTCGCCGAACAGATCGGCATGGACCCCGACTTCTGCGAGCGGCTGAGCCACGCGGCGCCGCTGCACGACGTCGGCAAGGTCGCGATCCCGGACGCGATCCTGCTGAAGCCCGGTCCGCTGACCGCGGAGGAGCGCGCGATCATCGAGACGCATGCCGAGGAGGGCCACCGGCTGCTGCGCGGCTCATCCTCGTCGATCCTCGAGCTCGCGACGACGATCGCGTTGAGCCACCAGGAGAAGTGGGACGGCACCGGGTATCCGCGTGGTCTCAGCGGCGAGACGATCCCGATCGAGGGGCGGATCGTCGCGATCGCCGACGTGTTCGACGCGCTCACCAGCGACCGCGTCTACCGCAAGGCGTTCTCGGTCGAAGAGGCCGTGCAGATGATGCGCGAACAGCGCGGACAGCACTTCGACCCGGTCCTGCTCGACGCGTTCATGGAAGTGCTCGACAGCTCCGGCACGGACGCGCGAGAGCGCTCGCGCGTCGATCCGCGCGAGCTCGCCGAGAGCACGCTCGAGACCTACGGCACGGCGCTCGAACGCGGCGACGCCGAGATCGCCGAGGGCGCGATCGCGACGGCGATCGAGGAAGGGATCCCCGCGATGACGCTGCACGGCGAGGTGATCGCGCCCGCGCTGCAGCGGATCCGCGAGCTGCGCGCCGCCGGCGAGATCGACGCCGATCGCGAGAAGCTCGCCAAGGGGATCACGCGCCGCGTGCTGGCGACGCTTTACCGCTACATGGTCGGCAACACCGAGACGACGCGCGAGCGCGTGTTGCTCGCCGGGATCGAGGGCGACGAGCACGCGCTCGAGCTGCAGATGGTGCACGACCAGATCGCGGCGGCCGGCTTTCAGACCACGCTCGAGACCGACCTCTCGCTCGAGGATCTGCGCGCTAGCGTCGGCGCCGAGCCGCCCGACGTGATCGTGCTCGGCGCGACCGACGGCGAGGACGCCGACGCGCTCGAGCGGGCCGTCGAGCGACTTCACGCGGAGCACCCCGAGATCCCGATCGTGCTGGGCGGCGCGGCGGTCGGCGGCTCGCTCCCGCGCTCGCGCGGCGGTATGCGCGTGCTCGAGCGGATCGACGAGGCGGTCGAAGCGGTCGAGGAGCAGCTCGTCGCACGCCCGCGCGCGACCTCTGTGTAGATTCATCCCCCGCGTGAGCAAGCGCGCGCTCGTCGCGAGCTTCGAAGCCGAGTAGCGCGCAACGCCGCGTGCAATTCGCTGCGCATGTGTTTCGACCGGCGCGTGCGTGCCGAGATTAAGCACATGGAAGGGACTCCGATCAGCGCCGCGACGCTCCGCACGGCGCTGATCGCGGTCATCGCAATGCTCTTGTTCTCGCCGTCGGCTGATGCGAGCTCGAACGGAGGCGTGCAGGTCCAGTCGCCGTCGGCCGTGCAGTCTGGCGGCAGCGAATACGGCGTCTCGCGCGCAAGCGCCGTTACGCACCCCGTCGTCACGAGCCTGAGCGTGCCGAGCGCCTCCGTCCCGGGTAGGCCTCCGCGCGTGACGATGCGGATCGACGAGCCGCACGTCGCGACGGTCGACGTGACCGTCGCCGTCCACGATCTCAGCACGCGCAAGGCGGCGCTCGTCGCGCAGCTGGGCTGGACCCACACCGGCCGCACGATCGTCGTCGCCTGGCCGCGCGGCGCGAAACTGTCCGCCGGCAGCTACCACGTCGGCGTCAGCGCGCACGACCACCACGCCAACAGCCTCACGCGCACCGCCCACAGCTCCGGCGTCGTGACGCTGACCGTCGCCGCGCCCGCTCCGGCGCCCGCGCCGACCGCGCCGGTAGCGGCCGCACCCGGACCGGAACCGGGCGTGCCGACGCCGGCGCAGACCGTCGCCGACGGAGCGGTCTTCCCAGTCGCCGGGCCGCACAGCTTCGGCGGTCTGGAGAACCGCTACGGCGCGCCGCGCAGCGGCCACATCCACGAAGGCCAGGACATCCTCACGGCCGAAGGCACACCGGACGTCGCGCCGCTCGCCGGCACGATCAGCTGGACGAGCTACCAGGCCGCGGGCGCCGGCTACTACGCCGTCGAGCACACGGCGATCGGCTTCGACTTCATGCTCGCGCACTGCAAGGCCGGCTCGCTGGCCGTCAAAGCCGAACAGGCCGTCGCGGCGGGCTCGCAGATCTGTCTCGCCGGACAGACCGGCGACGCGACCGCGCCGCACCTGCACTTCGAGATGTGGGTCGGCGGCTGGCAGGCCCCCGGCGGACACTCGATCGACCCGCTGCCCTATCTCGAAGCCTGGGAACACGGGGCGCAGTAGGCGGTAGGAAAGAGCGCTCAGCTATGGGTGCCCGGGGACAGCACGCGCAACCCCGCCGCCGTCGCCTGCTCAATAAGCTCCCCGTCGTAAGTAACGATCTCATCGACGCCGACTCTGAGCGCGACGGCGAGGTGGATGGCATCGTTAGATCGCAGCGGCGCGTGAGTGCCGGC
>DATHND010000151.1:0-6111 GCA_035486335.1 Solirubrobacteraceae bacterium
CGACGGAGAGCAGGACGCCGACCCGCGAGAGCCCCCACGCCTCGAGCGCGACGATGCCCGGAACGAAGATCAGCGCCGGCACGATCGGGTGCACGCGCGAGAGCGCGTCGAGCACGCGCGACTCGAACATCGGCGGCGAAGCGCGCAGCACGTCGGTGCGGCTGACGTTGCCGTCGTTCATGTCTTCAGCCCAGCCCACGCCCGCGATCTTAGTACGCGCCCACGCATGGCGACGACGCCCGACGGCGGAATTGCGCGCGGCGTGCAGCGTCCGTCGGGCTCGGTCAGGATGCGTCGCCGACGGGAACCTCGGAGGACTCGGCCTCCGCACCCGTCTCGGCCGGCGCAGGATCGTCGCCGAGCGGCTCGCCGCTCGCGGCGGCGGGCGTCACGGGACGCGACTCGCTCGCGTCGGTCTCCGCCTCGCCGCGCCGTGCGCCGCCTGTCCCGGAGGACATGTCGGGTGGCGCCGAAACGCCGGGCGCGAGCTTGACGATGCGAAAGCGCAGCACCTCGTCGGCGAGGCGCAGCGTGCGATCGAGCCCGTTGAGCAGCTCGGTCGAGGCGATGTGGAACTGCAGCAGGTGGTACTCGGCGCTCGCCTTGCGCTCGATCGGGTACGCCAGCGGGCGCTCGCCCCAGTCGTCGTGACGCAGCAACTCGCCTTGGGACTCGATCGCGGCGCGCGTGTCGGCGATCAGCTTGGCGCGCGCCGGCTCTTCGACCTGCGGGTCGAGGAGCAGCACGAGATCGTATGTCGGAGCCGGAGAGGTCATGCGAAGACGGCGCCGCCGAGCGCCGCCGAGCGAGGAAGGTTAGCGGGTTCGACCCTTCGCGCGGATGTCGGCGAGCTGCTCGTCGATCCAGTCTCCGGGGTCGCGCGAGGTGACGATCTCGGCGAGCCCGTCGGCGCGCCGGCGCTTCTCCTGCGGCGCCATCGCCAGCGCCGCGTGGATCGAGTCGGCCAGCTCCTGGATGTCGAACGGGTTGACCGACAAGGCGTACTCGCCGAGCTCCTCGTGCGCGCCGGTGTTCTCGGAGAGGATCGAGACGCCGTCGCGCTCGTTGACGATCGGCCCCTCCTTGGCGACGAGGTTCATGCCGTCGAACATCGCGTTGACGAGCAGCACGTCGTAGTGCTTGTAGGCGGCCATCGCCTCCTCGAGGTCGTCGCGCAGCTTCAGCTGGATCGGCATCCAGTCGGGCGTGCCGTGGCGGTGGTTGACGACCGCGACGAGCGCCTCGATCGCCTCGAGGTACTCGGCGTACTGCGGCACGTCGGTACGCGAGGGCATCATCTGCGCCATGAACGTGACGCGCTCGGAGAACTCGGGGTGCTGCTCGAGGAACAGGTCGAACGCGGAGAAGCCGCGCAGCACGTTCTTGCTCAGGTCGGCGCGGTCGACGCGCAGGATCAGGAAGTCGCGCCGGCGGCGCAGCAGCTCCTGCTCGAAGACGCCGACGCGCTCGCGCTGCGCGATCTGGCGCGTCGCGCGGTGGTCGATCGGCAGCGGATAGGCCCGCACCCAGACCTCGCGTGAGCCGAAGCGCACGACGCCGGCGTCGAAGTCGACGTCGAGATCCATCAGGTCGCGGCAGCACTGCAGGAAGTTGTGACGGTAGGAGCGCGTGTGGAAGCCGATGATGTCGTTCGCGAGCAGGCCGCTGAAGATCTCCTCGCGGATTCGCGTCGGCAGCACGCGCCAGGCGTCGGGCTGCGTCCACGGGATGTGGATGAAGTGGTGCAGGAAGACGTCCGGACGCGCGCGGCGCACGAGGTCGGGGAGCGTGTAGAGGTGGTAGTCGTGGACCATCACGACCGGCTCGTCGGCGTCCTCGAGCTGCTCGACGACCGCGCGCGCGAGGTCTTCGTTGACGACGTTGTAGCCGAACTCGAACGCCTCGATCTCCTCGCGGCGGATGTCGGGAGCGTTCGAGAGGTCCCACAGGTAATGCTGGATGAACCACAGCATCGGGTTGGCGAAGACGTTGTAGAAGCGGTCGTACGCCTCGGGCTCGGAGACGACCAGCCGCACCTGGTATTCGCCGCCGTCGGGCGAGCGCACGGTGAACGCGCCGTCGCGCTGTCGCGAGATCTCGGCGTCATGCTCGTTCATCGCCGATGCGATCCAGATCGCGTCGCGGTGCGAGGCCAGCCCGGTCAGCGCCGTCACGAGGCCGCCCGAGCCGCGTTGGATCTCGCCGCCGGGACCGAACGTGACCGGTCCGCGGTTGCTCACGAGCACCAGCGGGACCTGAGCGCCGGTCATGCGGGCTGCTTCAGCTCGTTGAAGATCTTCAGATAGTCGCGCAGGTAGCGCGGCGTGAGGAAATGCGTGCGCACGTGCTCCTTGCCGCGCCGGCCGAGGAACTTGCCGAGCGCGGGGTCCTTCAGCACCTCGAGCGTGCGCGCCGCGCACTCCTCGACGCTCGAGACGAGGAAGCCGGTGACGCCGTCCTCGATCTGCAGCGGGATGCCGCCGACGTTGCCGCCGATGAACGGCCGCGCCTTCCAAATCGCCTCGGAGACGGTCAGGCCGAAGCCCTCGCGCGTGGACTTCTGGATCAGCACGTCGGAGTGCGACTGAAAGGCGTTGACCTCGATCGCGCCGACGTTGTTGAAGTTGTTGAGGATGTGGATGTCCGGGTCGCCGTCGGCGTGGGCGATCGTGGCGTTGAAGAAATCCCAACCCTCGGGGTCGTCGCTGGCCATCGATCCGACGAGCGCCAGCTGGACGTCGGGCATCGACTGCTTGACGACGCGGTAGGCGTCGATCACGCCGAGCGGGTCCTTCCACGGGTCGAAGCGCGAGACCTGGCAGATCAACGGCCGGTCGACGTCGATTCCGAACTGCCCGCAGACGAACGCGCCGTCCTCGGGCGAGAGCGCCATGTTCTTCGGCGTCAGCGGATCGATCGCGGGCGGGACGACGTTGACGTGGCCGTTGATCCCGGACGGGACGTACTCGCGCATGTGGAACAGCGTCTGCGGGTAGTCGGCGATGTAGGGCAGCAGCCGCGCGATCGTCTGCTCGTTGGGCGTCGAGAGGTCGATGTGGCAGCGCCATACCCAACCGTTGGCCTTCTCCGGCACGAGCCCGAACAGCGCCGCCGGCTGCGGGTCGTGCACGAGGCAGACGTCCCACCCTGCGGACAGCTCGCGCGCGTTCATCTCGTTGTAGGAGCGCCACGTCGCCCACTGCTCCTCGTCGAGGTCCTGCGGCGCGCCCTGCAGCGCGTTGTGCATCAGCTTGGTCGCGTTGAAGAACTCCTCGCGTCCGTAGATCACCTGCCACTCGCAGTCGAGCCCGACGTCGCGCATCAGCGGGACGAGCGTGTAGAGGATCTCCGATACGCCGCCGCCGAACGCGGTCGCCGAGATGTGCACGACGCGGTCGCCCTGGAGCGGCTCGGCGAGCTCGCGGATCTCGGCGATCAGCTCGCGTCCGCAGATGTGCGTGTAATCGGCGAGCGTCTTGTTGCCAACGGCGACGGGCTGCAGCACGCGGCCGCACGATACCCAAGATCGTGCGCGTCGCTTGCGCTCGCGCCGTCCCGCATCGTGCGCGTTTGCGGCGCTCACGCGAGGCCGCGCGTGGAACTATCGTCTAGGGATGCTCAACGGGCGTCTGTACCGCGCTGCCTTCGCGCCGTTCGTGCTCGCGCTGGCGGTCGCAGCGTTCTCGTTGACGGGCGGTTCGACGCCGCTGCGCTCGACGCTCGCGCCGGACGCGTTCGACGGATCGCTGGCGTTCTCCGAACTGAACGCGCTCGCGCGCGAATTCCCCGACCGCCGCCCGGGCGGCGCCGGCGATCGGGCGCTCGCGGAACGCGTCGCCGCGACGCTGCGCGGCCTCGGCGGCACGGCCGGCGGCGGCTTCCAGGTCCACACGCGCGAATTCGACGCGCAGACGATCGACGGCGAGCGCACGCTCGTAAACGTGATCGCACAGCGTCCGGGATCGACGGGCGCGGCGCCGATCGTGATCGTCGCGCACCGCGACGCGGCCGGCGTCGGCGCGCGCGCGGAGCTGTCGGGCACCGCGGCGCTGCTGGAGCTGGCGCGCGTGTTCGCCTCGCGCGAGACGCAGCGCACGATCGAGCTCGTCTCGACGAGCGGCGGCAGCGGCGGCGACGCGGGGGCGGCGGACTTCGCGGCGCGCGATCCGGGGCCGTACGACGCGGCGCTCGTGCTCGGCGACCTCGCGGGCACGCGCTCGCGCAAGCCGTTCGTCGTGCCGTTCTCGGACGCGCTCGGCTCGGCGCCAGCGCAGCTGCAGCGGACGGTGCAGGACGCGATCACGCAGGTGACCGGCGGCGATCCCGGCTCGCCGAGCGGGTTTGGGCAGCTCGCGCACCTCGCGCTGCCGTTGACGGTCGGCGAACAGGGGCCGCTGAACGCGGCCGGGATCCCGGCCGTGCTCGTCCAGGCGTCCGGCGAACCGGGCGCGCGCGCGCGCGCGCCGGTCAGCGAGGCGCGGCTGGAAGGCTTCGGGCGCGCTGTGCTGACCGCGGTCGACGCGCTCGACACCGGACCCGAACTCCCGGCGGCGATGCAGACGGGGCTGCAGGTCCAGCGCAAGACGCTCCCGTCGTGGGCGCTGCGGCTGCTGCTCGGCGCGCTGCTGCTGCCGCCGCTGATCGTGGCGGCGGACGGCCTCGCGCGCGCGCGCCGGCGGCGACTGTCGGTCGCGCGCTGGTCGCTGTGGACGCTGATGTGCGCCGCGCCGTTCCTGCTGACGGCGGCGTTCGTGCTCATGCTCGGCGCGCTCGGCGTGATCGGCGCGGCGCCCGGCGAGGCCGTCGCGCCCGCGGGGCTCTCGTTCGGCGCCTCGGCGGCGGCGAGCGTGGCGGCGGCGCTGCTCGTGTTCGCGCTGGCGTGGCTGCTGTGGCCGATGCTGATGCGCCGCGTCGGCTTGCGCGCGCGCCCGAGCTCGGACGGCGCCGGGGTCGCGATGCTGCTCGTGCTGCTGCCGGTCGCGGTCGTCGTGTGGATCGCCAACCCGCTCGCCGCGCTGCTGCTGCTGCCGGCGCTGCACGTGTGGCTGCTGATCGTCTCGCCGGAGCTGCGCCCGCGCCCGCCGCTCGCCGTCGCGCTCGTCGCGCTCGGCCTCGTGCCGCTGGCGCTGCTGACGGCGTTCTACGCGGAGGAGCTCGGGCTCGGCGTCGGCCAGGCGGCGTGGATGGGCGTGCTGCTGCTCGCCGGCGGCCACGTCGGGGCGTCGGGCGTGCTGCTGTGGAGCCTCGCGCTCGGGTGCGCCGCGGCGACGTTCATGCTTGCCGTCACCGCCCGAGCGTCGACGCTCGCGGACGGCGACGACGATGTCGAGGAGATCACGATTCGAGGCCCGCTCACGTACGCCGGTCCGGGCTCGCTCGGCGGCACGCGCTCGGCGCTGCGCCGATGACCCGGCGAGGGCGTATCGGGTGAGCGATGCCTGAGGTCGAATTGAGCCGCGCGTCGCGCCGCGGGCCGAGCTTCTCCCCGCGGCGGCGCTCGTCGCGCTCGCGCAAGGCGCTGCGCGCGCTCGCGGTGCTGCTGATCGTGGCCGGCGCGGTCGCGCTGGTCGACGCGGCGGTGACGCTCGTCTGGCAGGAGCCGTTCTCGGCGCTGTACGCGAAACTGCGCCAGGATCACCTCAGCGGCGCGCTCGCGAAGGTCGAACACGCGACGCCTACAGGCGTCGAACGGCGCGCGCTCGTCGACCTCGCCGACGTTCGTCGCCGCGTCGCTTACCTCGCCGGAAGCCTCGAGGGACGCGCGACGGACGGCAGCGCGGTCGGGCGCATCCGGATTCCGCGGATCGGCGCGGACTTCGTCGTCGTCAAGGGCACCGACTCCTCCGACCTGGAGAGCGGTCCGGGGATCTACTCGGAAACGGTCTTCCCAGGAATGGCCGGAACGACCGCGATCGCGGGGCACCGGACCACCTACTTGGCGCCGTTCCGCCACATCGACGCGTTGCGTGCCGGCAATCGGATCGAGCTCGACATGCCGTACGCGCGCTTCACGTACACGGTGCTCGGCACGCGCGTCGTCTCGCCGAGCGACGTCGAAGCGGCGGTCGGCGACGTCAGCTACACGCGCCTCGTGCTGTCGGCCTGCACGCC
>DATHND010000152.1:0-12057 GCA_035486335.1 Solirubrobacteraceae bacterium
CGAAGTAGTGGCGGTCGGTTGCAAGACGCTCGACGACGGCCTCGCACGCGCGCAGCACGGCGGCGTGGTTACAGGCGGCGGCGGCGCCAGGCGGTGGAGGGGCGATCTCGGGAGCGAGCTCCCTGTAGATGGCGCGGCTGAACTGGTACATGGCTACTCCTGACCCTCTTCAATTGTTGGAGCACACCCCCCGTTCTCAGAGACTCCGAGAGCCTCCGATTCCTTCTACGTGCATGAACACGTCTCTGATCACAACAGACCGGGATAAAGCAGAACTGAGGAACTTTTTAGGACTCTTTATGAATCGACCCCCCGTCGGGGTCCGCGGGTGGGATTCGGGCGGCCCGCTCAGCGCCAAATCTGCCAGTCGAGCGCCAACTCGTCGCCGCGCTCACGATCGTCGCACCCGGCGTCTGCGTCGGCGTCGTGTGGCATGCCGCGCACGACCGCGTGGCGCTCCTCGAGCGCCGGGTCGCGCTCGGGATAGTCGCTGCGCGTGTGCGCGCCGCGACTCTCCGCGCGCGCGAGCGCGCAGCGGGCGATCGCGCGCGCGAGCGGGTGCTCGCTGTCGAGCAGCCGGCGCAGTCCGTCGGCGCTGCGCACGATGCCGGCGTCGCGCCACAGCTCATCGCGGGTCTTGCGTTCGGCGCGCAGCGGTGGGGGCAGCGCGCGCAGGTGTTCCAGCGCGCTGGCCGCGAGGGCGGGGCGCTTTGGAGCTGCTTCGCCGAGCGCGTGCGCTACGGCGCGGCGGGCGAACACGAAGCACTCGCTGAGCGAGTTCGACGCGAGCCGGTTGGCGCCGTGCAGGCCGGTGCAGGAGGACTCGCCGACGGCGTACAAGCCGGCGAGCGTCGAGCGCGCGTGCAGGTCGGCGACGATGCCCCCCATCGTGTAGTGCGCCGCGGGCGCGACGGGGACGAGCTCGCGCGTCGGGTCGAGTCCGGCCTCGCGCAGCGCGCCGACGACGTTGGGGAAGCGCGCCGGATCGACGGCGCGCATGTCGAGGCCGACGGAGCGCGCGCCGGTCTGCAGCAGGCGCGCCTGGATCGCGCGCGCGACCTCGTCGCGCGGCGCGAGCTCGTCGACGAAGCGCTCGCCGTCGGCGTCGTGCAGCGTCGCGCCCTCGCCGCGGATCGCCTCGGTCACGAGGAAGCCCTCGCGCCCGGGCACGCCGATCACGGCCGTCGGGTGGAACTGCAGCAGCTCGAGGTCGGCGAGCGCCGCGCCGGCGCGGTGCGCGAGTTGCAGTCCGACGCCTTGCGAGCCGGGCGGGTTGGTCGTGCGCGCCCACATCGCGGCGCAGCCGCCGGCGCCGACGATCACCGCGCGCGCGACGATCACGCGCTCGTCGTCGCACACGAGGCCGCAGCAGCGGCCGTCGCTGCGCCACAGCGCGCGGGCGCGCGCGCCCTCGAGCACGACGATGCGCGGCTGCTCGGCGACGAGCGCCGAGAGCTGGCGCACGACGCGCCGACCGGTCGCGCTGCCGCCGGCGTGAACGATCCGCCTGATCGAATGGCCGCCCTCGAGCCCGAGCGCGAGTCGACCCTCGCGGTCGGCGTCGAAGCGCACGCCGAGCGCCTGCAGGTCGCGCACGCGCTCGGGCGCTTCGCGGACGAGGATCTCGGCGGCGGAGTGGCGCACGAGGCCGCGTCCGGCGACCTCGGTGTCGCGCAGGTGCAGCTCGGCGCTGTCGTCGGCGGCGAGCGCGGCCGCGAGGCCGCCCTGCGCCCAGTAGCTGGCGGTCTGCGCGAGCGGCGTCGCCGAGACGAGCACCACCGACGCGCCTTCCTGCGCGGCGCAGAGAGCCGCGTACAGCCCGGCGGCTCCCGCGCCGACGACGGCTACGTCGGTCTCGTGCGAGACCGCGGCGGAAGGCGCGGACATCGCGAGAACCGTATCTCGCGCGTCGCTCGCCGGCCGACGGGGCGGCGCGCGCGCTCGGGGTCGAGCGCTATTTGAGCCCGAGCGGGCTCGCGGCCTGGCGCAGCGCTTCGCGCTGGGCCGGCGTGATCGTCGTCGCCGATTTGCCGCCCGGCGCCGTCTGCACGGTCGTCGCGCCGGCGGCGCCGGGCGTCGCGGCGCTCGCCGGCGGCGTCACTGCGGCGCCGGTCGTCGCCGTGCTCGCGCCCTGAGTGAGGCCCGCGCCGGGCGTGCTCGCCGTCGTCGGCGTCGTCGCGGCCGGCGGCGCGGCGGCGGCTGGCGCGGTCGTGATCGTCGTCGTCTTCGGTGCGCTCGTCGCCGAGGAGCCCGAGCCGCCGGCGAGCTTGACGAGCGCGGCGGCGAGCACGCCGAGCGCGAGCGCGGCGATCACGGCGACGGTCGCGACCGGCGCCTTCCAGTTGGGAATCGCCGCGAGGCGCGTGCGCGCGGCGGCACCGCAGCTCAGGCACCAGTCCTGTTCGGGGTCGAGCGGCGCGCCGCACAGCGGGCACGCCTCGATCACGCGGCGCGGAGCGGCGAGGGTCGGGCTGGCGGGCGGCGTCTGCGCGGGCGGCCCGGCGACGGCCTGACCGCTCGTGCTGGTCCGCTCGCCCGGTGTCGCCGCGACCGTCACGATCCGCCGGGCCGCGGACGGATGATCTCGGTCGGCTGGTCGTCGCCGCTCACCTGAGCGGGACGGTCGGCGGGGGCAGGGGCAGGCGGCGTCGGCGGGGCGCCGCTCGCGGCGGGCGCGGCGGCCGGCGGCGCGGTCGGTGTCGCGGGAGCCGGCGCGGCCGCCGGCGGCACGCCGGCGATCGGCAGGTCGCTGCGGCGGCTCATCGAAAGGCCGCAGTTGGGGCAGAAGCGGTCCTCGCCGCTGTGGATCGCGGCGCAGCGCGGGCATGCGGTGACGCCGGCCTCGCGCAGGACGGTGACGGGCTGGCGCTCGGACAGGCTCGATTCGAGCGTGCGCAGCTCGGCGTCGACCCGGCTCAACGTCGCGAGCTTGGCGAGCACGAGCGAGTCGTTGCGCTGGCCGAAGCGATGCAGGCTGAAGACGAGACCGCCGAGGTCGCGATAGGCGAGCTCGCGCGCCTTGCGCAGGAAGCGCACGCGCCGGCGCACGCGCCCGCGCGCGCCGAAGCCGGGCGGCGAAGGCGCGGATCCGGCGTCGACAGGCTGCGCCGCGGCCTGGGTGTCGGCCTGCTGCGGTGGCGCGGACGCGGCCGTCGGACTCGTGGCAGATGTCTGATCCACGACCAGCTCATGCTACCCGGAGCGCTCCTCGGCAAGCGCACCAGGCGGCGAGCACGCGCTCGGCCATACGCGTGCCTGACCAGCGCTCGGCGCGCGCGCGGCCGGCGGCGAGCCGGCCGGCGCCGGGTCGGTCGGCCGCGCCGAGCAGCGGCTGCAGCACGACACGCCAGCGCGGCGCGTCGAACGGCGCGCAGAGCACGTCGTCGAGGCCGGCGAGCGCCTCCTCGTGGATTCCGACGGGCGTCGCGAGCACGGGCACGTCGCAGGCGAGCGCCTCGAGCACGGCGAGGCCGAAGCCCTCGCGCTCGGAGGTCACGAGCACGGCGTCGGCGGCGTTGATCCACAGCGGCACGCGCGCGGGCGCGACGCCGCCGAGCGTCAGCAGCTCGGCGTCGAGTGCGGCGACCAGCTCGCGCGCGCGGTCGAAGCGCTTCTCCGCTCGCGCGGGGTCGGCGGCGAACAGGACGTAGGCGCGGTCGCGGTCGAGGCCTAGCTCGGAGCGCGCGAGCGGGCGCGCGAGCGGGCGGAAGCGGTCGAGATCGACGCCGCACGGCAGCACCTGCGCACGCTGTGCGGCGCGTGGCGGCAGCTGCGCGAGCAGCGCCGTCGAGACGGTCGCGAGCAGGTCGACGCCCGGCAGCGCGGCGCGTGTGAGCAGGCGTGTGCGCGGATGGCTCAGGTCGGTGCCGTGCAGCGTCAGCGCGTGCACGCCGGCGGGCACGACGCGCGCGGGCCACGCGGTCAGGCCGAAGTGCGCGTGGACGACGTCGAACGGGGCGCGCGCGACGCGATCGCCGGTGGCGAAGCCGCCGGTGCGGACGGTGCGCGCGGCGAAGCGGCGGCGTAGATCGCGCGCCGCGCGCGCGAGCGCGCCGGCGCCGGGCGCGAACTCGTAGAGCTCGATGTCGACGCCTTCGAGCGCGCGCAGCGCCGCGACTTGGTCGCGGACGAAGCTGCCGCGCTCGGGGCGGGCGGCATCGGGGAGCATGTTCGAGACGACGAGCGCGCGCACGCGCCCGACGGTAGCGGCCGGGAAAGATGGTGCGCGACGCTTGCAGCGCTGGCGCGCGTGGAATGATGGCCGGCGTGAGCGGCACTCAACGCAACTCGCCGGACCCGCGCGCGCGGCCGATCGGCGTGTTCGACTCGGGGGTCGGCGGGCTGACCGTGCTGCACGAGCTGCTCGTGCAGCTGCCGCACGAGGACTTCCTGTACGTCGGCGACACGGCGCGTTTCCCGTACGGCGAGCGCACGCCGCAGGAACTCGCGCGCTGCTCGGCGGAGATCGCCGAGGAGCTGCTGCGCCGCCGCGCGAAGCTGCTCGTCGTCGCGTGCAACTCGGCGACGGCGGCGGCGCTGCCGAGCTTGCGACGGCGGATGCTCGAGACGACGCTCGGCGTCGACGTGCTCGGCGTCGTGCGTCCGGAGGCGTCGCAGGCCGTCGCGACGACGCGCACGGGGCGGATCGGGCTGCTGGCGACGCCGACGACGGTCGCCAGCCGCGCGTACGAGGAGGCGGTGACGGCGATCGACCCGCACGTGACGCTGACGGCGGTCGCGTGCGCTGAGCTCGCCGGGTTGATCCAGGCGGGCGAGCAGTTCGACGAGCGCACGGTGCAGACGGTGCGCGAGGCGTGCGCGCCGCTGCGCGAGGCCGACGTCGACACGGTGATCCTCGGCTGCACGCACTACCCGCTGATCAGCCCGATGCTGCAGCGGATGCTCGGCCCGCAGGTGACGCTCGTCAGCTCCGGCGCGGCGCTCGCGCGCCAGGTCGAGCACGCGCTGAGCGCGCGCGCGCTGCAGAACCCGCGCGCGGGCGAGGGCGACTACCGCTTCCTCTGCACGGGCGACGTCGAGGCGTTCGAGCGGCTGGCGACGCGCTTTCTGCAGATGCCGCTCGGCGCGGTCGAGCGCGTCGAGCTGGCGGCGGTCGAGGCGGCGGCGTGAGCGGCGGGCGCGCGCCGGAGCGCAGCTACGGTCGCGGCGCGGACGCGCTGCGGCCGATCGAGATCGAGCCGGGGTTCATGCGCACGGCGACCGGCTCGGCGCTGATCTCGGCGGGCGAGACGCGCGTGATCTGCACGGCGTCGGCCGAGGAGAGCGTGCCGCGCTGGATGGCCGGGCGCGGGACGGGGTGGGTGACGGCCGAGTACGGGATGCTGCCGGCGTCGACCGGCCAGCGCAAGCAGCGCGACGCGACGCGCGGGCGCCAGGACGGGCGCACGGTCGAGATCCAGCGGCTGATCGGGCGCTCGCTGCGCGGCGTGATCGACTTGGAGACGCTTGGCGAACGGACGATCTACCTCGACTGCGATGTGCTGCAGGCCGATGGCGGCACGCGCTGCGCGTCGATCACGGGCGCGTACGTCGCGCTGTCGCTGGCGTGCGCGCGGCTGCGCGAGCGGGGCGCGCTGGAGCGTTCGCCGCTGACCGGCTCGGTCGCGGCGGTCTCATGCGGGATCGTCGCCGGTCGTGCGCTGCTCGACCTCGACTACTCGGAGGACTCGACCGCGGAGGTCGACGCGAACGTCGTGATGACCGGCGACGGCGGGCTCGTCGAGGTGCAGGCGACGGCCGAGCGCACGCCGCTCTCGCGCGCGCACCTGGACGAGCTGCTCGCGCTCGCGGCCGGCGGGATCGAGCGGCTGCGCGCGGCGCAGGAGCTCGCCCTCGACGCCGCGACCCGAGCTTCGGCCGCGGCCGCGAGCGCGTGAAGCTGCTGCTGGCGACGCACAACGCGCACAAGGCGCGCGAGTTCGCGCGGCTGATCGGAGCGGGCGCGGACAGCGGGCGCTGGGAGCTCGACGTGCTGGACGACGACGTCGAGCTGCCGCCGGAGGACGGCGAGACGTTCGCGGAGAACGCGCTCGGCAAGGCGCGCGCGGTCGCGGCGGCGATGGGCCGGCCGACGATCGCCGACGACTCGGGCATCGCGGTGGCGGCGCTCGACGGGGCGCCGGGCGTGCGCTCGGCGCGCTACGCCGGCGATCGCGCGAGCGACGCGGAGAACCTCGCGAAGCTGCTGCGCGAAGCGCCGGAGGGCAGCGCCGCCGAATACGTCTGCGCGATCGCGTACGTCGATCCACGACGCGGCGACGAGCGGCTGTTCGAGGCGCGCTGCGCCGGCACGCTGACGTCGCGCACGCGCGGCGAGCGCGGGTTCGGCTATGACCCGGCGTTCGTTCCGGACGAGGGCGAGCGGGGGCTGACGATGGCCGAGCTGAGCGACGCGCAGAAGGACGCGATCAGCCATCGCGGGCGGGCGGCGCGCGCGCTGATCGCGTGGCTCGAGGGGACGCGAGCGGACGCTTAGAGGAGGTTGATCGCGGCGGCGATCGCTACGGCCAGCCCGAGCCCGGCGTAGCCGTTGTACCCGCTCAGCAGCAGCGACAGCCCCGTCAGCAGCGCGACGAACACGGTCACGAGCCAGGCGATGCGCGTGACGGTCATGCACGCATTCTGGCGGATGCGGAGGACCGGCGGCCGGCTGGCGCTCGTCCGCGCGTGGTGTTAGCGTCGAGACCTTCCGTTTACGAAGGAGGAGGCCCAGGTGACGAAGTCCGAGCTGGTCGACCAGGTGGCGGATCGCGCCGATCTGACCAAGCAGGATGCCGCACGCGCGGTCGATGCGGTGCTTGCGACGGTCGAGGACGCGTTGCGGCGCGGCAGCGATGTGACGGTCGCGGGATTCGGCAAGTTCCACGTGAGCGATCGTGGCGCGCGCACGGGCGTCAACCCGCGCACGGGCGAGCGCATCCAGATCCCGGCCTCGCGCGTGCCGCGCTTCACGGCGGGCAGCGGCCTGAAGAGCGCGGTGAAGGGCCGCTGAGCCAGGCGCGCCCGTTCGCCGAGCGGCTCGCGCGGCGAGTGGCCGAGCGCGAGTCACAGATCGTGCTCGGCCTCGACCCCGATCCGGCGGCGCTGTGGCCGGTCGCGGGCGGCGCCGGAAGGGCTGACGGCGGCGCCGGCGAGCGCGCGGCGCGCGCGGTGCTCGAGCACTGTCGCGCGGTGATCGACGCGACGGCGCCGGAGTGCGTCGCGGTAAAGCCGCAGCTCGCCCGCTTCGAGCTGCTCGGCGCGCCCGGCTGGGCGGCGCTCGAAGCGGTCGCGGCGCACGCGCGCGAGCGCGGGCTGCTGGTGATCGCCGACGGCAAGCGCGGCGACATCGACGTCACCGCACGCGCGTACGCCGGCGCGCTGTTCGGCGGCGTGCAGACGCCGTTCGGCGAGCTCGGCGGGCTCGGCGCTGATCTCGCGACGGTCAACCCGCTGATGGGCGTCGACGCGATCGAGCCGTTCGTGACGGCCGCGCGCGCGACGGGCGCTGGCGTGCTCGTGCTCGTGCGCACTTCGAACCCGGGCGCGAGCGACGTCGAGGATCTGCCGCTGCAGGGCGGCGGCGCGGTCTGGGAGCGGCTCGCGGGGATCGTCGCGCGGCTCGGCGCAGGCGGCGTCGGCGAGTCGGGCGTGAGCGACGTCGGCGCGGTGATCGGCGCGACCGAGCCGCGACATCTGCGGCGCGCGCGAGAGCTGATGCCGCATGCTCCGTTCCTGCTGCCGGGCGTCGGCGCGCAGGGCGGGCGCGTCGAGCAGCTCGAGCCGGCGTTCGCGCCGGGCCGCGCGGGCGGACTCGTGAGCGCCTCGCGCAGCATCGTCGACGCGCACCGCAGCGCCGGTGGCGAGCCGGCGGCGGCCGCGCGCGCGGCGGCGCGGCGGCTGCGCGAGGCGGCGTGGGCGCTGTCGGCCGATCCGGCCGCGAACGTCCGCTAGCCTTGTGTGGCGCTCGGCGGCGGTGTGCCGACGGGGAAGGTGGACGAGGAGCTCGGATGATCATCACGGTCACGCTCAACGCGGCGATTGACAAGTCGCTGTCGGTGCCGAACTTCCGCCTCGGAAGGCGTCATCGCACGGTCGAGCAGCGCACGATGGCGGGCGGCAAGGGGGTCAACATCGCGCGCACGCTGAAGGCGCTCGGGCAGCCCGTGATCGCGACCGGCTTCGCCGGCGGCGCGACGGGCACGCACATCGTCGAGCAGCTGACCGAGGAGTCGATCCTCAACGACTTCGTGCGGATCCGCGACGAGTCGCGTACGAACACGTCGGTGCTCGACCCGACGACCGGCGAGCAGACGGAGATCAACGAACGCGGCCCCGCGGTCTCCGAGCGAGAGACCGAACTGTTCCGCGACAAGCTGCTGTACCTCGCGCGCGGCGCGGCGATCGTCGTGTTCGCCGGCTCGCTGCCGCGCGGCGTCGAGCCGGACGTGTACGCGGGGCTGATCCACGACCTCGCGCGGATCGAGGTCACGACGGTGATCGACACCGACGGCGAGCCGCTGCGCCAGGCCGTGCGCGCGGAGCCGGACGTCGTCTCGCCGAACGTGCTCGAGGCCGAGGAGCTCGTCGGGCACGAGTTCTCGGGCGAGGAGGAGCGCGCGCAGGTCGTCCGCGAGATCGCCGCGATGGGCCCGCGCGAGGCGATCATGACGCTCCCCGACGGGTGCTTCGCGCAGACGCTCCTCGACGGCCAGCCGCACACCAAACGCGCGCGCATCGAGCCGCGCGAGCCGATCGCCGCGCGCGGCTCGGGCGATGCGTTCCTCGCCGGCTACGTCGCGGGTCGCTACGAGGGTCGGGCGCCCGACCAGTGCCTGCGTCTCGGCGTCGCGTGCGGCGCGGAGTCGACCGGCCGCCTCGAAGCGGGGCTGATCGACCCGCGCGAGGCGCGGCGGCTGATGGGCGAGGTCGAGCTCTCTGAGGTCGAGCAGGCGGCGTCGGTCGGCTGACGGACATTGATCAAGCGCGAGCGACGGCGAACAACTCGACCTCGGCGCGATGGCCCGTGGCGGAAGCTAGGCGTCTGTCGCACGTCACGAGCGGAGCGGACAGAGCCTCGGCGAGCGCGACGAACGTCGCGTCGTACGCGCTGAGATTGTGGCGCAGCTCCCAGACTCGGCTGCTGAGCGGCTGGTGGGGATAGCGAATCAGCCCGAGGTCGTCGAAGTCGGCGCGAGCGAGCTCGGCGCGCTCGGCTCCGATCGTCTCGTGAATCGTCATGCGCCGAAGGACGCTGAGCACCTCCGTATCGATCAGATGGGGCGCGTGCAGGCTGGCGTCGGTTGCAAGGCGTTCGAGCAGGCGCGCAGGCGGATCGACCGTGGCGAACGCCTCGAGGATCGCCGAGGAGTCGACCACGAGCACCGCTTAGTCACGTTCGCGGCGAACCGCGTCGAGCGCGGCCATCACGTCCTGACTTCGCGCTCCACCGGGGCGTGACCGTGCACGGAGCAAGACCTCCGCGGCCGGCGGACGTTCAGCCAGTCGCTCGAGCTCGCCGAGGGCGAAGTCCGACAACGAGACGCCTGCCGCGGCGGCGCGCGTGCGTAGCGTGCGATGAACGTCATCGGGGACGTTGCGAACCTGGATCGTCTTCATACGTCGATGGTAGCAAGATGGGTGTACTACACCCAATCTACACCCACACCTGTCGCTTCGCTTGCGGCTGAGCTTCGTTCAACCCCCGGCGACGTCGCGGCGCAGGAAGACGAGGTAGGCGGCGGCGAGGCAGGGGGCGATGTAGAGGGCGCAGACCCACAGCGAGTGCCAGATCGGCGACCAGTCGGTCGGCGTGCGCAGCAGGCCGTGCCAGTTCTCGAACTGTTCGGTCAGCAGGTAGGGCTTGATCCCTTCGAGGCCGGGGATCTGGGCGATGATGAACAGCAGGATCACGATTCCGACGGCGCCGACGACCGACGCGGCGCTGTTGCGCGTGGTGGTCGACAGCAGCACGCCGACGCTCGTGACGGCGAGCAGCGGGATCAGATAGCAGGTGTTGGCGGCGAACACGAGCAGCAGGCCCTTCGGCGCCGATACGACGGTGCCGGAGAAGGTCGTGATGCTGTTGAAGCCCCACGAGGCGACGCCGGCGGCGGTCGCTACGGCGGCCGAGAGATAGACGGCGATCGTCGCGTAGAGCATCGCGGCGAGCGTCTTCGCGGCGAACACCTGGCCGCGATCGACCGAGCGCGTGAGGATCGTCTTCAGCGTGCCGTTGCCGTCCTCGTTGGCGACGATGTCGCCGGCGACGAGCGCGGAGATCAGCGGCAGCATGAAGACGGACAGGAACAGCAGCATCAGCACGGGCGTCGCAAGCCCGGATTGCGTGATCTGCGCGGCGAAGATGCTGTCGCTGCCGCGTCCGTGGTCGTGCGGTTCGCGCAGGTTCTGCACGATCACGAAGATCAGCGGCAGGATCACGGCGAGGGCGAAGCCGAGGTACGTGCGCTTCTGGGAAACGAGCTTGCGCAGCTCCCAGCGCAGGACGGTCGGCGTCCCGGGCCGGTGTCCGCGGCGGGAGGAGAGCGCGGCGGGGGGCGCGGCGGCGGGGGGCGCTGAGGTCGTGGCGCTCATGCGATCTGCGCCGGCGTCTGCGTGTCCGCACCGTTGGCGGCCGCGCCGGCGCTCGTGACAGCGCTCGCGCCGTCGCCGGCGGCGCCCTCGGTCAGTCGGAAGAACAGATCCTCGAGCGTCGCGAGCTCGGGCGTCAGGGCGAGGATGCCGACGCCGGCGCGCCCGAGCGCGAGCGAGAGCTCGGCGACGGCGTGCTCGTCGCCCTGGAAGGCGAGACCGTGCTCGCCTGCGCTCGCGTGCTCGAGCGACGGTTGCTCGCGCACGATCTGAAGCGCGCGCGGATCGTCGGTCGTCCGCAGCTTGTAGCCGGCGCCGCCCTGGCGGCGCAGGTCGGAGAGCGCCCCCTCGTAGACGACGCGCCCGGAGTCGACGATCGCGACGCGGTCGCACAGTTCCTGCACCTCGGGGAGCTGGTGGCTGGAGAGCAGCACGGTGATGCCCTCGTCGGCGAGACGGCGGATCAGCAGGCGCATGTCGCGCATACCGGCCGGGTCGAGGCCGGTCGCGGGCTCGTCGAGGATCAACAGGCGCGGGCGGCGCAGCAGCGCCGCGGCGATCCCGAGGCGCTGGCGCATCCCGTGCGAGTAGCCGCCGACGCGGTGCTTCGCGCGTGGCGCCAGCTCGACGATCTCGAGCACCTCGGCGATCCGCTCGGCCGCGCCGCCGCCATCGAGCGCGGCGAGCAGTTCGAGGTTCTTGCGCGCGCCGAGGTACGGGTAGAAGCGCGGCGCCTCGACGAACCCGGCGACGCCCTCGAGCGCGCGGGCGCCGTGGCGCATCGGGTCGCGGCCGAACAGCTCGACGCTGCCCTCGCTCGGCGTGATCAACCCGAGCGCCATCCGCAGCGTCGTCGTCTTGCCGGCGCCGTTCGGCCCGAGGAAGCCGTAGACGTCGCCGGCGCGGACGTTGAGGTCGATGTGATCGACCGCGACGACCTCGTCATAACGCTTGACCAACCCCCGCGCCTTGACGGGGGGCGCGGCGTCGCTCACGCTACAGGCCTCGCGCGACTGCCTCGATCTGCGCCGGCGTGATCGCACCGCCGAGCACGTAGCGCACGCCCGAGCGCTCGAACGTGAGCAGCGTGCCGAGCGCGGTCGGCAGCTCGGTCGCGGTCGTCGTCGCGTCGAGTTTGACCTTCTGCAGCCCTTCGGGCAGGCTCGGTTCCTTCTCACCCGGTTTGACTTTGCTTTCGAGCACGTTGACGGCGGTGATGCCGCTGCCGTGCGTCGTCACGCTCGGGTGTTCCTTGCCGCCCGCGCCGCTTGCGTCGTTTGCGGAACCGCTCGGAAGCTTGACTTCTTCGACCTTCGCGTTCGCCGGCGGCGTGAACTCGAACACAGAGCTTGCGACCGGCCCGAACGAGATTTCACTGGCGGCGAGTTCGAGCACGGGCGCGGAGCTGGTCGAGGAGTAGACGGCTGTGCGCAGCGGCACGCCATTGTCGGCGTCCCACGAGAGCTC
>DATHND010000153.1:0-24700 GCA_035486335.1 Solirubrobacteraceae bacterium
AGGAACGTACCGGCGGGCGTCATGAGCGGGAAGTCACCCATGAAGACGCGCTGCTCGCGAATCTCGCCCGTGTCGCGGTTGATGAATCGGACGGTCATCGACAGCGGCGCGGAGAACGTGCGATCGGTCTCACGACACTCGGCGATGTCGACCGACGGAGCATCGAAGCTGTACTCCCCGAACTCCACGGCGAGCGTGCCTGTGTAGTCCTCGATCGGCGAGATGTCGTCGATCGTCTCGCGCAGGCCACCCTTCTCGGGGTCGGTCAGCCACGCGAAAGAGCGGCGCTGTATGTCGATCAGGTTCGGTACGTCAACGGTCTTGTCGAGGCGCGCGAAAGTGCGGCGCGTCCGGAGAGCATCTGCAGCGGCCAAGAAACGACTCCTTCGGAGGGCGAGAGACGGGCAGAGGAGGGCGCCGAAGCGCGACTCGTCAAGATAGCACAGGTCATCGTCGCCCTGAAGTGGGCCACCGGCGCTCACGGACCCCGCCCTCGACGGCCGCGTATGTGGCGCGACGTCGGTCCTTCCGGGCGGCTGCGGCTATTGGCCAGCGTCCGGCACTTTACCGGAAAATCGGCGAATGTGAGCGAAACTTAAAGACGCCCGCGAAGACGGACGCCTCGGCCCGGCGCGTGAGCAAGCGGCGAGCGCCGGGCGCAGCAGACCGACGGAGGGTCGCCCGCGAAGCCGCGGCGCTCCGACGGCCTGCGCAGCCCTACTTGACCTCGACGCTCGCGCCGGCCTCCTCGAGTTCCTGCTTGAGCTTGTCGGCCTCGTCTTTTTCGATGCCCTCCTTGACCGGCTTCGGCGCCTCATCGACGAGGCTCTTCGCCTCTTTCAGGCCGAGGCCGGTCGCGGCGCGCACGACCTTGATCACCTGGATCTTCTTGTCGCCCGCGCCGGCGAGGATCACGTCGACCGTGCCGCTCTCCTCCTCGGCCGCCGCGCCGTCGCCGCCGCCGGCGCCGGGCGCCGCGACGGGCGCCGCGACGGCGGCGGCCGAGACGCCGAACTCCTCCTCGAGCGCCTTGATCCGCTCGGCGAGCTCGAGCACCGAGATGCCCTTCAGCTCCTCGATCCAATCCTGCGTGCTGGTTGCCATGTTCGTCAGTCCTCCTTGGTGGATTTCGCATCGGCGGGGTCCTGCTCGGCCTCGGCCGATGCGTCCGCCTGCTGGTCGTCGTCTTGCGCCGGCTCACTCGCCGGCTCAGCTTTGTCCTCGCTCGCGTGCGCCTCGGCCGCGGGCGTCGCCTCTTGCTCCGCCTCGGGAGCCTCTGCCACCGACGCCTGTTCCGCTGCCGGCGCCTGCGCAGCCTCTGCGGCGGGCGGCTCGCCCGCGGGGATCTCGCCGGACTCCTTCTTCTCGCGCAGTTGGCCGAGCGCCGACGCGAGGCCGCCGACGAGCGCGCTGAGCGAGCGCACGAGACCGCCGACGGGCGAGGCGACGACGCCGACGAGCTGGCCGTAGAGGACCTCGCGCGAGGGCAGGCGCGAGAGCGAGCGCAGCTGCTCGACGTCGAGCGTCGCGCCGTCCATCATGCCGCCCTTGAACGGAAGCAGCTGCGTCGCTTTGGCGTAATCGGCGATCGCTTTCGCGGCGGTCGCGGCGTCGCCGCGCACGAACGTCAGCGCGGTCGGGCCGGCGAGGTACTCCTTCAGCGTCTCCGCGCCGGCCTGGTCGGCGGCGCGTTCGGTCAGCGAGTTCTTGACGACCTTGAACGTCGCGTCGGCCTCGCGCAGCTTCGCGCGCAGCTCGGCGACCTGCGGCACGGAGATGCCGCGGTAGTCGACGGCGAAGATCGCGTGGGACTCATCGATGCTGGCGGCGATCTCGGCGATCGCCACGGCCTTCTGGTCTCGGTTCATTTATCCGTCGCTCTCGAAGTGGTCTGCGTTGCCCGTGCCGGCAGACGAGAGAGCGCGGCTGAACGGCCGCTCCGACTCGCTCCAACCTGCCCCGGTCTTCTCCGCCGTCGATCGAAGATCGACGGCGACGCCGGGGGTCTCGGGCGGTGCGCTTGTGGCGTGAGTGTAGCGGCGCGAGGCGCGGCGCGTGCAGGCGGCTACGCGGAGGCGGCCATGCGTCTGGGCAGTGGGCGCACAGGGCTCGACGCGCGCGCGACGAGCGTGCGTACGAACAGCAGCAGAGCGACGACCGTCGCAGCCGCGTACGCCAAGCTCGAGGCTTCGATCGGGCCTGCGCTCAGGCGTTCGAACAGCACGTAGCTGACAGCCGCGCCGGCGAGCGCACGCAACGGCAGCCGCTCGCCCGCGAGCGCGTCCCAGGCGAGCAGATCGAGCAGCAGCGCCGTGTGGAAGTAGGGCATCGTCTCGGTGTCGAGCGTGCAGCGCAACAGCATCACGATCGCCATCAGGGCGAATGCGTCGTCTCGGCGCAGCGGCAGCCGGCGAGCGCGCGCGACGACGGCGACGACGAGCACGTCGACGGCGACGATCAGCGAATGCAACGAATCGGCGATCGCCGGCAGACGGCGGTAGGTCAGGGCAACCGTGTTTCCGTCGCGCAGCACGTGCGCAACTCTGGTCGGCGCGATCGGCCACCACCACGACGACGTCGACGGAACGCGCCACTCGCCACGGGCGAGGAACAGCTGGTTGTTCAGGTAGCTCATCGGCGCGCCGACGACCTCTGGCACCGTCACGATCGCGGCCGTGGCGAGCGCACCGAGCAGCGCGCGGACTCGACCGCGCTCGAGCGCGAACAGCACTGGCAGGACCGCGACGACTGCCCACTGCTTGCAAGCCAGCGCGAGCCCGAGCAGCACAGCGCTCGACACGATCCGCCCGTCCAGCGCGACGATCAGCGCGCCGACACAGAGGCTCGATGTCATCAGCTCCTCTGGGTGCCCGAGCGCGATCGCCGAGCTGACGAGCGGATTGACGAGCGCGACGAGCACGATCGCCCATTGGCCGACGACGCCAGTCCCACGTGCGCGCGCGATCCCCGCGAGCCACAGTGCGAGGACCGCCACGGAGAGGGCGCACGGAAGCACGCCCCAGCGATAGATCTCGAGCTCGGTCGGCCGGCCGACGTACGCAAGCGCCGCGAACGGCGCTCGAATCAGCAGCGATAGATCGCCCATCGCCGGCGTCGCGCTCGCGAACGCCTGGAGATTGCCGTGCAGCAGCGCGGCGAGCGCCGGACCTCCGTCGCCCGGGTAGTCGCCGGCCATCGGCGCCGCGAGCGCAGCGTGGACGCTGATCAGCAGCGCGACCGCGACGAGCGCAGCGTCGGAGACATGCTTGACAGGTACCCTCACACAGCCTTCTCGGCATCCGCGCGCGAAGCTTGAACGCGTCAGCTCGGCGGCGATCGTACGACCGCTTCACCGGCCGACGGGGCCCACCCGGCGAGCACGGCAGCGTGGCGCCTGGTCGGGTGTCGGGACTGTGTCGAGCCGTGCCGCTACGCCGCGACGGCTGCGCCGTCGTCGACGATGTCACGTGTGCGGCTGGGATCGACTTTGACGCCGGGCCCCATCGTCGACGTCAGCGTGATCGAGTGCAGGTAGCGGCCCTTCGCGGCGGCCGGCTTCGCGCGGATCAGCTCGTCGACGACGGCCGCGTAGTTCTCGAGCAGGCGCGCGTCGTCGAAGCTCGCCTTGCCGATCACCAGATGGACGATCGCCGTGCGGTCGGTGCGGTACTCGATCTTGCCGGCCTTCGACTCCTCGACGGCTTTCGCGACGTCCATCGTGACGGTGCCGACTTTCGGGTTCGGCATCTTGCCCGACGGGCCGAGGATGCGCCCGAGGCGACCGACGACCGACATCATGTCGGGCGTCGCGATCGCGACGTCGAAGTCGTCGAAGCCGTCCTCGATCCGTTTCGCCAGATCGTCGCCGCCGACGACGTCGGCGCCGGCGCCTTCCGCCTCGGCGACCTTCGGCCCCTGCGCGAAGACCGCGATCTTGACGTCGCGCCCGACGCCGTTCGGCAGCGCGATCGTGCCGCGCAGCTGCTCGTCGGCGTGGCGGACGTTGAGCCCCGTGCGCACGTGCACCTCGATCGACTCGTCGAACTTCGCGTTCGCGAGGCTACGCACGAGCGCGACGGCCTCGGCCGGCTCGTACTCGCGCTCGCGCTCGACCTTGCCGAGGTGCTCGGCGTAGCGCTTGCCGTGCTTGACGCTCACGAGGCAGCGACCTCGACGCCCATGCTGCGGGCTGTGCCGGCGATGATCTTCGCGGCCTGGTCGACGTCGTGCGCGTTCAGGTCGGCGAGCTTGCGCTCGGCGATCTCGCGCAGCTGGCTCTGCGTGATCGTGCCGACCTTCACGCGGTTCGGCTCGCCCGAGCCCTTGTTGATCTTGATCGCCTGGCGGATCAGCACGGCCGCGGGCGGCGTCTTCGTGATGAACGTGAACGTGCGGTCCTCGTAGACGGTGATCACGACCGGGATGACAGTGCCCGTTTCGCTCTGCGTCTGCGCGTTGAACGCCTTGCAGAACTCCATGATGTTGATGCCGTGCTGGCCCAGCGCAGGGCCGACCGGCGGCGCGGGGCTCGCCTGCCCGGCGTTCGCCTGCAGCTTGATCGTCGTCAGAACCTTCTTCGCCATCGCTAGAGCTTCTTCACTTGATCGAACGACACTTCCACCGGGGTCTCCCGGCCGAAGATTGATACCAGCACCTTGAGCTTCGCCGCGTCGTCGTTGATCTCGGAGATCTCGCCGGAGAAGTCCGACAGCGGCCCCGAGACGACCTTGACAGACTCGCCGATCGTGAACTGCGCGCGCGTGCGCGTCGCCGTCGCGACCTCCTTGTGCAGCAGCCGGTCGACCTCGACCTGCGTCAGCGGGACGGGCTCTTGCGAGGCGCCGACGAAGCCGGTCACGCCGGGCGTGCCCTTGACGACGCCCCACGAGTCCTCGTTGAGCTCCATGTTGACGAGCACGTACCCCGGCATCGTGCGCTTCTCGACGGTCACCTTCTGGTTGTCCTTCATCTCCGAGACCGACTCGGTCGGCACGACGACGTTGCGCACGGCGCGCTGCTGCCCGAGCGAGACGACGCGGTGCTCGAGGTTGTGCTTGACCTTGTTCTCGTGACCGGAGTATGTGTTGACGACGTACCAGCGAAACATTCAAGAGGCTCCTGTAGGCGTTACGAAAGATTGCGAACGACGGGGCGCGAACCGTCAGAGGATGAATTCGACGATTTCTTTGGCGACGAAGTCCGCGAGTCCCAGGTAGGCGCCGGCGATCGCGACGAACCCGAGCACGACGGCGGTCGCCTGCGTGACGTGACGGCGGTCGGGCCATTGCACGCGCTGGAGCTCGGCCCAGCTTGCGCGCAGGAACGCGATCGCGCGGTTACCGCCGCGAATCGGCGCGCCCGATGCCTGCTCGGGCGTGACGCCGCCACGTCCTCCGCCGCCGCCGGGTGCACGGCGCGCGGTGCTGTCGGGCGGTTCCTCGAGCTGGTCGGCGCCGATGTCTCCCTCGGACAGCGCCTCCGCCTCGATTTCGCGCTCGTCGAGGTGATCCGTGTCGACCTCACCGTCCGCGACCGGCTCGCTGTCGAGCTCGGCGTCGGCCGCAGCGTCTGGCGGCGCCGGCACGCCGTCGGCGCCGCGCACGAGCGCCGCCTCGAACTCGTCGGCCTCGCCCGAGGCGTGGTCGAGCGCGCCGGGCACCTCCGAGCGCGTCGGCTGGCTCGCCGGCGGTCGGCGCGAGCCGGGCGCGCGGCGCTCGCGGCGCTGCTTTGCACGTTTGCGGTCACGGGCCACGGCAGCGCTCCCGCGCTAGCGAGTCTCCCGGTGGCTGGTGTGCTTACGACACCAGCGGCAGTACTTGCGCAGCCCGATCCGGTCGGGGTTGTTGCGCTTGCTCTTGTTCGTCTGGTAGTTGCGGTGCTTGCACTCCTCGCAGGCGAGGGTGATAGCGATCCGAACGTCTCCGCGGGCCATGTGTTATCCCTGCGTAAAAGGTTGACATTCCGGGCCTGGACGAGAAAAAACCCCGCCCAAGCGCGAGGTGCAGAGCAGTCTAGCGCGCTCACGCCGCATGCGACACGCGCAGCCGACGGAGCGTTACGGTGGCGCGATGCGACGAGCGCAGCCGCGACCGCCGCGACGGCGCGCAGGCGCTCGCGAGCCCGACGAACGCCGTGGCCGGCGCGCGCAGATCCGCCGCCGCCGCGCGACGCTGCTCGCGAGCGTCGGCGTGCTCGCGGCGTGCGTCGCGCTCGTCGTGCTGCTCGCCGGCGGCGCGTCGAAAGCGCGACCGCCGCGTACGAGCGCCGCCGCGACGGCGAGCGGCTCGGCCAAGCCGCGCGGCGCGACTCGCGCGCGCGGCGCGGCGGCGACGGCGAGCGGCGCGCGCGACGGTGAATCGAGCGAGATCCGGCGCCTGATCGCGCTCGCGCGGCCAATCTACTGCGCCGGCCCGCGCGGCGACGAGGTCGCGCTGACGTTCGACGACGGCCCCGGCCCGTACACGAAGCTCGTGCTCGCGAAGCTCCGCAAGCACGGCGCGCACGCGACGTTCTTCGTCGTCGGTCGCAACATCTCGCTCGTGCCCGGAGCGATGCGCACCGAGCGCGCGATCGGCGCGGTCGGCGATCACACGTTCACGCACCCCGAGCTGACCGCGATCGCGCCGAGCGAAGCCGAACGGCAGATCGTCGACACGCAGGCCGCGCTCGAACGCTCCTCCGGCGGTCCGGTGTTTCTGTTCCGCCCGCCGTACGGCGCGCACGACGCGCGGATCGACTCGATCGCGCGCGCGCACGGCTTGCTCGAGGTCCTGTGGACGGTCGACAGCGGCGACTCGCTCGGCGCCGACTACGCGCAGATCGAACGCAACGTGATCGGCGCGCTGCGCCCGGGCGCGATCATCCTGATGCACGAGAATCGCGGGCAGACCGTGCGCGCGCTGCTCGCGATCTTCGCGGCGCTGCAGCGCAAGCGTCTGCGCGCCGTCAGCGTGCCGCAGCTGCTGACCGACGATCCGCCGAGCGCCGCCCAGCTGCACAGCGCCGGCGGCGGCTGCGGCGTCGGGCGGATCTCGCTCAGCGGCGGCTGACGGACGCACCGGCGGTGCGCGCCGGCCGGCGCGCAGCCCGGGCGCGCCGGCGACGTCACTCGTACAGCGTGAACGTCGCGAGGATCGCGTACAGCGCGACGAGCGACCAGCCCTCGAACTCGACCGCCTCGCCGTCGCCGGTGATCTGCGCGAGCGCGAGCACGGTCAGCACGAGCGCGCCGATGTAGACCGGCGCGAGCGAGAACGTCAGCGTGCTCAACAGCGCCAGCGAGATCAGCACGAGCGCCGGGAACAGAAACGCCGCGATCTGCGCGACCGAGTTTTTGACGACCGAGATCGCCAGGTCCGAGCGCCCCTTCCACGCGAGCACGAGCCCCGCCGCGTTCTCCACCGCGTTGCCGGCGATCGCGACGATCACGAGCCCGGCGAACGCTTGCGAGATGTGCAGCGTGTCGATCGACGGCTGCAGCGCCGCGACGAACCAGTCCGAGACGAACGCCGACGCGCCGCCGCCGAGCAGCAGCAGCGCGAGGATCAGCGCGAGCGAGAGCTCGCGCCGGCGCGGCGCGCGCTTGGGCGCCGCGTCTCCCCCGCCCTCGCCGTCGCTCGCGCTCGGATCATCGTGCGGCTCGCCCGGCGCCGTGTCGGCGCGCAGGTACGGCACGACCCATGTCATGTACACACCGAGCAGGCAGATCGCGCCGACGATCGAGATCGCCTTGACGTGGTGGCTCGCCGGGTCGTGCGAGCCGAGCGAGAGGCCGAGCAGGACGATGATGAACACCGTCACCTGCAGCAGCGTCGCCGTGTCACGCGGCAGGCGCTTGGAGAAGCGCATCACGCCGTCGTGCGAGCGGCGCGCGCCGACGACGATCACGAGCCCGAGCACGAGCAGCGCGTTGGCGAGCACCGAGCCGACGATCGCCGTCTGCGCGACGACGAGCTCGCCCTTCTGCAGCGCGAAGATCACGACGAACAGCTCCGGCAGGTTGCCGAGCGTCGACTGCAGCATCCCCGTCACGCCCGGCCCGAAGCGGTCGCCGAGGTGGCCGGTCGCGAACGAGACGATCCACGCGAGCCCCGCGAGCGCGAGCGTCGCCAGCGCGAAGCTCAGCACCGGCGTCCACGCCCCGTAGTCGGCGACGCCCGCGAGCGCCGTCAGCAGCGCGATCGCCAGCAGCGCAACGCGCTCGAACGGGGTCAGGGCTGACATCGTCCGTCGCGAGCATAGTCGCCCGCCAGGACCGCGGCGGCGAGCGCCGGCGGTTGCGTCAGTGGCTCTGCAGCACGCGATCGATCAGGCCATACTCCTTCGCCTGCTCGGCCGTGAAGAAGCGGTCGCGCTCCATGTCGGCGCGGACCTCCTCCGTCGGCTTGTTCGTGTGCTTCGCGTAGATCTCGTCGATCCGCTGGCGCACGTTGAGGATCTCGCGCGCGTGGATCTCGATGTCGGTCGACTGCCCCTGGAAGCCCGCCGACGGCTGGTGGATCAAGATCCGCGAGTTCGGCAGCGACGCGCGCTTGCCCGGCGTCCCGCCGGCGAGCAGCAGCGAGCCCATCGACATCGCGACGCCGACGCACATCGTCGCGATGTCGGGCTTGACGAAGTTCATCGTGTCGTAGATCGCCAGCCCCGAGTAGATGCTGCCGCCCGGCGAGTTGATGTACATCGAGATGTCCTTCTCCGGGTCCGCGCTCTCGAGGTGCAACAGCTGCGCGACGACGAGGTTCGCGATCTGGTCGTCGATCGGTGTGCCGACGAAGATGATCCGCTCGTTCAGCAGGCGCGAGTAGATGTCGAACTCGCGCTCGCCGCGCGCCGTGCGCTCGATGACCATCGGGATCAGTGGCATGGACGCCACCCTAGCGGGCGCGTCGCGCACAGCGAGCCGACGCGCCGGCCTCAGATGTTGACCTGCCCCATGATCGCCTCCGGGTAGCGCGTGCCGGCGGCGGCCGGAAGCGCGGCGGCGATCGCCTCGACGTCGGCGTCGCTCAGCTCGACGTCGGCCGCCGCGAGGTTCTCTTCGAGGTAGGCGACGCGCTTCGTGCCTGGGATCGGCACGACGTGCTCGCCGCGGTGCAGCACCCATGCGATCGCGAGCTGCGCCGGCGTCACGCCGCGCTCGGCCGCGAGCTCGCGCACGCGTTGCGCGAGCACGATGTTCCGCTGCAGGTTCTCGCCGGTGAAGCGCGGACCGTGGCGGCGGTAGTCGCTCGGATCGAGCTCGTCGGGCGAGGTGAAGCGTCCGGAGAGGAAACCGCGCCCGAGCGGCGAGTACGCGACGAGCGCGATCCCGAGCTCGTTCAGCGTCGGCAAGATCTCCGCCTCGACGTCGCGCGTCCACAGCGAGTACTCGGTCTGCAGCGCCGTGATCGGGTGCACGGCGTGCGCGCGGCGGATCGTCTCGGCGCTCGCCTCCGACAGGCCGAGATGGCGGACCTTGCCGGCCGCGACCAGCTCGGCCATCGCGCCGACGGTCTCCTCGATCGGCGTGCGCGGGTCGACGCGGTGCTGGTAGTAGAGGTCGATGCGATCCGTGCCGAGGCGCCGCAGCGACGCGTCGCACGCTTCGCGCACGTACGCGGCGCCGCCGTCGATCGTGCGGTTGATCAGATCGTCGGCTTTGGCGAGCCTGATGCCGAACTTCGTCGCGAGGAAGACGTCATCGCGACGCGACGCGATCGCCGAGCCGACGAGCTCCTCGTTCGTGTACGGCCCGTACATGTCGGCCGTGTCGAGGAAGTTGCAGCCGAGCTCGAGCGCGCGTGCGAGCGTCGCGCGCGCCTCGCTCTCGTCGGCCGCGCCGTAGAACGCCGACATGCCCATGCAGCCGAGCCCGATCTCGGAGACCGCCGGTCCGTCCGGCCCAAGCGTGCGCGTGTTCATCGAGCGCTCCTTTCGCGTCGCGGATATCGTGCGTTTCGATGTTCCCACTGAACCTACCCAACGTGCTGACCGTCCTGCGGATCATGCTCGTGCCGGTGCTCGTCGTCGCGCTGCTCGGCAACACGCCGGCCGGCGACGTGCTCGCGGCGGTCGTCTTCGCGCTCGCCTCACTCACCGATTTCATCGACGGTTATCTAGCCCGCGCGCGCGGCTCGGTGACGAACTTCGGCAAGCTGATGGACCCGCTCGCCGACAAGCTGCTGATCGTCGCCGCGCTGATCGCGCTCGTCTCGCTGCAACGCCTCGCCGCGTGGATCGCGATGGTGATCATCACGCGCGAGCTCGCCGTGACGGTCGTGCGGATGGGCGCCGCGCAGTACGGCGTCGTCGCCGGCGCGAACCTGCTCGGCAAGGTCAAGACGTGCCTGCAGATCGCCGCGATCCTCGCCGTCATCGCCGTGCACGGCACGCCGCTGTCGGTCTCGCTGCTGCTCTACGTCACCGTCGCCGTCACCGTCCTCTCCGGGCTCGACTACTTCTTCGACCTGCGCCGCCAGATGGCGCAGGCGCAGGCGCGCGGCGCGCGCGGCTAAGCGTCAGGCCGGCCGGCGTCGAGCCATCGCTCGAGGCTCGTCTGGCGCGCGGCCGGCGCGCCCGACTCGAGCTCGGCGCGCAGCTCGGCGAGCGTCCCGTGGCGTTCGGCGACGACGTTGTGCTGGTGGATCGTCTCGAGGTTCTCCTGGCGCGCCGAGACGAAGCTCGCGCCGTCGAGCTGCGGCAGCTCGCGCACGACGCCGGCGATCATCTCGCGCACGCAGTCCTCGACGAAGCGCGGGCGCCGGTGCGCCTTTTCGACGACCTCGACCTCGTCGGAGCGCTTCATCAGCTCGTAGATCTCCGACGACATGCTCGACTCGGCGATCGCCAGCAGCGTCGACGCGTCGATCTCCTCGACGCACTCCTCGATACAGCCGATCTGCAACGTCGCGAGGCCGCGCTGGTTGTGCGTCGCGACCGGCACGCGATCGATGATCCGCTCGATCTCGGCCTCGTTGAAACCGTCCTCGGCGAGGCGCTCGCGCGCTCGCGCCGCGACGAGCTCCTGCGCGCACGGACACGCGGTCATGCCCGTCGCCGACACGCCGACCGTTCGACGCGTGCCGTGCGCGAACGCGACGGCGCGCCCGTGCAGCGTGTAGATCTCCTGCGTCTGAATGTTGGAGACAGGCGCCGGCTTGTGCTCGGGGTAGCGCGCCGCGATCGTCACCTCGGCGCGCTCGGCCTGCTGGCGCGCGCGCACGAGCTCGGCGATGTGCTGTGCGAGCGTCTCCGCGCGGAACGGCGACTCGCTCAGGACGACCTCGCCGATCGCCTCGTTGACGACCTCCTCGAAGCGCGACATGTGCGCGCCCTTCTGCTCGGCGCCGAGGTCGACGAAGCACTCGAGGCGGGCGAAGAACAGCTCGTCGCGGATGCGGATGACCTTCTCGACGCCCGTCACGCCGACGCGCGACAGGCCGACCGCGACGCGCGGCGCGCGCGCCTGCACGTCACCGCCGAAGCGCTCCTTGGCCGACGGCGCGGCGCTGGAGGAGATCCCGTGCACGACGGGCAGCGTAGCGCGGGCGCCCGCCGCCGGACGCCCATCCGAGACACCCGAACGAGCGACCGTCGATTCTGGTATCAATCCGCACTCGGCCAAACGGACGATCAAGCGGCGGAGCCGGATGATCTGGGGGTCCAGGTTGAGCGAGAAGTTCGAGGCTGCGGCGGTCGCCACGGAGAGCGTGGTCGAACTGGAAGAGGTGCAGGGAGTTCTCGCGAGCGGTCGCGAGCGGGGCTTCGTGACCGCCGCGAGCTTGCAGGCCGCGATCGAGGAGGCCGAGCTGAGCAGCGAGCAGGCGCACGACCTGTTCAGCCATCTCGAGGAACACGGCGTCGAGATCGTCGACGTCGAGCCCGCGGCCGAGCTGCACGCCGACCGCGTCGATCCCGTCGCTTCGAGACCGGACGACGCGCTCGAGCCTGACGAGGACGAGAACGACGATGAGCGCGACGAGGAAACGCGCGGCGTGCGCGCGCGCCTGCGAGAGCTCAAGCACGCGCAGAGCGAGCTCTCGGCCGACCCGAGCCTCGACTCGCTGCGCCTCTACCTGCGGTCGATCGGCCGCGTGCCGCTGCTGAGCGCCGAAGAGGAGGTCGCGCTCGCCAAGCGCATCGAGCGCGGCGACATCGCCGCCAAGCAGCACATGGTCGAGGCCAACCTGCGCCTCGTCGTGTCGATCGCCAAGGGCTACGTCGGACGCGGGCTGACGTTCCTCGACCTGATCCAAGAGGGCTCGCTCGGCCTGATCAGGGCCGTCGAGAAGTTCGACCATCGCCGCGGCTACAAGTTCTCGACGTACGCCACGTGGTGGATCCGACAGGCCGTCAGTCGCGCGCTCGCCGACAAGGCGCGCACGATCCGCATCCCGGTGCACATGGTCGAGCGGCTCAACAAACTGATCAGCGCCGAGCGCATGTTGATCCAGCAGCTCGGCCGCGAACCGACCGTCGAGGAGATCGCCGTCGAGCTCGAATGCGACGTGCGCGAGGTGCGCGACGTGCTGCGCCTCGCGCAGCAGCCGATCTCGCTGGAGAAGCCGATGGGCGAGGAGGACGACTCGGCGCTCGCCGACTTCGTCGAGGACGTCTCCGCCGAGTCGCCGTTCGAGATCGCCTCAGACGCTTTGCGCCGCGAGAACATCACGCGCGTGCTCGCCTCGTTGCCGCGCCGCGAGCGCGAGGTGCTCGAGCTGCGCTACGGCATCGTCGGCGGCCGCGCACGCACGCTCGAGGAGGTCGGCCGCGCGTTCAACATCACGCGCGAGCGCGTCCGCCAGATCGAGAACCGCACGCTGAAGAAGCTGCAGACGCTGCCCGACGCGCAGCAGCTGCGCGAGGCTTCCTAGCGCCGCCGCCGCCGCCGGCGCGCGCGAGCACCCGAACGCGGACGACGCCCTAAACTGACGCTCGCCCTTGGCGGGGTTCCCGAGCGGTCAAAGGGGTGTGGCTGTAAACCACATGGCTCTGCCTTCGGAGGTTCGAATCCTCCCCCCGCCACTAAGATCCATCCCTGGCAGTACTGGATATACTCTGGCCATGGCGGCAAAACGGCGGACCATGCCGGTGAAGCGCTCTTCCGCGAAGGTCATGGTTTCGCTACCAGAGGATCTGCTGGAGCGCATCGACACGCACGCACGTGCTCGGCGTGCCACTCGCAGCGGCTTCTTGCGGGAACTCGCTGAACGCGAGTTGAATATCAGCGCAAACCAGGAGCGATCTGGAATCGAAGCGTTGCTCGGGGACCCTGTGCGTTTGGGCGGAAATGCCACGAATCTGATCCGCGCCGACCGCCGCTCGCGTTGACGCTGCTCCTCGACGCCAGCGTCTGGATAGCCGCCGTCGACTCCCAGGACAGGTACCATATCCCTGCTCGAGCCCTCGTCCTCGACCCGGCGCGACCGCTCGCCGCGCTTGATCTCACCTTGTACGAGGTAGCCAACGTCGTCGGCGTCGTCAAGGGCAGACCCGAAGTCGCAGCGCGAATCTCCCAGACCTTGCTGAAGCGCAGCGAAGGAGCACTCGCGCGAGTCAACCAGATACTCGCCGAGGACGCGATCGCGATCGCCATAAGGCACAACCTCACCGCCTACGACGCCGCCTACGTCGCCACCGCCCGGGAGCACGATTGGATGCTCGTGAGCGCCGACCTCAAGGACCTCGTCAAGCCAGGGCTCGCGGCAGCACCCGACGATCCAACTATTTAGAGCCAGTTCACTCAGAGGCAGACGCCGCCTGCCTCTGACCATCATTCGGGAGCAAATCGGGAGCTACAGGCCAAGGAAGCCCAATGCAGAGCCAAATCGAAGCTTCCCTCGCCATGTCAGCAGCTGCTCGAAGGTATGGCTGGCGTGCTCGCCCCGGCGCACCTCAGCGCGCCCACGCCGCCCTCTGCAGCCGCTTGCCGCGGTCGGTCAGCCACCAGGCGTTCGACGCTCCACTGGGCTGACCGAGCCCCGTGTTCTCGATCAAGTCGAGCCGCGCCAGGCGTTGCAGCAGCTTTGAGATCTGGCCTTGATCGGCGATTCCCGCGGCGGATCCGATGTCGCGGTTGCTCGCGCCGGGATTTTCGGCGATCGCGGTCAGCGTGCGCGCGGTCCGATAAGTGAGCCTGATCGTCAGCTCCCGCAGGACATCCGCCTCGGCGCCGCGCGACACCTTTCGCGCTCTGACTCGCGCCGGCCCGTGCGCGGGTTTGCTCAGCTCCTGATCAGCGGCCCGTACGCCCAGATACGGCAAGGCGACCATGCTCATGAGCGGACCGAGGAGGTCCGTGAGTGGCTTTTTGGTCTCTTCGCACAGCCTGTTGTGAAGAATCGAGCAGATCCCCCCGGCCACGCCCTCGCCGGTGATCGCCGGTGGATCGCGGCGTGCCGCCGACGCGTTTCGTCCCTCGTCGAGGACCCGCGCCAGGTCACGCAGCGTTGCCGCGCGAAGCCGGAGAACTCGAGGTCCGCCGGCAAGCGCTTCGACGACGCACGCGTGCGCCAGACCAGGTTCGTCTTCCATCGAGACGAGGACGCTTTCGAGTGCGGCGCGCATGCCCTTGCGCCAACTCGTCTCCTGCGCGTACGCCTCAGCGGCGAGCTGAGCCGTCCGTTCAACCGCTCGTTCAAGCACCGCCAGGAAGCAGTCTTCGCGATTGGCAAAGAGCTCGTAGAACGTCCCTCGGGCAACCCTCGCGCGGCCGATGACCAGGCTCACGGTCATGCGCGCATAGCCAAGCTCTTCGATCACTTCCGTCGCCGCGGCCAGCACCCGCGCGTGCTGCAGATTCGCCATGCTGGCGCGTGTCGATCGGTCCTCGCGCTCGCGGCTCGCCGATCGCTTGGGCGCAACCTCGACGTTGCAGCGCGCACGCGGCGCGACGGCTACCAAGGCGGCGCACCGATCGCAACGGCGGGGTCGGCGGCCGCACCCGCGGCAGGGGTCGCACCGATCGATTGGGCCGGCATCTAATGCTCTCCTCGACGTTGGAATCGCGCCGTCCGAGAGTGGTCGGCGCCGACGCCTCGCAAGCGTAAATGCCGCTTGGGCCGGCTCGCCCGATATCCGGGGGAATTAGGGGTACTGAAACACGACGCCGCCGGGAACCGGCGCTCAGCTGCGCGTCGAGTCGCGCTTCTTCCGCGGTCCGCCGCCGCCACGGGGCCGCTTGTTGTTCTCGCGTCCGCACCCTGCGACGGCGACTTTCACGGTCTGCTTCACCAGGGCGCCGTTCTGGCCCGTGATCGCCGTGGACATACGCAGGGGCCTCTTCGTGCAAAGGCCGGCGCTCGCAACCAGCACCGAGCGATTGCCCTCGGGCAGGACCAGGTCCAAACGGCGGATCGGGACGTCCGGGATCGTCCTGAACGTCGTCGAGGTGACGTTGTGGCGATCGACGAACAGCGCGCCGCGCAGGTCGATCCTCACGCCTTCGGCCTGCAGGACGAGCACCATGTCCGGGAAGGCTCTGCCGCCGTAGCTGACGAGGATCGCCGGCCCGCGCAGCGGACGGGCGAACAGCGGGGTCGCGACAGTCGCGCTGCCGATCACCGAGACCTTCGGACAGCTCGCGGGGTTGCGCGCGAACGTCGCCTCGCGACAGGCCCGCTGGATCGTTTCCAGACGCGCCGGGAGCCTTTGCGGAAGGTCGAGCTTCAGCGAGCGCAGGTTCGCCTGGCCGTCGGCGGTCGTCAGCTCCACATGCAGGCTCGCGCCGTGGCCGGCGAACTGACCGTTGCCCGACGTCAGCGCCGCGAGCCGCGGCTTGAACTTCAGGCTCCTGCAGTCGGCGGCCTGAAAGCGGCTCGACACGTTTGCGGTCGCGCCGCGAGCGCTCGCGATGCTCCCGTCGATCGCCAGCGGGCTGCAGCTCGTCGGGTTGAGCATGAATCTCGGCCGGTCGAGCACGAGGTTCACCGTCCTCACGCGCAGCGGCACCCCGTCGAGGATCGCGGGCAGCGGATCGATCAGGACGGTGAGCTGCGCGGTCGTCGGGTCGACGGCGATCGCCGCGCGCACGACCTCCCGGCCGGGGCCGCCGTTCCCGGTGAGCACGAGCGGACCGGCCTGCGTCGGCAGGACGATCGACAGGCCGAACGGGTCGCCGTGGTACGAAGCGGTCAGATAGACCTTGCCGCCGTGCAGCCAATAGGGGGCGGCGCCCGCTCCGAGGCCGACGGTCGCTTCCCCGAGCAAGCTCTGCGCGCCGCAATCGCCGCTCGCGGCCTGCGGTTCCGGGCACGGCGAGACGCTGGCGACGTTCGCCAGCAGGCCCGGCGGCAGCGTCACGCCGATGCTGCCGAGAGTCGCTTCCGAGTCCTTGCGAGCGACGCTCACGCTGAACGGGCCGTACCCTCCGGCTTGGTTCTCGAGCGTCCCGGCGGCGAACGACGGCGCGAACGGCGGCGCGCTCGCACACGCGCCGCCGCCCGCCTCCTGGGTCAGCTCGAAGGAGCTCGACGGCGTCGCCGGAGGGCCCGATTGCGGCGCCGACCACGGCGTCAACGCGGTCGAGACCGTGTAGTCGCCGCAGGCTTCGGGGGTCGCGAGCAACGCTCCGGCGCCGCCGAAGAAGCGCAGCTTCAGCTCGCCGAACGGGAACTGCGGGCCGTCGTCGATCGCGATCGTCAGGCGCCCGGTCGCGGGGTCGGCGCTGACCTCGGCGGGGATCTTGAGCAGCACGCCGGTCCGCGCGTCGTCGACGATGACGTAGATCGCCAGCGGCGAGCCGCCAGCGTGCTCGGGAGAGGAGAACGGGTTTTCGAAAGGGGTCGCCAGGTAGATCGAGCCCGTCAGCGGCGCCTTCGCCCTTTCCGACGGCAGCGGACATTCTTCGAGCGCCTTTCCGGCGGCCGTGCACACTTCGCTCGCGAGCGCCGGCGTTTCCAGCTCGACGGTGCCGAGCTTCGACGCGTCCGGACATTGCGGGGCGGCGGCGCTTGGGACGCCCGAAGCGGAGATGCCGGCCTGCGCCAACGGGCAGGCCTGCAGGCCGTTGGCCGTGGAGGGGTCGATCGTCAGCCCTTCGGGGAGCATCACGGCGGCGTCGCGCAACGGCGGCGTCCCCAGCGATCCGACGCCTTCGCTCTCGGGCGCTTCGAGATCGACCTCCAAGCCGGTCGGGCTGTCGGCCTGGCTCGCTTCGGCGCGCACGGCGAGCGTCGGCTGGAAGCGCAGCTGCTCGCAACCGGTGACGGGCGGAGCTTCGTAGGTGCCCGACACCCAGTTGGGATCTGAGAAGTCGGGCGTGCCGTCGGGGTTGCGAGCGCCGGGCGCCTGCCAGGAGTCGATGTGGACGTCCGTCCTCAACGGCTCGCCGTCGCACGCCGCGGGGTTGGTGAACGTCGGCGCGGGCGTCTCGCTCGAACCGTCGCGGGCCGCGGGATCGCCGTAGATTTCAGCGGTGAAGTCGGTGAGCGCGACCTGGGGAAGTTCGCGGCTTTCGATCCGCATCACGTACCCCGCCGACGACGGGACGAGCCCGGCGTAGAGGACATGCGAGCCCCCGGACGCGTCGACGAAGCCGAACTCGGCGAACACGCCGCGCTCGGGCACGATGTTGTACAAGGGGCCGTCGATGTGGGCGGCGCCCGTCGCGGGTTCGGTCTCGACGTGCCCGACGATCGTGTCTTGCGGGCAACCTGACGCCCCCGGTTCGCCCTGTTCGCCAGGGGAGGAGAGCCGGGCGAGGGTGCAGGTCGGCGCGGACACCGCCGAGCCGGCGAGCCCGATTGGCAGGTCGATGACGACGTCGCGCAGGTCCTCGACGCTCGTCACCCCGACTTCGCCTTCGGGGGTTTCCCTGACCACGCTGTTCAAGCCGAGCCCGATCGCCAGTTCGTCAGGGTGGGCGCCGGCCAGGGTCGCCGGTTCGCCCCCGGGGCCGACGAGCAGCGCGGCGAAGCCACTGAGGCCGAACCGCGGCGCCGCTTCGGAGGCCGTGGCAACCGCGGGCGCACAGCCGAGCACCGCCAGCACGAGCAGAGCTCCCCCCAGCGACACCGGCCACCGGGCAGCGCAGGCCCGCGCACCCCTCTCCACGCCCATCGTCGTACGGTACTAGTGTCAAGCCGTCCGAGCGTCAGGCCCGTCCGCAGGCCCGAGCTCCGGTCAGACGCGCGCTCGCGCGAACCGGAGCGGGCCTCTGGGCAGTCCCCAGAGGCCCGCCGGGCCGCGTCCGGTCGTCCCGGACCGCGTCGAAGCGACTAGACGGAGAACTTCCCGATCACGCCTTCGGTGTTGACGAACCACACGTGGCCGTCGGGGGTCGCCGCCATCAGCGCCGGCGCGATCGATTCGTGCCAGTACTGAGTGAATGCCCCTTCCGTTGTCATCGATCCGAAGAAGCTGAGTGGGGTGTCATTGAACCAAATCCGGAAATCGGCGCCGCCTGCCAGACGCGAGGCCGCGAAGCCTTCGGGGAGTTTGTGTGCGGTGATGGCCCCTTTGCTGCTGACGGTCTCGATCGAGCTTGCGCCGTGCAGGAACCACACCGACCCGTCGTAGCCACTGACGAGCCCCTGGAGTTCGCCCGCGCCCGGGTCCGCGAATTCGCTGACTTCGCCCGTTGACTTCAGCTGGACGAGCTTATCGCCCACGACCGAGGAGGCGGTGGCCCACATCGCGTTTTGCGACTTCGCATACGCGATTCCGTTCGCGACGAAGCCCGCGGCGAGGTGATGCTGCGTGACTGCGCCCGTTGGGCTGATCTGGGCGATATCTTCTTCAGACCCCTCGGCCACCCACATGTCGACGTTTCGTTGCGCTGCGATGCCGACCGCTTCGTGGATCGGTTCGCCGCTGAGGGCCACTTCGCTCACCGCGCCCGCGGTCGTGACCTTGTTGAGCTTCGACTGTTTGGTCACGAACCAGAGCGCTTGTTCGCCTTCCAGTCCGGCGGCGATGTTGGTCGGTTCCGATCCAGCGGCGAGCGTGGCGACGTTCGTGACCACACCTGCCGGCGAGATCTTGCCCACGTGCCCGTCGGCGGAGGTGAACCAGACGTTTCCGTCGGGTCCCGCGACGAGCGAGTTCGGTTTGTGTTCGGGTTTGCCGTAGAACGTGACAGCGCCGGGCGTGAGCACGGGCGCCGGTTCGGATTTCGCGGTTGTCGAGCCCGAGCTGTTCGTCGCGGTGACTTCGATCCTCAGGCTGTGTCCGGCGTCGGCCGCGACCACTACGTGCCGCTTTGGTTCAAACGAGGAGCCGGTCGGTTCGCACGCCCCGCCCGTCAGGTTGCAGCGCAGCCACTGATATTCATAGCTCGTAGGGTTGTTCGTCCAGGCGCCCTTGGACGCCACGGTTTCGATTTTTTCCCACGGTTCGTGAGGCGAGACCGCCGGCAGTTCGGTGTTTTCGGGTGGCAGCGCCGCCGCCAGAGCCGGCATCGTGGCGCAGAGCGCGCACAATGCCGCCGCGAGCGCGACGGCGGCCGCGAGCGGCCGAAGCCGCGCTCGGGCGTCGTGTGAAGAACTGCTTGCATGTATCAACATGAACCTCCTGTCAATCGATCGTCATCACGCGCGGGCGATCCCGCGCGGTAGCGAGTCGATCAGGACGGACGCGGAGAAGCTGAACACCGGTGGTGTCGGTTGCGGCCGATCGCCGAAGCAACGGGCGCACACGCCGCCGGAAGACCCGCTGCGCGGGCGGGCGCTGGAACCTATGGACCGGCGACCGCCAGACAGCGTGTGCAGCAAGCATGAGTGAGCCGTGCCCGTCACCTCGCACACCCGTCCACCGTCCCGGGGGCTAGCGCCGCGACGTGACCGCGTTACCGGCACGAAGCTTTCCCTCGAGGAAGCTCTGGGCCTGCTCGGAGCCGATGAACGGCGCGAGCGCGATGTAGACGACGAGCGGCTGGATGCGGCGCATGTAGAGGCTCGCGCCACCGCGGCACGCGAGGAAGCCCGCCTCGAAGATCGTCGCGGCCGTCAGCGCCGAGAAGGAGCGAGGCAGCGTCGTGTGCGGCCGCTGGCGGTAGCCATCCTCGAGAAAGAGAGTGAACGCGAGCTGAGTGTCGTGCACGCGGGACAGGAAGCTCGAGCCGAGCGCGTAGCACTCGACGAAGCCGAGGTGTGCAAACGCCGGCTCGGCGGCGAAGAAGCCGGTGAAGGCGCGCGCGGCGTCCCAGACCCGCTGCGGCCAGGCGCCGGGGCTGAAATAGGCCGGCGCGCTGGCTGCGACCGTCTGCGTGAAGGCGGTCTCGTAGCAGGCGATGAAGGCCTCGCGCTTGCTGGTGAAATGCCGGTAGAAGAGGCGGCGCGAGACGCCCGCGCCCGCGACGATGTCGGCCACGGTCATGGCCCGGTAGCCGTGGACGAGGATCGCGGCGGCGGTAGCGCGCAACAGACGCTCGCGCGCCGGTCGTGAGCGCGGCGTCGAGGGCGGACGGGGGGGCGCACGGCCGGCCGTCTCCGGAAAGCGCGGCAGCAGCTCCTCGCTTCGGCAAAGCGCGCTCGATCGCTTGAAGGAAAGCGACCACTGGCGGATCTCGTCCACCAGCGCCGGTGTGACAGGCCCGCTGGCGATCTGCATCGAGAGGAACCGGAGAACACCGCCAAAGAGAATCCTCGACGGCAGGTCGACCGCGGCGGCAGAGGGCGGTGTGGCACGCGTGAGCCGCCCGAGGGCCGCGATCAGCGCCTCGCGCTCGCGCAGCGCGGCCGGGCCCGCCGCGAGACTCTCGCGCGAGAGCAGCAGCGCCACCTGCGGCCGGCGGATCACGAACTCGACCAGCGCATCGAGCGCCGCAAGCTCGCGCGGGTCGCGCGGGTCGCGCGCATCCACATGGGCGACCTCTCGCGCGAGCTCGACCGAGTGCGCCCGCTGGGCGCTCAGAAAGCAATCCTCGACGTCCGAGAAGTACTGGTAGAAGGTGGCTCGGCTCACCGCCGCGGCCGCGCGCAGCCGCTCGACGGTCAGAGCCGGGTAGCTGTCACGCGCGCACAGCTCCGTGACGGCGGCGAGCAGGCGCGCTTCTGCGCCGGGCGAGCGTACGGCGCCGGCAGCCGCGGCCACACCCGCCGAGCTACCGCTTGGCCCTGGACCCACGCTTGGCCCTGGCCGGGCCGTAGCGCTTGCGGGCCAACCGCCGGCAGGCGGCGCGCCGCTTCTTGTCCTTGTTCTTGTTGCAGACCTTCAGCGCCGCGGCAAGCCTCTGCGCGCGGGTCGGTGCTTTGCCCTTCGGGCAGTTCGTGAGCGCGACGTTCGTCGTCTGCCTGATGACCGCGCCGTTCTGGGCGACGATTTCCGTGGGCATGGCGAGCCTTGCCTTGCAGAGGCTGAAGTGTTCCCTTTCAGGCACGTTCGAGGTGAGCGCGGAGTGGGGTCCGGCCGGCAGCGTCGTTTCAAACGTCGTGAACGGCGCATCCGGCGTCGCTTCAAAGCGCGAGTAGGTGATGCCTTTTTTGATGTCGGTCTTGCCGTCGAGGATCAGCGTGACGCCTTCGCCCTGCAGCACGAACTCGACGTCGGGGAAGGCCGCGTTGCCGTGGGAGACAAGGTAGGCGGGGCCGCTGAGGGGGGTCTCGAGCAGCGGCGTGCGGATCTTCGCCGTCCCGATCAGCGAGCCTTCATCGCAGGCCGCGGGGTTTACGTCGAAGACGGCCTCGACGCACGCTTTCTGGATCGTCGAGAGGCGCGAAGGCAGTTGCTTGGGCAGCGTCAGCGCGACCTTCGCGATGTTCGCCTGCCCGAGGCCGGCGGAGTCGACGTTGACGGCGAGCGTCGTGCCGTTGGCTTTGCTGCCTTTGCCGGCCGCGGAGGCCGTGAGCTTGGGGCGGAAGGGCAGGCTCTGGCAGTTGCCCACCTGAAAGCGCGTCGAGAGCGACGCGGCCTGGCCCTGCGTGGAGACCTCGGCGCCCGTCACCGACATCGGCGTGCAGTTCGTCGGGTTCAGCGTGAATTCGGGGCGATCGACGTCGACCGTTATCGAGCGGATGTCGAGCGGGATGCCTTGCAGGATCGTGGGGAGCGGGTCTGAGGTGGTCGTCACCTGGGCAGTCGTCGGGTTGATGTAGAGGCCGGCGCGGACGACGACCACGCCGAGGTCGAACGGGCCGGCGATCGCCGGCGTGATGAACACCGCGCTGAACGGTGCGCCCTTGTAGGGGCCGGCGAGGAAGGCGTCGCCGGTCACGTAGAAGGGGTTCGGCCCCGCGCCGGCGCCGACCGTGACGGTGCCGATCTTCGAGCTCGCCGGGCAGGACGGGCTGGCGGCCTCGAGCGCGCCTTCGCCGGGGTTGCCGCGCGCCTGCGCGGCGGCGATCTGGGCCTCGGAGCACTTGGGGATGCCGGCGATCTTGCCGCTCGCGCCGGGCGGCAGCGTGACGGAGACCTGGCTGAAGTTCTGCGAGCCGTCGTCGCGGCTGAGGTGCACGAGCAGGGGGCTGAACGCAGCGGCGGCCGGGTTGCTCGTGCCGGCTTGGAAGGACGGTGCGTTTGGCTCCTCGCCGGCGCTGTGCGCGCAGGAGCCGCCGCCGGGGCCTTCGGTGATTTCAAAGGAGCTCGACGGCGTCGCGGGCGGACCGGACTGCGGCGCAGACCACGGCGTCAGTTCGGAGGTCAGCGTGTAGGCGCCGCACGTCGGCGGGGTGCGCAGTGGGGCGGTGGCGCCGTCGAGGAAGTGCGTGCGCAGTTCTGAGAAGGGGAACTGCGGGGTGTCCTTGACGAGCGTCGTGAGCTGGCCGGTGCTCGGGTCCGGTTTGACTTCGGCGGGGAGCTTGACGATCACGCCGGTGCGCGGGTCGTCGATCACGATGTAGATCGCGAGCAGGCTGCCGAAGGGGTTTTCGGCCTGCTTGGCGACGTAGATCGAGCCGGTCAGGGGGGTCTTTTCGCGTTCGGAGGCTTCTGGGCATTCCTGCAGCGGCCTGGTCTGGCCCTTGCACGCTTCCATCGGCAGCGCAGGCGTTTCCAGTGTGACGGTGCCGATCTTCGAGGCGTCGGGGCAACTCGGCGGGGCCGCGTCGGGCACGCCCGAGCCGCTGATCCCGATCTGCGCCAGCGAGCAAGCTTGCAGGCCGTTGGCGGATGAGGGGTTGACGGTGACGCCCGCGGGCAGCGTGACGAGCGTGTCTCGCAACGGGGGGGTGGCGAGTTCTTCGGCGCCGGTGCGCTGGGGGACGGCGAGGTTCACGTCGAGCCCCGTCGGCGAGTCGGCCCTCGAGGAGCTCGTCGCGGCGGCGATCGAGGGTTCGAACAGCCCTTCGAGCGCTTCGCAACCGGTGACCGGGGGCGACTGATAGCTGGCCGAGGACCAGCGCGGGTCTGAGAGGTTGGGGGTGCCGTCGGGGTTGTCTGGGCCCGGGTGCTGCCAGGAGTCCATGTGGATCGTGGTTGAGAGCGGTTCGCCGGTGCAGTGCTCGGGGTTGGTGAACGTCGGTGGCGTTTGTTCGCCCGATTTGTCGCGCGCCGCGGGATCGCCGAATATGTCAGCGATCACTTCGCGCAGGGTGAGCTGCGGGATTTCCTTCGTGCTCGTTCGAAGCACATATCCAGAGGGCGTCGGGGCAAGGGTCACGTAGAGGACGTGCGTACCTCCGGACACGTCGACGAAGCCGAGCTCGGCGGCATAGCCCTTGCTTGGAAGCAGGTTATAGAGCGGGCTGTTCGCCGCGGCTTCCGATTCGGGCACCGTCCGCAGATGGCCGATGATCGTGTCGGTCGGGCACCCGGACTTGCCGAGTTCGCCTTTGGGCCCCTGTGAGGACAGGCGGGCCAGAGTGCACCTGGCCGCGGAAACGCCGCTGCCCGCCATTCCCGCGGGGAGGTCGACGATCACGTCGCGGACGTCTTCGACGCTGGTCGCCTTTTCACCGGCTTCGGGCACTTCGCGGAAAGTGCTCGCGAGTCCGAACACGGTGTCGAGCTCATACGGGTGATCGCCCGCCTGGGCGTCCGCCAGCCCGTCGACGCCCAACAGTGGAGCTTCGAACAGGCTCGGCCCGAACCCCGGGGCGCCGCGTTCGAGCGTGTTCTCCGCTTCCGTCGTGGCTTCGGGCGCGCCGCCGCCGGAGACCGACGCGACGTTGACGAGCGTGCCCGCAGTAGCCGGCTCTTTGACGAGCACCGATACGAACATTTTCACCGATTCGTCTTCTTTAAAGGGCAGGAGCTTATTCGAACCGGCGTTCGTCAGCACGCATTGCACCGGGGTCGTGGTGCAGTATTCCGGGCCCACGTCCTGGCCCGCCGCTCTACTCAGGAAAAGCGACACGCGTCGTGCTACGAGCCCGGCGGGGAGCGAGTCTTTCAACGTGACGGCGGTGGTGAGGGTCGGGTTGCTCCCGACGTTCGTCGCGGTCACCATGTAGGTGTCGCAGATGACGTACGAAAATCCCGGAGATTCCGCTTCGCAGCGAGCATTGTCCGCGGTCGCCGAGAAATCGCTGGGATATGGGACTGACCTGACGCTCCACCGCGCCGACGGTTCCGCGGCAAGCGCGCTCGCGGCGGCGGCCACCCCGAGCAGCGCGAAGGCGAGCGCAAGGACCACGCTCAGCCTGCTCGCGAAAGCGATAGCGCCGGTATGCCCGGAGGGCTTACGCGCGTCCTCGCCCAAGCTCGGAAACGGAGCTCTGGAAGCGGTCATTTCGGGCTCCTTCGCGACGACTGCCTGGTCGTGGTTTTCAACTTGTGCTTGTGGCCGTATCTCCTCTGGGCGCGCGCTTGGCAGACAGCGCGCTTGCGCTTGTTTCGTATCGTGCGG
>DATHND010000154.1:0-7750 GCA_035486335.1 Solirubrobacteraceae bacterium
GACGCATGCGGTCGAACTGGCGCGCGCGGTCGACGCCGAGCACCTCCACCACGTCTCCTCGATCGCCGTCGCCGGCGAGTACAAGGGGCTGTTCACCGAGGACATGTTCGACGAGGGTCAGAAGCTCCCGTCGCCGTACCACCGCACGAAGTTCGAGTCCGAGCGGATCGTGCGCGAGCAGCCGTACGTGCCGTGGCGCGTGTACCGGCCGGGGATCGTCGTCGGCGACTCGCGCACCGGTGAAATGGACAAGATCGACGGGCCGTACTACTTCTTCAAGGCGATCCAGCGCGCCCGCCAGCTGCTGCCGCAGTGGGCGCCGCTGCTCGCGCCGGACCTCGGTGACACGAACGTCGTGCCGGTCGACTGGGTCGTCGGCGCGCTCGAGCACATCGCGCACGAGCGCGATCTCGACGGCCACGCGTTCCATCTGACCGACCCACGTCGCCAGCGCGTCGACGAGCTGATCAACGAGCTCGCCTCCGCCGCGCACGCGCCGCGGATCGCGCTCAGCGTCGACAAACGGCTGACCGACCCGCTGCCGAAGTGGCCGCTGACGCTCGCGCTCGATCTGCCGCCGTGGCGCCAGCTGCGCAAGCTCGCGCTGCGCGAGCTCGGGATCCCCGAAGAGGTGCTAGCGCACATGGAGCTGAAGCCGCGCTTCGACGCGCGCGAGGCCGGCCGCGCGCTCGCCGGGACGGCGCTCGAGCGCCCGCCGGCGCTGCACGACTACGCCAAACGCCTGTGGGACTACTGGGAACGCGAGATGGAGCCGAGCATGTCGGCTGGCCGCACGCTGCGCGAGGCGCTCGACGGCAAGCACGTGATGATCACCGGCGCCTCCTCCGGGATCGGGCGCTCGACCGCGCTGAAGGTCGCCGAGGCCGGCGGCGTCCCGCTGCTCGTCGCGCGCAACGTCGAGAAGCTCGAGGAAGCGCGCGCCGAGATCGTCGCCGGCGGCGGCACCGCCTATGTGTACGCGGCCGACATCGCCGACATGGACTCGGTCGACACGCTGATCGAGCGCGTGCTCGCCGACCACCGCAACGTCGACATGCTCGTCAACAACGCCGGCCGCTCGATCCGCCGCTCGATCGCGCTCAGCTACGACCGCTTCCACGATTTCGAACGGACGATGCAGCTCAACTACTTCGGCGCCGTCAAGCTGATCATCGGCCTGCTGCCGCACATGCGCGAGCGCGGCTCGGGCCACATCGTCAACATCTCCTCGATCGGCGTGCAGACAAACCCGCCGCGCTTCTCCGCGTACGTCGCGTCGAAGGCCGCGCTCGACGCGTTCACGCGCGTCGTCGCCTCGGAGGTGATCGGCGACGGCGTCACGTTCACGACGATCCACATGCCGCTCGTGCGCACGCCGATGATCGCGCCGACGAAGATGTACGACGCGTTCCCGACGCTGACGCCCGACGAGGCCGCCGAGATGATCTGCGAGGCGCTGCGCTCGCGCCCGAAGCACATGGGCACGCGCCTGGGCACTGCCGGCGTGATTGCGTACGCGCTCTCGCCGAAGGCCGTCGACCGGATCTTGCACCTCGCCTATCGCGTGTTCCCCGACTCGGCCGCGTCGAAGGGTCAGCGCGACCTCGAGGAGCGCGCCTCGTTCGAGCAGATCGCGATGGCGACGCTGACCAGGGGCGTTCACTGGTAGCAGAGCGCGCCGCGATCGAAGTACACGCCTTGACCAAGCGCTACGGCGACTTCGAGGCGGTGCGCGGGATCGACATCAGCGTACGCAAGGGCGAGGTCTTCGGGCTGCTCGGCCCGAACGGCGCCGGCAAGACGACGACCGTCGAGATCCTCGAGGGCTACCGCGCGCGCAGCGGCGGCGAGGTGTCGGTGCTCGGCTGCGACCCCGAGCGCCGCGGCCGCGAGCTGCGCCAGCGGATCGGCATCGTGCTGCAGTCGGGCGGCATCTACGGCCACATCACGCCGCGCGAGGCGCTGCGCCACTGGGCGAGCTTCTACCCGCACCCGCGCGACGTCGACGAGGTGATCGCCCTGTCCGGGCTGCACGGCGCCGCCGACGTGCGCAGCCGGCGGTTGTCCGGCGGGCAGCTGCGGCGCCTGGACTTCGCGCTCGCGCTCGTCGGCGACCCCGAGCTGATCTTCCTCGACGAGCCGACGACCGGCTTCGACCCGGAGGCGCGCCGCAGCGCGTGGGAGACCGTGCGCAAGCTGCGCGAGCTCGGCAAGACGATCCTCTTGACGACGCACTACCTCGACGAGGCGCAGGAGCTCGCCGACCGCGTCGCGATCGTCAAGGACGGGCGGATCCTGGCGATCGGCCCGCCGCGCGAGCTCGGCGTCGGCGCCTCGCACTACCGCGTCGCCTGGCGCGCGAGCGACGGGCGCCTTTGCGAGCGCCAGACCGACGACCCGACGGCGCTGCTCGCCGAGCTGACCGCCGACGCGCTCGCGCGCGGCGAGCGCCTGGAGGAGCTCAGCGTCGGGCGCCCGACGCTCGAGGACGTCTACCTGGAGCTGACCGCCGAGCCCGAGCGCGAGCAGATCGCCGGGGGCGCGACCGATGCCTGACGCGCTTGCGCTCGGCTGGCGCCAGTATCGCCTCGAGCGGCGCATGTTCTGGCGCAACCCAAGCGCGGCGTTCTTCAACTTCCTGCTGCCACTGCTGTTCCTCGCCGGCGGCGGCGCGATCCTCGCCGGCAATCAGCACCAGCTCGACCGCCTGATCCCGGCGATCGCCGGGATGAGCGTGATGTCGACGACGTTCACCGCGCTCGCGTACAACGTCGTCTTCCTGCGCGAGCGCGGCGTGCTGAAGCGGATCCGCGGCACGCCGCTGCCGACAGGTTCCTACTTCGGCGGCGTCGCCGCGAACGCCGTCACGAACACCGCGCTGCAGATCGGCGTCGTGATCGTCGCCGGCAAGCTGATCTTCGGCATCGGCTGGCCGCGCGACTGGGCCGAGCTGGTCGTGTTCGTGCTCGTCGGCGTCGTCTGCCTCGCCGCGCTCGGCGTCGCGTTCGCGCACGCGATCCCGAACTTCGAGTCGACCGCCGCGTACGTCAACGCCGTGTTCCTGCCCGTCGTGTTCGTCTCGTTCTACGTGTTCGACTCGCACAGCGCGCCCGGCTTCTTGCGCCAGATCGCCGAAGCGCTGCCGCTGAAGCCGTTGATCGACGGGCTCTCGGGCGCGCTCGTGACCGGCTCCGGCCTCGGCGGCCACCTCGACGCGCTCGCCGTGATCGGCCTGTGGGGCGCGCTCGGCGTCTACCTCGCCGTGCGCGGCTTCTCGTGGGAGCAGCGGCGCGCGTGAGCGCGAGCATTTTCACCGCCGACGGGCGGCGCCGACCCGGTCGCGATCGCTATGTCCCGACCGAGCTCGCGCGCGGGCCGTGGGACCCGCGCGCGCTGCACGGCGGCGCGCCGGCGGCGCTGATCGCCGCCGCGTTCGAGCGCGTCGAGCCGGGGCGCGAGCTGGCGATCGGCCGGCTCTCGTTCGAGCTGCTGCGGCCGATCCCGATGGCGCCGCTGACGCTCGCGACGAGCATCGTGCGCCCCGGCCGACGCGTGCAGGAGCTCGCCGCCGAGCTGCGCGCCGGCGACGAGCTGATCGCGCGCGCCGGCGCGCTGCGCGTCCAGCCGGTCCCGGCCGACGCCGCCGAGGCGGCGGCCGCGCCGAACCGGATCGACGCGCCGCTGCCGTCACCCGACGAGGGCGAGCCGCTGCGCTTCGCGCTCGACGACTCCCCCGAAGCGGGCTTCGCCGCGACGGCGATGGAGATGCGCGCGTTCGGCGACCCGCGCGCGCTCGGCCCCGGCCGCGTCTGGATGCGCCTGCGATATCCGCTGCTGCCCGATCAACCGCTGACGCCGCTCGCGCGGCTCGCGGCGACAGCCGACTTCGGCAACGGCGTCAGCGCCGCGCTGCCGTTCGACCGCTTCCTGTTCATCAACGCCGATCTGACGATCCATCTCGAGCGCCCGCCGCGCGGCGAGTGGATCGGGCTCGACGCGCGCACGCTCCTGCGCGACGGCGGCGCCGGGCTCGCCGAAGGCGTGCTGCACGACGTGCACGGCCCCGTCGGCCGCGCGTTGCAGACGCTCGTCGTGCAGGCGCGCTGAGCTCGGCTCAGCGCACGAAGACGCCGCCGAGCGCGTCGTCGATCGCCGCCAGCGTGTCGTCGCCGAGCACGATGCCCGACGCCGACGCGTTCGCGTGAACCTGCTCCGGGCGTGACGCACCGACGATCGCCGACGCGACGTTCGGCTGGCGCAGCACCCACGCGAGCGCGAGCTGCGCCATCGTCAGGCCGGCCTCCTCGGCGACCGGGCGCAGCCGCTGCACGGCCTCGAGCACCGGCGGCGCGACCAGCCGGTCGATGAACGCGCTCATGCTGTCGCTCGCCGCGCGCGAGTCCGACGGCGGCGGCTCGCCGGGGAGGTACTTCCCCGTCAGCACGCCCTGCGCGAGCGGCGACCAGACGATCTGCGAGATCCTCTCGCGTTCGCACAGCGCGATCAGCTCGGCCTCGGGCGCGCGCCACAGCATCGAGTACTGCGGCTGGCTGGAGACCCAACGCTCGACGCCGGGCAGCGCGAGCGACTCCTCGACCTTCTCGACCGGCCACTCGCTGAAGCCGATGTAGCGTGCCTTGCCGGCGCGCACGACCTCCGTCAACGCCGTCATCGTCTCCTCCAGCGGCGTCCGATCGTCGTAGCGGTGGCATTGGTAGAGGTCGACGTAGTCGGTGCGCAAGCGCGCCAGCGACGCGTCGATCTGCTTGTGGATCTGCGCCGCCGACAGTCCGCTGTCGGTGTCGGACATCGGGAAGTAGACCTTCGTCGCGAGCACGTACGACGCTCTGTCGCGCTCCGCGAGCACCTCGCCGAGCAGCTCCTCGGCGGCGCCGCGGCCGTACACGTTGGCCGTATCGATGAAGTTGACGCCGGCGTCGAACGCCGCGTCGACGCACGCGCGCGCCTGCTCGCGCTCGACGCCGCCCGAGTACGTCAGCCACGAGCCGAGGCTGATCTCCGAGATCTCCAGATCGCTCGCGCCGAGCTTGCGCAGGTTCATCGTCCGAGCTTAGCCGCCCGCCCGCCGACGCGCTCGCGCGGCCGGCTCTCAGCGCGGCGCCGAGGCCTCGTCGAGCCGTGCGAGCTCGGCCGGCGAGAGCTCGAGCGTCGCCGACGCGAGGAGCTCCGACAGCTGCTCGGTCGAGGTCGCGCTGGCGATCGGCGCGATCACCGTCGGCTGCAGGCGCAGCCATGCGAGCGACACCGCCGCGACCGGCGCGTCGTGCGCCGCCGCGATCGCGTCGAGCGCGTCGAGCACCGCGTAGCCGCGCTCGTTGGCGTAGCTCTGCTTCACGCCCGCCGCACGGACGCCGTCGATCTCGACGCCACCACGACGGTACTTGCCCGAGAGGAAGCCGCGCGCGAGCGCGAAGTACGGGACGCACGCGAGCCCGTGTCGCTCGCACACCGGCGCCAGCTCGCGCTCGTAGTCGCGCTCCATCAGGTTGTAGTGCGGCTGCAACGCCACATACGACGCGCAGCCGGCGTGCCCGCCGACGCTCAGCGCCTGCTCGAGCCGCTCGGCGCTGTAGTTCGACGCCGCCGCGTAGCGGATCAGCCCGTCCTCGATCAGCTCGCCGAACGCCGTCAGCGTCTCCTGCAGCGGCGTCTGCCGATCGTCTTTGTGCGCGTAGTACAGGTCGATCCGGTCCGTGCCGAGTCGCTCGAGCGACGCTTCGGCGCCGCTTCTGACGTTCGCCGCCGACAGCCCTCCGCGGTCGGGCGTCATACCGACCTTCGTCGCGATCACGAGCTCGTCGCGGTTGCCGCGCGCGGCGATCCAGCGGCCGATGATCCGCTCGGACTCGCCCGCGCCGCCCGGTCCGCGCCGCCCGTAGCTGTCGGCTGTGTCGATGAAGTTGCCGCCCGCCGCGACGTACGCGTCGAGCACGTCGAACGAGCGCTGCTCGTCGATCGTCCAGCCGAACACGTTCCCGCCGAGGCACAGGCCGAAGACGTCGAGATCGGTGTCGCCGAGGCGCGCGATGCGCTCAGCCTAGCCGCTCATTTGTCCACGCCGAGATCCCGTCGGCCTCTCCGACACAAGATTTTAAGCCCACGTTGATGCACGAAGCGCAACACTTATGCGCGGGAGGACATGATCCCGATTCCCCGAGGAGGGACCGATGCCAAGGATCATCGTCACAACAGACCCAATCGACGAGCGCGACGCGCCGGTGCTGCTGGACGAGAGCGTCCATTCGCTGCACCTCAGCGACGACCACGCCGCCGAGCAACTGATCGAGCGTCTCGCGTGGGCGGTCAACGACGCCGAGGACAGGCAGCGCTCGCTGGCCCGCTGACGAGCGGCGGCCCGCGCACCTGCGCGCGGGCCGCCGCTTAGCGTCGTCTTCCCATCGCGAAGCTCTGCACCGGCGGCGCCACGGCGCGCATGCTCGAGCCGACCTCGATCGCCTCGTCGTGCCGATCGGGCTCCTCCGGCGACGCGCGCTCGGGGCCGGGCAGACGATGCACGCGCTGTGCGTCGTCCCGCCGCGCGCCGTCGACGCCGCCCGCGACGAAACGCTCGAGCGCCGCGAGCTCGCGCACGATCACGTTGACGACGCCTTCAGAACGCTCGAGCACGCCGCGCGCCAACAGCAGCGGCTCGGCGCGCGCGAGCTGACGATGTCGCTCGTACACCGCGCGCGGCACGATCAGGTTGACCGTGCCGAGCTCGTCCTCGAACAGCAGGAACATCGTCCCGTTCGCCGTCCCCGGACGCTGGCGCGCGATCACGAGCCCGGCGATCGCGACGGCGCCGCCGCTCGGCAGCCGCGCGAGCTGTGCGCTCGTGACGAGCATTGGAGCCGTCAGGCGCTCGCGCAGGATCGCCATCGCGTGATCGCCGACCGTCACGCCGCTCGTCGCGTAGTCGGCGATCAGCCGCTGCCAGCGCCCGAGCGAGCGCAGGCGCGGAGCGGCCGGCAGCGCGAGCGGCAGCGCCAGTTGCGTGCCCTCCTCGCCTGTCCCCGCATGGGGGACGCGCTCGCCCGGCGGCGCCATCCCGAGCTGCCACAGCGCCGTCCGCCTGCTCGCCTCGTCCACCGTCCGACGCTCGCCCGACGCCGCGGCGATGATCTCATCGCAAGCGCCCGACCACGCGAGCTGCTCGAACGTCCGCCGCCGCGCGCCGATCCGCCCGGCGAGCTCGCCGAGGCTGCGAAATGGGCCACCGCGCTCGCGCTCGGCGACGAGCTCGTGCATCTCGGCGCCGGCGACGTCCTTGACGTAGCCAAGACCGAGCCGCACGCCGCCGTCCCGCACGGTGCACTGCACCTGCGAGGCGTTGACGTCGAGCCGTCGTATCGCGATCCCGCGCAGCTCGGCCTCGTGCACGAGGCTGTCCGGCGCGTAGAAGCCCATCGGCTGCTCGTTGAGCAGCGCGCAGAGGAACTCCGGGCCGTAGTGCACGCGCAGCCACGTCGATTGGTACGCGAGCAGGCCGAACGCGGCGCTGTGCGCCTTCGGGAAGCCGAAGCCCGCGAAGCCCTCGATCATCCGCCACACGCGCTGCGCCGTCTCGCGCTCGGCGCCGGCATGGCGCACGGCCCCCTCGACGAAGCGCTCGCGATGGCGCTGGATCATCTCCTGCGAGCGCTTGCGGCTCATCGCGCGACGCAGGCCGTCGGCCTCGCCGGGCGTGAAGCCGGCGAACGCCTCTGCGACTTCCATCACCTGATCCTGG
>DATHND010000155.1:0-5474 GCA_035486335.1 Solirubrobacteraceae bacterium
CAGCCGGCCCGTCGCGCGGCTCGTAGCGCTCGACGTGCGCGTCGGCGACGAGGGGGCGGTCAAGCGCCGTCCCGGCAGGATGTGCGGTCGTGTGAGCGTTCCGAAGGACTTCGACGACTGGCCCGACGACGTCGCACGGGATCTCGGCATCTCGACGTGAATCGCATACTCGTCGACGCGCACGCGCTGCTGTGGTGGCTTGGTGACGACGACGATCTCTCGGAGGGCGCGCGCGGCGCGATCGAAGCTGCGGAGTCGCCGCTCGTGGGGGCGGGTACGGTCATCGAGATCGCGGTCAAGCGGTCGCTTGGAAAGCTGCCGATCGACGCCGACTGGCCCGAGCAGGTGAAGGCCGACGGCTTCGGATTGCTCGCGATCGCCTGGCAGCACGTGGCGCGTCTGCAGGAGCTGCAGTACGCGAAGGTCGGCGGACGCGCTCACCGCGACCCTTTCGACCGCCTGCTCGCCGCGCAGGCGCTCAGCGAGCGCCTTCCGGTCGTGACGCGCGACGCTGCGCTCGCGGCATATGGGGTGACGTCGCTGTGGTAGGAGGCTCGTGCCAGCTCCACGCAAGTCGCTGACGCGTGAGCTGAGCCGCGTGCTCGGCGCCGAGCACGTGCTCGTGCCGGACGCCGACTCGCCGTACAACGTCGACGCGACGCGACGCCGCGGCGTCGCCGGCCGCGCAGATGCGGTCGCGCTGCCGGGCAGCGCCGAGGACGTCGCGGCGGTCGTGCGCTGGTGCTACGCGCACGACGTGCCGATCGTGCCGCGCGGCGGGGGGACGGGGCTGGTCGGCGGCGCGGCGCCGAGCGAGGGCGGCGTCGTGCTGTCGCTGCAGCGGCTGCGCGCGGTGCGCGAGCTCGAACCGGCGCTGTGGCGGATGCACGTGGAGGCGGGCGTCAGCACGCGCGACGTGCAGCGCCTCGCGCGCGAGAACGGGCTGATGTTCGCGCCTGACCCGGGCGCGGCAGAGCAGTCGCAGATCGGCGGCAACGTCGCGACGAACGCGGGCGGGCCGCACGCGCTGAAGTACGGCGTGACGGGCGCGTGGGTGACGGGATTGGAAGCGGTGCTCGCGCCGGGCGAGCTCGTGCAATTGGGCGGCTGGGCGCGCAAGGATGTCGCCGGCTATGACCTCAAGAGCGTGCTGATCGGCTCGGAGGGTACGCTCGGCGTGATCACGGCGGTGCGCCTGCGGCTGCTGCCGGCGCGCGAGGCGACGATCGCGCTGGTCGTGTTCATGCGCGACCGCGCCGAAGGGTGCGCGGCGATGCTCGAGATCGTCGCGGCCGGCGTCGAGCCGTCGGCGCTCGACTTCGCCGACGCCGAGACGCTGTCGCTCGTCGCCGACGGCTATCCTGGCGAGCCGCCCGACGGCGCGGGCTTCGCGCTGCTGGTCGAGGTCGATGGGAGCGCGGAGGAGGCCGAGCGCGCGTGCGCGGCGGTCCTCGACGCGCTCGGCGCGCGAGCGCTGGCGATCGATCGACCGGCCAGCGCGGCGGCGCTGTGGCGCTGGCGCGACGGCTTCAACGGCGTCGTGACTGGCGTGCGCGGTGCGAAGGTCTCAGAGGACGTGTCGTTTCCGGTCGAGCGCTTGGCGGACGGGCTCGAGCGCTTCGAGCAGATCGCCGAGCGCCACGGCATGCGCTCGTGCGCGTGGGGGCACGGCGGCGACGGCAACGTGCACGCGACGGTGCTCGTCGACCCGAAGAGCGAGACCGAGCTCGCCGCGGCGGAGGCGGTCGGCGCGGAGCTGTTCGCGCTCGTCGACGAGCTCGGCGGCTCGATCGCGGCCGAGCATGGCACGGGCCTGTTGAAGTCGGGGCGGCTCGCCGGCCGCTGGGATGCGCGCGCGGTCGAGCTGCACGAGCAGATCAAGCGCGCGTTCGACCCGAAGGGCCTGTTGAATCCGGGCAAGAAGCTGGGTCGATTGAGATGATGATCGGAAGATGACAGCCGTAAGTGAGCTCGACCTGCCGGCGTTCGACCACACGGATGCCGCGATGCGCGGCCCGCGTTTCCATGCGGAGATGGCGAAGGTGCGCGACCGCGCGGCGACCGGCGCGCGACCGGGCGCCGACGCGCGGGGCTGGCTCGCGCAGGTTCCGTACGGGTACATGACGCTCGATCGCGAGTCCGGCGAGTTCTTCCTGCGCACGCGCTCGGCGATCTTCCCGGGGATGAAGATCGCGGAGATCTTCGGCGTCAGCGAGGGACCGCTGTACGAGCAGATGCGGCGCAACATCCTGCACGTCAACGGCGCCGATCACACGCGACTGCGCAGCCTCGTCAACCCTGCGCTGTCGCCGCGCGCGGTCGAGCGCTACCGGCCGCTGATGCGCGAGTTCCTCGAGCGACTGCTCGCGGAGGCGATCGTCACCTCGCGTGTGGCCGACGACGCGGCGACGAGCAGCGTCGACGGCACGGGCAGGCTCGTGCGCTGCGAGTTCGTCGAGGCGTTCGCCAAGCCGTATCCGTCGCTGGTGATCGCGAGCGTGATGGGCGCGCCGCTCGAGGACGCGCCGCGGCTGCACCACTGGTCGAACGTGATCCAGCGGCAGTTCGACGCGATCGCGATGTCGAGCGAAGTCGAGACGATCGAGCGGGCGGTCGAGGAGTTCTACGAGTACGCGCAAGAGCTCGTGCGCGCGCGGCGTGAGGATCCGGCTGACGATTTGATCTCGAAGCTGATCGCGGCCGCCGACCCGGCCCACCCGCCCGAGCGACTGAGCGACGTCGAGTGCGTCAACCTCGTGTTCAACGTGCTCGTCGGCGGCGTCGACACGAGCCAGAGCCAGCTCGCGCACGCGATCCGGCTGCTCGCCGAGCACCCCGACCAGTGGGAGCTGCTCGCCGAGGACCCGTCGCTCGCCGACGCGGCCGTCGAGGAGGCGCTGCGCTACGAGCCGATCACGCCGTTCACCGCACGGATCCTCGTCGAGGACGTCGAGTTCCGCGACGTGACGTTCCCGGAAGGGACGATCGTGATGGTCTGCGCGTTCACCGGCAACCGCGACCTCGACGCCGAAGCGGCCGGCCCGGGTGGCGCCGACGCATTCGACATCACCGCCGACCGCGGCCGCGCGCGGCCGCTGACGTTCGGCGCCGGCGTGCACTACTGCCTCGGCGCGAACCTCGCGCGCGTCGAGCTGCAAGAGGGGCTCGCGTTCCTCGCCGAGCACATGCACGAGCTGCGGCTCGACGGCGAGCCTGCGTTCGAGGGTGTCTCCGGCATCTACGGCCTCGCCGAGCTGCCAATCGCGTTCACGGTCTGATCGCTGGAGACACCGTTTGCCCGATACTCGGCGGCGAACGAGAATTCGCAGGGGGGCACGACGCCTCCGATGGCGACATACGGATGGGATGGTCCTACGAGGATTCATAGCTGCGCTAGCGACGAGCCTCGCGCTCGCCGCGCTCGCGGCTGCCGCCGACGCCGGCACGTATCACGTGTACTCCTGCCGAACGCCCGACGGGGAAGTTGCGCCGGTGGACGGGTGGAGCGGGTCCGTCGCGCCGGGCGGTGCATTCGACGACTACGCGTTGGACACTTGCGCCGAAGGCGGAGGGTTGGTGGCGGCGCTGGGGGATCAGACCATTCACGCGGCCGAGATTGATCAAGCAACGTGGTCGTTTGCGGCACCCGAAGACGTCCATCTCGTAGGCGCTGGGCTATGGCGTGCGGGTTACCTGCACGGCGAGGGTAACGAAAGTGCGACCTACGAGTTTTGGATGACTGGCCCGAACCAAAGTGCTGCGTTTGACCAATGTATTTTCACGTTGGGCTGCGCTGGCCAGGGAGATACTTCAGACCCGTTCTCCGCCGACAACTACGTGGCCGTCCCCCAGGGCTCGCTCGGCACGCATATGTATCTCAACATCATTTGCGGCGATGTCCTGGGCCACACTTGCCAGCCGAATGCCGGCGATCCCAACGGCTATGCAGCCGCTCTCTACCTATACGCCGCAGACCTAACCCTCGAACAGGCCGAAGGCCCTCGGGCGAGCAACGTCGGCGGCGAACTGGCGAGCGGCGCGACGGTGCAAGGACAGAGCGACGTCACGTTCGACGCGACGGATTCGGGGTCGGGCGTGTACGAGGCGGTGTTCAGCGTCGACGGGCAGGTCGTCCAGCGGACGGTCGTCGACGGCGACGGCGGTCGCTGCCGTGATGTCGGCCAGACGAGCGACGGGCGGCCGGCGTTTCTATACGTGCAGCCGTGCCTCGGGTGGGTCAGCGCAGACGTGGCGTTCGACACGACGAAGGTGGCCAACGGCGTGCATCATCTCGTCGTGAGCGTGATCGACGCCGCCGAAAACGGCGCGCCGGTGCTCGATCGGACGGTGACGATCGACAACCCGCCGGCGCCAGCTGCGCAGGGGCCGCCGAACGGGGCGAACGCGTCGACGCAGGCGTCGATGTCGGTTCGCTGGAACGACTCGCGCAAGTCGCAGCTGCTGACCGGGTACGGGCGCGCGCGGTCGCTCACGGGCCGGCTGACGGCGCCGGGTGGCGCGCCGATCGTCGGAGCGGCGATCGAAGTGCGCGCGACGCCGGCATACGACGGTGCGAGAACGGTCGCGATGAGCAGCCCGCGCACGGACGCGATCGGCCGCTTCAGCGTGCGCCTGCCGGCGGGAACGTCCTCGCGCACGCTGCGCTTCGCCTACCGCGCGCACGTCGGCGACGCGCTGCCGGTCGTGACGCGCACGCTGCGGCTGAGCGTGCGCGCGGGCATCGCGCTGAGCGTCTCTCCACACACGACGAGCGTCGGCGGCACGATCTTCTTTCGCGGCCGTCTGCGCGGTGGCCCGGTCCCTCAGAGCGGCAAGCAGCTCGTGCTCGAGGCGCGCTCGCCGGGCAGCGCGTGGATCGAGTTCGACGTCGTGCGCACGGACGCCCGCGGGCGCTATCGCGCCTCGTACCGCTTCAAGTTCGCGGGGCCGGCCAACTACTCGTTCCGCGTGCGCTCGGAACCGGAGTCGGACTACCCGTTCGCCGCCGGCGCGTCGAACGTCGTCGCCGTGCACGAGCGCTGAGCGCCTAATGATGCGCTATGCTGTAGGCGTGAAGCGAACCACGATCATGCTTCCCGACGAGATCGACGCGCGCCTGCGGATCGAGGCGAGGCGGCGCGGAAGCTCGATCGCCAACGTCGCACGCGAGGCGATTGAGCGGCAGTTGCCAGCGCCGCCGGCCGACGGAGCGTTGAGCTTCTTCTCGATCGGCGACGGCTCTCCGAAGGATGCCTCCGAGCGCGTCGACGAGCTCGTCTCGAAGTCAGTCGCCCGGCGGAAGTCGAGACCGTCGACGTAGTGCTGATCGTCGACGCGGGACCGCTCTACGCCGCGGCTGCGACACGCGACAAGCACCATCGCCGGTCGTTCGAGCTGCTGTCGACGGGTACCCGGCCGCTGCTGGTCCCGGCGCTTGTCGTCACCGAGGTGTCCTATCTGTTGGGCGATCGGAT
>DATHND010000156.1:0-15547 GCA_035486335.1 Solirubrobacteraceae bacterium
GGCCGGATGCCGAAGGGGTTGGCGTTGACTTCTCCGAGCCGATGCTCGAGCAGGCAGAGCGCACGCTTGCCCCTGCCCGCTGGCAGGCTGTGCGCGGCGATCTGTCCGACCCTGGCTGGGTCGATAGCCTGCCGGCGGGTGCCGGCTATGGCGCAGCCGTCTCGGGACTTGCGATTCACCACTTGCCGCCGATGCGCAAGCAGGGCCTGTTCGCCGAGATCTTCGCGCGGCTCGCGCCGGGAGGCATCTTCTTGAACCTCGACTATGTCTCGGTTGAAGGCACGCTTGACGGCAGCTTTCACGAGCGGATGGTCAGCAACGCGATCTGCGCCGAGCACGAGCATGGGGGAGAGCGCACGCCGATGCAGATTCGCGCCGAACTCGGCTCGGACGGGGTCGGCGATGAAGACCTGCCCGACACCGCCGAGAACCAGTTGCGCTGGCTCACAGACGCCGGCTTCGAGCACGCCGAAATTCACTTCAAATGGGGCGAGGCCGCCGTGTTCGGCGGCTGCAAGCCGGGCACACCATGAGCACGAGCCGTAGGCCCGCCGAGTTGACACAGAATCAGAAGCCGGGCGCAGCCCGGCGGTCACGGCCGGCACGAGGCCGGACGTCCAAATCAAACGCGGGGCCGGATGCCCCGCGGCCCTGACTCAGGAGAAAGCCGTGGAACCAATAGAGACCATCTCAGGACAGGTCAGTTTCTTGGATCGAAGCGACGTTGACACCGACCAGATCATGCCCAAGCAGTTCCTCAAGCGGGTCGAGCGCACCGGCTTCGGGGAGTTCTTGTTCTACGACTGGGCGAAGGAGCCGGGCTGGAACCTGCCACCCAATCCGATCCTCGTCGCCGGCGAGAACTTCGGCTGCGGATCCTCGCGCGAGCACGCGCCGTGGGGGCTTCAGGACTACGGCTTCCGGGCTCTGGTGGCGCCGAGCTTCGCCGACATCTTCTACTCCAACTGCACCAAGATCGGGCTGCTGCCGGTGGCGCTCTCCGAGGAGGACTGCCGCGCGCTCGCGCACGCCGGCGCCGGCGAGGTCGACCTGCTCGAGCAGGAGGTGCGCTTCGAGGGTCGCGACGTCGCGTTCGAGATCGACCACGAGATCCGCCACCGGCTGCTCAACGGGCTCGACGACATCGCGCTGACGCTCGAGCAGGCGGCGGAGATCACGGAGTACGAGACCGACCACGACCGTGACCGCGGCTGGGCGCCCGTCGCGACGACGGCGCTGTAAGCGAGGCTGCGCGATGTCCTCGGCCTCGAACATACGCTTGCACGACCTCTACGGCAGCAACCATAGGGCCGCTCGCGGGTTCTAGGAGGGACCACCGAAACCGACTCGAGGAGGAGGTCATGATTTCCCCGGTCCGAAGCCTCGCCGCAGTTGCCGCCCTCGCGGCCACCCTCGCGCTGTCGATCAGCGCCGCCGCCGCCGCGCGCGCCGGCGACAGGAGCTTTCAGCAGACCTACCCGATCGCATCGCCGCTGTGCGCTCGCGTCGCCGCCAACAGCGAGGGCAAGCGCCTCAAACGCTTCGCCCCGCGCGTGAACGTCGACTGCAGCGCGCTGCAGGGCAGCTTCGCCGCCGCGCAGGCCTCCGTGCTCGCCGTGCGCCAGACGCTGACGCCGCAGCTGAGCGCCGACCGCGCTGTGATCGCCGCGGCCTGCCCGCCCGGTCCGCGGTCGCACGCGTGCAGGCAAGCCCACCACGCCGACGACCCTGCGATCGACACGCTGGCGCATCAGCTCCAGGTCGCGGCGCGCAACTACTACCGCGCGATCGAGCTCGCGCGCCAGCGCTTCTGGAACGCGATCCACGCGCTGCCGCCGACGCGGCATCTGCGCGCCGACGCGCCGATCCCGGACCTCTCGAGCTGACCAGGCCGCCGCGCGAACGGGGCGCGTCCGGCGCCCCGCCGCGCTCGCCCGAGCGCTTTGGGCCTCGGCGTCCCTGCTAGCGTCGCGCGCCGTGGCACATCACATCGTCACCCTCCCCGGCGACGGCATCGGCCCGGAGATCCTCGCGCCGACGCTCGACCTGCTGAATCGCCTCGGCGACTTCGAGTTCGAGCAGCACGCGTTCGGCGGCGCGTCGATCGATGCGCACGGCACGGCGCTGACCGACGAGACGCTCGACGCCTGTCGCAAGGCCGACGCGGTCCTGCTCGCGGCCGTCGGCGGCCCCAAGTGGGACACGACCGACCCGAGCAAGCCGCGACCCGAGCAGGGCCTGCTCGGCCTGCGCAAGGGCCTCGGCCTGTACGCGAACCTGCGCCCGGTCAAGCCGCTGCCGGCGCTGTACGAATCCTCGCCGCTGCGCCGCGAGCGGATCGAGGGAACCGACCTGCTCGTCGTGCGCGAGCTGACCGGCGGGATCTACTTCGGCGAGAAGACGCGTACGGAGACGTCGGCCTCAGACGTGTGTATGTACACGTGTGAGGAGATCGAGCGGATCGCACGCACGGCGTTCGCCGCCGCCGAGCGCCGCTCCAACCAGCCGAAGGTCTCGAGCGTCGACAAGGCGAACGTGCTCGAGACCTCGCGCCTGTGGCGCCAGGTGGTGACCGAGCTGCACTCGCGCGAGTTTCCGAACATCGAGCTCGAGCACGTGCTCGTCGACAACGCGGCGATGCAACTCGTCTCGGCGCCGCGCCATTTCGACGTGATCGTGACGGAGAACATGTTCGGAGACATCCTCTCCGACGAGGCGGCGATGCTGACGGGCTCGATCGGGATGCTGCCGAGCGCGTCGCTCGGCGGCGCCGACGGCTCGGGGCCGGGCCTGTTCGAGCCGGTGCACGGCTCGGCGCCGGACATCGCCGGGCAGGGGATCGCGAACCCGCTCGCGATGTTCCTGTCGGCCGCGCTGATGCTGCGCCACGGACTCGGCTTGGCAAGCGAGGCGGCGGCGGTAGAATCCGCCGTTGAAGGCGCGCTGGACACGGGGCTGCGCACGCCCGACCTGGGAGGCGAGGCGAGCACGGCGCAGGCGACGGCGGCAGTCATGTCGAACCTCGAATAGGAGCGGAATGATCGTGGACCCGACCGACCTCATCTGGATGAATGGAGAGTTCGTCGCGTGGAAGGACGCGAAGGTCCACGTCTTGACGCATGGCCTGCACTACGGCACCGGGGTCTTCGAGGGCGTGCGCTGCTACGAGACCGAGCGCGGCCCGGCGGTGTTCCGCAACGCAGACCACGTCGAGCGCCTGTTCCGCTCGGCCGACCTCTACTACATGGACATCCCGTTCTCGCGCGAGCAGCTGCGCGCGGCGACGCTCGAGCTCGTCGCTCGCAACGGCCTGAGCTCGTGCTACATCCGCCCGATCGTCTACCGCGGCTACGGCTCGATGGGGCTGAACCCGCTCGACTCGTGCGTCGACGTGACGATCGCGTGCTGGGAGTGGGGCGTGTACCTCGGCGAGGACGGCGCGAGCAAGGGCGTGCGCGCGAAGGTGTCCTCGTGGCGGCGGATCAGCCCCGACTCGCTGATACCGCACGCGAAGGCGTCGGGCCAGTACCTGAACAGCGTGCTCGCGAAGGTCGATTCGGTCAAGTCGGGCTACGACGAGGCGATCCTGCTCGACGACCAGGGGCACGTCTGCGAGGGTACGGGCGAGAACGTGTACATCGTGCGCGACGGCGAGATCGCGACGCCGGGCCAGCACAGTTCGATCCTCGACGGGATCACGCGCCGCTCGGTGATCCAGATCGCGCAGGACCTCGGCTACAAGGTGATCGAGCGCAACATCGCGCGCGCTGAGATGTACCTCGCCGACGAGGTCTTCCTGTCGGGCACGGCGGCGGAGATCGTGCCGGTGCGCGAGGTCGACGACCACAAGGTCGGCACCGGGGAACCGGGCGAGATCACGCGCGTGCTGCAAGCGAGCTTCGACGACGCGATCCACGGCCGCAGCGAGCGCTACCGCGAGTGGCTCGACTTCGTCAACCCGGTAGCTCTGGAGACGCCGGCCGGCGAGACGCTCTCGCGGAACGGTGCGGCAGCGCAGGCGCCGGCGTCGCAGACGACGGCGACGGGCTAGGCGATGGCCGACATCGAGCTGTATGACGCCACGCTGCGCGACGGGATGGGCGGCGGCGGCCTGACGCTGACGGCGCAGGAGAAGCTGCGCGTCGTGCGCGCGCTCGACGAGCTCGGCGTGCAGCTGATCGAGGCGGGCTTCCCGGCGTCGAACCCGAAGGAGCGGGAGCTGTTCGAGTTGCTTTCGCGCGAGCGGTTGCCGCATGCGGAGATCGTCGCGTTCGGAATGACGCGCCGGCGCGAGGTCGCGGCCGAGGACGACGAGGGGCTGCGGGTGCTGGCGGACTGCTTCGCGCCGGTGTGCACGCTGGTCGGCAAGGCGTCGGTGCTGCACGTCGAGAAGGTCGTGCGCGTCTCACGTGATGAGAACTTGAAGATGATCGGATCTTCCGTCTCGTTCCTCGTCTCGCAGGGAAAGCGGGTGCTGCTCGACGCGGAGCACTTCTTCGACGGCTTCGGGCTCGACCCGGGGTACGCGCTGGACTGCCTGCGCGTCGCCGCCGAGGCGGGCGCCGAGCGTCTCGTGCTGTGCGACACGAACGGCGGCTCGCTGCCGCCGCAGATCCGCACGGCGCTCGCGGTCGTGCGCGAAGCGCTGCCGGGAGCGGCGCTCGGGATCCACTGCCACGACGACTCGGGCTGCGCGGTCGCGAACACGCTGACCGCCGTCGAAGCCGGCGCGACGCAGGTCCAGGGCACGGTCAACGGGATCGGCGAGCGAACGGGCAATGCGAATCTGATCACGATCGTCGCCGACCTGCAGCTGAAGATGGGCGCGCCGCTCCTGCCGCCGGAGCGCCTCGCGCGCCTGACCGAGACGGCGCACTTCGTCGACGAGCTGCTGAACCGCGTGCCGAACCCGGCGCAGCCGTACGTCGGCAAGCACGCGTTCGCGCACAAGGCTGGGATGCACGCGGCGGGCGTGCGCGCGGACTCGCAGACGTTCGAGCACGTCGATCCCGAGCTCGTCGGCAACGGCCGCGACGTGCTCGTCTCCGAGCTGTCGGGCAAGGGCACGGTCGTCGAGAAGGCGGCCGAGGCAAGCCTCGAGCTCCCACAGGGCAAGGAGGGCGAGGCGTTCGCGCAGCGAGTCGTCGAGCGCGTCAAGGAGCTGGAGCACGACGGCTTCCAGTTCGAGGCGGCCGACGGCTCGTTCGAGCTGTTGATGCGCAAGGAGGCGGGCACGTACGAGCCGCTGTTCCGTTTGGAGTCGTGGCGCGTGCTCGTCGAGAAGCGCGTCGACGGCAAGGTCGTGACCGAGGCGACGATCAAGGTCTGGCTCGGCGGCGAGCGCTACGTGCGCACGGCCGAGGGCAACGGCCCGGTGCACGCGCTCGACGCGGCGCTGCGCGACGCGATCGGCGAGCTGCACCCGCACTTGCGGGAGATCGAGTTGGTCAACTTCAAGGTGCGGATCCTCGACGAGACGAAGGGGACGGGCGCGGTCACGCGCGTGCTGATCGACGCGTCGGACGGCAAGGAGGAGTGGGGGACGATCGGCGTCTCGGAGAACGTGATCGCGGCGTCGTGGGACGCGCTCGTCGACTCGCTCGAGTACGGGATGCAGCCGGGGCGCCGCCCCGCTGACTGCGCGACGCCGGACGGCGCCCCGACGAGCACGCGCGGCGGGGCTTAGTGGCGGACGAGCCGATCCCGCTCGCCAAGCCGATGCTTGGCGAGGCGGAGGAGCGGGCGGTGATCGAGGTGCTGCGCTCGGGCCAGCTCTCGCTCGGCCCGAAGCTCGTCGAGTTCGAGCGGAAGTTCGCCGAGCGGGCGGGGGCGCCGTACGCGAGCGCGGTCTCGAGCGGCACGACGGGCCTGCATCTGGCGCTGCGCGCGGTCGGCGTGCAGCCGGGCGATGAGGTGATCACGAGCCCGTTCTCGTTCGTCGCGTCGGCGAACGCGATCCTCTACTGCGGCGCGACGCCGGTGTTCGCGGAGATCGACCCGGTCACGCTCAACCTCGACCCGGCGGCGGCCGAGGCGGCGATCACGCCGCGCACGAAGGCGATCCTGCCGGTGCACATCTTCGGCTATCCGGCCGACATGCCGGCGTTCGAGGCGATCGCGCGGCGCCACGGCCTCGCGCTCGTCGAGGATGCATGCGAGGCGCTCGGCGCGCGCCACGCCGACGGCAAGGCGGTCGGCGGCCGCGGCAACCCGTCGGCGTTCGGCTTCTACGCGAACAAGCAGCTGACGACGGGCGAGGGGGGCATGATCACGCTCGGCGACGCGTCGACCAAGGAGCAAGTCGACTCCGAGCGCAATCAGGGTCGCGCGTCGAACATGGACTGGCTCGACCACGATCGCCTCGGTTTCAACTACCGCCTCTCCGAGCTCGCGTGCGCACTGGGAATCGCGCAGCTCGACCGCCTCGAGGAGATGCTCGCCGCCCGAGCCCGCGTCGCCGACGTCTACCGCGAGGCGCTCGCCGACGTCGAAGGCCTCGACGTGCCATGTCGAGATCACGACGGCGACGTGCGTGGTTGGTTCGTGTTCGTCGTCCAGCTTCCGCCCGGAGTCGATCGCGATCAGACCATCGGCGGCCTCGCCGCGGCCGGGATCCAGAGCAAGCCCTACCTGCCGGCGATTCATCTGATGAGCTTCTACCGCGAGCGCTTCAACTGCACGCCGGGCGCCTTTCCCGCATGTGAGAACGTCGCCGAGCGCTCGCTGGCCCTCCCGTTCTTCCCCGCGATGCGCGAGGAGCACGTCAGGCGCGTGCGGCGCGTCCTTGGCCCGATGATCAGTCGATGAGTGGCCGAGGGGCGAGCGTGGCTAGCTTAGACTGCCGGCCGTGTCTCGATTCCAGGACCCCCAGCATCCCGACTTCCGCCGCCTGAACGCATCGACCGACGTCGACCGGCGTCTGTGGGCGCAGGAGATCGCGCAGTCGCGCGCGCACGCGCGGATGCTGGCCGCGCGTGAGATCGTCTCCGCGGAGGATCGCGACGCGCTCCTGCGCGGCCTGGACGCGGTCGAAGACGAGTTCGCGAAGGGCATCTTCGCGTTCGAGCCGCACGACGAAGACGTGCACATGGCGGTCGAGCGGCGGCTGACCGAACTGGCCGGCGCGGTCGCCGGTCGCCTGCACACCGCGCGCTCGCGCAACGATCAGGTCGTCACCGATCTGATGATGTACACACGCGAGCGCGCCGCGCACGCGTGGATGGAGATCACCGAGCTGATGGCGACGCTGCTCGCGCGCGCCGAGCAGCACGCCGACTGGCCGATGCCCGGCTACACGCACCTGCAGCGCGCGCAGCCGGTCTACCTCGGCCATCACCTGCTCGCGTACTTCTGGATGCTCGCCCGCGACCGCCAGCGCTTCGCGTTCGCCGAGGCGCAGACCGGGACGCTGCCGCTCGGCGCCGGCGCTCTGGCCGGCGTCAACTTCGACACCGACCGGCGGATGGTCGCCGCCGAGCTCGGCTTCGCCGACGTCGCTCAGAACTCGATCGACGCCGTCTCGGGGCGCGATTTCGTGTTCGACTACCTCAACGCCGCGTCGACTTGCTCGACCCACATGTCTCGTCTCGGCGCCGAGCTCGTGCTGTGGTGCAGCGCCGAGTTCGGCTTCTGCGAGCTGCCCGACTCCTGGAGCGCGACCTCGTCGATCATGCCGCAGAAGAAGAACCCCGATGCGGCGGAGCTGCTGCGCGCGAAGGCGCCGCGCGTCGTCGGGCGCCTCGCGGCCTTCCACGGCGTCATGCACGCGCTGCCGCTGACGTACAACAAGGACCTGCAGGAGGACAAGGAGCACCTGTTCGACGCCGTCGACACGCTCGAGCTGACGCTCGCCGCCGCGACCGGCATGGTCGCCGGCGTGAAGTTCAACCGCGAGCGGATGGCCGAAGCCGCCGCCGACGAGCTGATCGCGGCGACCGACGTCGCCGACCTGCTGGTGCGCCTCGGCGCGCCGTTTCGCGAGGCGCACGGGACCGTCGCCGGTCTCGTGCGCGCCGCGCTCGACGCCGGCAAGACGCTGTCGGAGCTGACAGAGCAGGAGCTCGCGGCGCAGAGCGAGACGCTCGCGGCGCACGCCGCGCAGTTCCACGAGGTGCTTGCGCAGAAAGCGTGGCTCGAGTCGAAGGTCTCCGAGGGCGGCACGTCCTCGGCGCGGCTGGCCGAGCAGATCGCTCAGGCGCGCGCCGTGCTCGATGCGGACGCTCGCGCCTGATTTCTACGCGCGGCCCGTGCTCGACGTCGCGCGCGAGCTGATCGGCTGCGTCGTCGAGCACGACGGCTGCTCCGGCGTGATCGTCGAGACCGAGGCCTACCACGAGTCGGAGCCCGCCTGCCACGCATACGCAGGCCTGACGCCGCGCACCGAGGTCCTGTTCGGGCCGCCAGGCCTCGCATATGTCTATCGCTCGTACGGCATCCACGCGCTGCTCAACGCCGTCTGCGAGCCCGAGGGCGTCGGCGCCGCCGTGCTGATCCGCGCGCTCGCGCCGCTCGACGGGATCGAGCTGATGCGCGAGCGGCGAGGCCTCGTCGGCGGTCGCCCGGCGCGCGATGTGGAGCTGTGCTCGGGCCCGGGCAAGCTGACGCAGGCGCTCGGCATCCGGCTCGATCAGAACGGCGCGTCGCTCGCGCGCGGCCCGGTGCGAATCGGCGAGCGCGAGGACGGATGGCGCGAGCCGCCCGTCGCGATCGGCCCGCGCATCGGGATCACGCGCGCGATCGACCTGCGCTGGCGCTTCTGCGCGGCGGGCGACGCAAACGTGTCGCGTCCGCGGATCTGAGCGCTTTTCGGGCCGTCAGGGCACGTCTTCGTCCTGCTCGAAAAAAGGCGTTCGCGATCGCGCGCACGATCGTGTAACCAGGAGGTTGGGTCCATCTCCAGGTCACCGCGCAGACGCCCGAGATTGCTCGGGATTCACGGCGCGGCGGCGCTGGCTGAGCGGGTCCGAGGCGGCGAACGGGCCGTCGGAGAGGGTCAGAGAGAAACGACCAGGAGCGAACCGGATGACACGAGTGCCAGCAGCTTCCAAGAACCGCCTTCCCGCCGGACCGCGCATGCCGAGGACGCTGCAGGCCGCGATCTGGGCACTGCGCCCGCTCGAGTTCCTCGACCGTTGCGCCGCGCGCTACGGCGAGGTCTTCACGCTGCGGATTCGCGGCGAGCGTCCGTGGGTGCTGCTGAGCAACCCCGAGCACGTCAAGCAGGTGTTCACGACCGACGCGCAGCGCGTCGGATCGGGCGCCGCCGAAGCCAACCCGCTGCTCGAACCGCTGCTCGGGCCGCGATCGGTGATGCTGCTCGACGAGCCACAGCACCTCGCCGACCGCAAGCGCCTGCTGCCGTCGTTCCACGGCCAGCGGATGCGCGACTACGGCGCGATGATGACCGAAGTCGCGCAGCGCCAGGTCGCGAGCTGGCCGACCGGCGAGCCGTTCGAGCTGTGGCCGCGGATGCAGGCGATCAGCCTCGACGTCGTGATGAGCGCCGTCTTCGACGACATCGAGCCCGAGCGCCGCGAGCTGCTGCGCGAGCGGCTAGTCGAGCTGACGAACTGGGTCAACAAGCCGCGACGCCTCGCGCTGCTCGCGGCGCGCGGCAAGCGCTCGCTGACCTCGAGCGCCGAGTTCCGCGAGGTGATGGGTCGCGTCGAGGACGTCGTGCTCGAGGAGGTTCGCCGGCGGCGCGCGCGCGTCCGCGCGAACGGGAACGCGAGCGAGCACGGCGCGCACGAGGACATCCACGCGATGCTCGAGCGCGAGTACGGCGCCGAGGAGTCGAGCGCGAGCGAACTGAAGATGCGCGACGAACTCGTGACGATGCTCTCCGATGGGCCGACGGCGACGTCGCTCGCGTGGGTCTTCGAGCGCCTCCTGCGCCACCCGATGAAGCTCGCGCGCCTGCGCGAGGAGGTGCTGCGCGGGGAGGGCGACGAATACCTCGACGCGTGCGTCAAGGAGACGCTGCGACTGTGTCCCGCCGTGCCGATCATCATGCGGCGGCTGATCGAGCCGATGGAGTTGAACGGCTACACGATCCCGGCCGACACGATCGTCGCGCCGTGCGTCTACCTGATGCACCGTCGCGCCGACATCTATGCAGATCCGCTCGGATTCCGGCCCGAGCGCTTCCTCGACAGCGACGCGGGGACGTATACGTGGATTCCGTTCGGCGGCGGTGTGCGGCGGTGCGTGGCGTGGTACTTCGCGCAGCTCGAGATGAAGCGTGTGATGGAGGTCGTGCTGCGCGAGTTCGAGCTGCGGGCGGCTGGGGATCGGGATGAGGAGCCCGCGCGGGCGTCCGTTTCGTTCGCGCCCAGCGCCGGCGCACGCGTCGTCGTGACGCGGCGCACGGCGCCGGGGCCGAGCGGGCGTGAGCCCGTCGCGGCGTGAGAGCGCGACGCGCATGGCCAAGGGGCTTCGCGCGCCGCGTCAGGCTTGCACCGCGTCAGCCTCCGAGGCAGTACGCGATCGCCTTGAGCACGATCGAGCTCGTCGTCGACGTGTTCCGCGCGCTGACTTCCCAGCCGTTCGCGACGCGCTTGGAGCCGGCCGCGGCGGCGAGGCGAGGTTCCGATTCAAAGCCGCCCGAGATCACCTTCGTGCCGCCCGGGCACTGGACTTCGATGGTTCCCGACAGTTCCTTTTCGACCGACAAGCTGTTGCTGACTTCGAGGATCGGCCCGACGTTCGCCGCGCGCACCTGACCTGTCTGGATCTTCGCCGAGCTGACCGATTCGTTGGCGAGCTTGCCGTTCGTCACCGCGCCTTCGGCGAGCTTCGAGTTGGCCACCTTGCCGTCGGCGATCGACGGGTTCGGGTATTTGCCCGTGAGGTCACCGCCGGCGTTGCCGGTCGACGGGCCGGCCGGTCCCTGCGCGCCCTTCGCGCCCGTCGCCCCACGGATGCCGGCGAGGCCTCGCTGGTTGACCGTGACCGTCGTCGTGCCGCGCCTGCAGCGCCTGCTCGTGCGCGCCACGTTGACGCCGCCGTTGTGCGCCACGCACAGCCGTACGGTGCCGTTTCGCGCGACGAACCCGCCGCTCGCGGCGTATGCGCCACCGCCGAGCGCGATGAACAGGGCGAGCGTCGACATCACGTTCGCGTATGTCGGTTGCGGCAGACGGCGTAGGAGCGGCATTGGCATCTCCCGGAGCGTGGTGGGACGAAGGCCCAAAGGGCCCTTTGCAGTGAAGAACGTACGGGCCGGCGTTTAGTTGCGCAAGGGTCGTCTTGCGCAAGAGGGCGTCTGTGTCCGCTGCAGCGCTCTTCGTTCGCGCTGCGCAGTGATCCTAACCGCCAGGGCTCACGCCGCCGGTCGGCGAGGACGAGGGCGGCGCTGAGGCTTCGGCGGGCGCCGACGGGCTCGGCGCCGGGCTCGCCGCGGGCGGCGTCGAGGGAGCCGGGCTCTTTTCCGGCGCACCGCCTTTTTCGCCCGAGCCGCCTTCGCCGCCGCCGCTCGGCGCGGATGATTTCGCGCCGCCGCCGGCCGAGCCTCCGGCACCCGAAGGCGAGCCCTGCGAGGACCCCGAGCCGCCGCCGGCGGCGGGCGGCGGAGCGCTCGTTTCGCCGCCGCCGGTCGAGCTGGTTTCTTCGCCTTCGCCGCTTCGGTTCTTCTTGCCTTTGCTCGCGGCGGCTTCCGCGCGGCTCTTGTCGATGCTCAGCGCGGAGGTCATGAAGTCGTGCCAGATCAGCGCCGGGAACGTGCCGCCGAGCACCGGCGTGCCGTTGAAGTTGGTCGTCATCGGGATCAGCTTGTTCGGGTAGCCGACCCACACGGCGACCGTGTACTTGTGGTCCCAGCCGACGAACCACGCGTCGCCGTAGTTGGACGTAGTGCCGGTCTTGCCGGCGGCGAACTGGCCGATTGCGGCGGCTTTGCCGGTGCCGTATTGGAGGACGGTCTCGAGCATCGACGTCTCGGTTTCAGCGACGCCAGCCGGCAGCACCGGCTTCGTGATCACGTGGTTGACGTCGACGTGATTGCCGTCGGGCAGCGTGTGGCCGGCGCCGTCGACTTCCTGGATCGCGACGGGCGCGCCGCCGTTGGCGAGCGTGCCGCTGACGTGCCGGCCGCCGTGTGCGATCGTCTCGTACGCGTGCGCCATGTCGAGCGGCGTGACGCCGACGGTCAGCCCGCCGATCGTCATCGCGGGGTTCGTCGAGAGCGGCGTCGTGATGCCCATCTCGTGCGCGAGGTGCGCGATATGTTTGGTGCCGACTTTGAGCCCGACTTCGGCGTAGATCGAGTTGTCGGAGTACGCCGTCGCGCCGGTCAGCGTGTTCGAGCCGGTGTAGTTGCCTTCATCGTTGTGGACGACAAATTTTTCCTGGCCGCCGGTGCCGGGAACGATGAACACCTTCTGCTTCGACGTCCACGTCGATTCGGGCGAGATGCCGGCCTCGAGCGCCGCCGCGAGGTCGAACGCCTTGAACGAGGACCCCGGCTGGCGCTCGCCGTTCGTCGCGAGGTTGAACGGCGTTTCGGCGTAGTTGCGCCCGCCGACCATCGCACGAACCTCGCCCGTCGAGTTTTCGATCGCGACGAGCGACGCGGTCGGGCCTTCGGGACTTTCGAGATAGGCGTTGACGGCGTGTTCGGCGGCGCGCTGCAGTTCGAGGTCGAGCGTCGTCTTGATCTTCAAGCCGCCGTCGAACGCGCGGGAGGCGCCGTAGCGTTCGATCACCTGCTGCTGCACCCAGCTCGTGAAGTAGCCGGCGTCGACGCCTTCGATTGTCTGCTCGGTGGGGGCTTGCACGTCCTTGGCGGCGGGCAGCGCTTGGCTTGCGCTCTGTTCGTAGACCTGCTTGGTCAGATAGCCCTGTTCGAGCATCTGGCGCAGGACGACGTCGCGCCGTTCGCGCGCGGCGAGCGGGTGCTCGGCCGGGTCATACGCGGTCGGCGACTGGATGATGCCGGCGAGCAGCGCGGCCTCCCACGGTTTCAGCTGCTGGACGCACAGTTCGTGGCTCGGCATGCCGCAGCCGAGGTGGTTGACGTCGTGGCCGAAGTACGTCTGCGCGGCCGCCTCGATGCCGTACGCGCCGTTGCCGAAGTAGATCGTGTTGAGATACGCCGTGAGGATCTTTTCCTTCGACCACTTGTGCGAGAGCTGGAACGCGAGCGCCGCCTCGCGGAGCTTCTCGAAGATCGTGCGATGCGATTGCGCCTGCAGCGCGTTCTTGATGAACTGCTGCTCGATCGTCGACGCGCCCTGGACGGTGCCTTTGTGGAGGATGTCCTGCACGAACGCGCGCGCGATCCCGCGGATGTCGATGCCGCTGTTCGTCTTGAAGCGCTTGTCCTCGATCGAGATCACGGCCTCTTTGACGACCTGCGGGATCTCCGACGGCGTGACGATCACGCGGTTCTGCTGGCTGACGACGCCGATCGGATGTCCGAGGTCGTCGAGCAGGACCGAGCTGCGGGCTTCCTTCAGCGTCGAGAAGCGAGCGAGCGACGGCAGGTCGGAGGCGACCGAGATGAAGATCCCGAAGACGAACGAGACCAGCCCGAGCACGAGGACGGCGAAGACGATCGCGACGAGGCGCAACCGCTTCAGGCGCGGCTTCGGGGCGTTTCCGCGGTCGTCGGGCTCCGGCGGCGGTGCAGGGGGGATGTCGGGACGGACCGGAGCGCTCATCGGCGAGACGGAGCGAGGGCGCCGCGGGCGCCGGAGAAGGTCTCCAGGCGGGCGCACCGAGGCGACACGCGCCGCCGGTCTGGGCGCAGCGCCGAAGGGCCCCTCGCGCCGCGAGAGTCTAGCATTGGCGCCGATGCCGAACGCCAGCGAAGCGGCCGCGCTCGACCCCGCTCGCCTGGCGGCTTGGCTGCAGCGAAACGCCGTCGACGGTCTGCCCGACGGGGCGCTCGTCGAGCGGCTAGCGTGGGCCGCGAAGGAGGGGCGGCGGCTGCGCGTGAAGCTCGGAATCGACCCGACGGCGCCGGACATCCATCTCGGCCACGCGGTCGTGCTGCGCAAGCTGCGCGAGTTCCAGGACGCGGGCCATCGCGTCGTGCTGATCATCGGCGACTACACGGCGCGCGTCGGCGACCCGTCGGGGCGCTCGACGCTGCGCCCGATCCTCTCGGGCGAGGAGATCGAGGCGAACGCGGCGACGTTCCAGCGGCAGGCGCTGCGGATCATCGACGACGACGGCGAGCTGCTCGAGGTCAGGCGCAACGGCGAATGGCTCGACCTGCCGATGGTCGAGCTGCTCGCGCTCGCGCGCACGACGACCGTCGCGCAGCTGCTCGAGCGCGACGACTTCGCCAAACGGTGGACCGCGAACGAGCCGATCTCGCTGCTCGAGCTGCTGTACCCGCCGCTGCAGGGCTATGACTCGGTCGCGATCGAAGCGGACGTCGAGCTTGGCGGGACCGACCAGAAGTTCAACCTGCTGCTCGGGCGCGACATCCAGCGCTCCTACGGCAAGCGCGAGCAGGCGATCCTGACGATGCCGCTGCTCGTCGGCGTCGATGGCAAGCAGAAGATGTCGAAGTCGCTCGGCAACCAGATCGGCGTCACGGACCCGCCGGAGGAGATCTTCGGCAAGGCGATGTCGATCCCGGACGAGGCCGTCGGCGAGTACCGGCGGCTGCTGCTCGACGACGCGGACACGCTCGCGGGCGAGGCCGGCGCGGGCGCGCCGGCGGCGGTCTCCGGCGCCGCGCCAGACGGGCCGGCCGCGTCGACCAGATCGGGGGGCGTCGCCGCGGGCGACGGCAGCGCGGCGCGCGATGTGAAGCGCGCGCTCGCGCGTGACCTGGTGCGCTGGCTGTATTCGGACGCGGCCGCGGCGGAGGCGGAGCGGCACTTCGAGCGCGTGTTCGTCTCGCGCGAGGCGCCGGAGCGGATCGAGGAGGCGAGCTTTGCGGCAGACGACGACGTCGTGCACGTGCCGGGCGTGATGGCGAGCGAGTTCGGCCTCTCGCGCGCGCAGGCGCGGCGCCTGATCGACCAGGGCGGTGTGACGCTCGGGGATGCGCCGCTGGCGGCGGGCGAGTACGATGTGCCGAGCGCGCGCGCCGACGGGCAGGTGCTGAAGGTCGGCAAGCGCCGCTTTCGCCGCCTGCGTGCGGCTTAGCGCTATACTCTGTCGTTCGCCCGAATCGGCGTCCTCGGACGCTCGGGCGGAGCAGGTCTCCTCAGAAGGAAGCACCTTTCGAGAGGCTCGGCGGTCTTTGAAAACTCAACAGCATGCGCATCTGCGATCGATTCGTCGATCGTGGTGTGCGTCCAGGTTCGACCCGTCGGCGGGAGCGCTCAGCGCGCCCGCGTGACGGCAAAGAGTCAAGTAGAGCAGTACCCCGTCATGGGTCGGGGCCACGGTGTATAGGCCTCGGCGGTCGTGAGCTCGCCGCGTTCGTGCGGCGGGGGAGCGCAAACCAATGACAGCTTTTCGTGAAGTTCTTCACGGAGAGTTTGATCCTGGCTCAGGACGAACGCTGGCGGCGTGCTTAACACATGCAAGTGGAGCGACGAACCAGGGCTTGCCCTGGGGCAGAGCCGCGAACGGGTGAGTAACACGT
>DATHND010000157.1:0-9634 GCA_035486335.1 Solirubrobacteraceae bacterium
GGTCATCGGCCCCTCGTGCGCCGCGCAGAGCAGGTGGGCGCGGAAGATCAGCTGGCTCTCGTGGTCGAGGATCGCGGCCTCGACGGGGCGCTGCAGGAACTCTTCCGGATGCCGGCAGAAGAACTGGTCGAGCGCGTCCTCGCCGGCGACGAAGACGGCGAGGCCGCGGCCGCGACGCTCGATGCTCGAGCGTCCGGCGCGCCCCCACATCTGCTTCAGCGATGCGATCGTGCCGGGGAACGTGACGACGACGGCGGCGTCGAGCGCGCCGATGTCGATGCCGAGCTCGAGCGCGTCGGTCGTGATCACGGCGCGCAGCTCGCCGCGCGTCAGCCTGCGCTCGAGCTCGCGCCGCTGCTGCGAGGTGTAGCCGGCGCGGTAGGGGACGACGAGCTCGGCGAGCTCGGGATGCGAGCCCGCGAGGTCGTCTTTGACGAGACGGCTGAGCAGCTCGACGGCCTTGCGCGACTTGATGAAGCAGATCGTGCGCACGCCGTCGCGGACGAGCCGCGCGAGCAGCTCGGCGGCCTCGCCGAGCGCCGAGCGGCGCGCGCCGAGCGCCTCGTCGGTCAGCGGCGGGTTCCAGACGGCGATCCGCCGCGCGGGTGCGGGCGAGCCGTCGTCGTCGATCAGCGCCACGTCTTGCAGGCCGGTCAGGCGCTCGGCGAGCTCGACGGGGTTGGCGATCGTCGCGGACGTCAGCAGGAAGCGCGGCTCGGTGCCGTAGGCGGCGGCGATCCGGCGCAGGCGGCGCAGCACGCCTGCGACGTGCGAGCCGAACACGCCGCGGTAGACGTGCGCCTCGTCGATCACGACGACCGCGAGGTTCGCGAACAGGTCGGCCCAGGCGCCGTGGTTGGGCAGGATGCCGACGTGCAGCATGTCGGGGTTAGTCAGCACGACGTTCGCGCGCTTGCGGATCTCGGCGCGCGCCTCGCGCGGCGTGTCGCCGTCGTAGATCGCGGGGCGCACGCGCTTGGTCAGGCCGAACGAGCCGAGCGCGCGCGCTTGGTCCTGCGCGAGCGCCTTCGTCGGATAGAGGTACAGCGCGCGGGCGCGCGCGTCGCGGCAGAGCACGTCGAGCGTCGGCAGGTTGAAGCACATCGACTTGCCCGAGGCGGTGCCGGTCGTGACGATCGTCGGGCCGGCCCAGGCGGCGTGCACGGCGTCGGCCTGATGGGAGTAGAGCCGCCGCACGCCGACGCGCTGCAGCGCGTCGAGCACGTCGGGATGCAGTTCTGGCGGCGCCTCGACCAGCTTCGCCGGTCCGGGGCCTTCGGATGCCTCGCGCACGAGCCGCCCGTCGGCGCGGCCGTCGTCGAGCAGCGCGCTCCAGGGCTCTGTCTGGCGGTGCTTGGCCACGGATTGCGATAGTAGAGGCGATGTCAGCGCGCACGTTCCACCACTCCGCATTCTCGGCGCAGCGAATCGCCGCCGAGCGCTCCGAGCGTGCTCTGGGGGTGACGGTGTGCCTGCCGGCGCGCGAATGCGCGGCGACCGTCGGCGAGATCGTCACGGCGCTGTCGCGCCTGCGCGAGGCGGGCGCGATCGACCGGGTCGTCGTCGTCGACGCGGCGTCGCGCGACGGCACGGCCGCGGTCGCCGCGCGCGCCGGGGCGGAGGTCTGGCAGGAGGCGGAGCTGCTGCCGTCGTTCGGCGCCGTGCTCGGCAAGGGCGATGCGATGTGGCGGGCGTGCTCGCGAATCGACAGCGAGCTCGTGTGTTTCCTCGACGCCGACAGCGAACGCTTCTCGGCGCACTTCGCGACGGGGCTGCTCGGTCCGCTGGTGTGCGAGCAGGACGTGTCGTTCGTGAAGGCGTTCTATCGCCGTCCGCTGGGCGACGGGGAGGGCTCGGCCGAAGGGGGAGGGCGCGTCAACCACCTGACCGCGCGGCCGGCGCTCGCGCTGCTCTATCCGCAGCTCGCACAGATCCGCCAGCCGCTTGCCGGCGAGGTCGCGGCGCGACGCGAGCTGCTGCAGCGGCTGCCGTTCGCGACCGGCTACGGCGTCGAGGTGGCGATGCTGATCGACGCGTGGCGCGCGGTCGGGCTGGAGGGGATCGCGCAGGTCGACCTCGACGAGCACCACAACCGCCACCAACCGTTGACGGCGCTCGCGCCGATGGCGCTGACGGTGCTCGCGACGATCGCGCGACGCGTCGAGCAGGAAGGCCGGCTGGCGCCGAGCTCCGCGCCGGATTCGGCCGATGGCGACACGGTCGTCGCGCACGCGCCGCTCGAGCGTCCGCCGCATGTGAGCGTGAGAGTCGGATGACGGCGCGGTGTCTGTACGTCGATCTCGACGGGACGCTGCTCGGTCGCGGCGCGTCGCTGCTGCACGACGGCGAGGGCGCGGTGACGCTCGACGGCGTGCGTGCGATCCAGGCGTGCCTGCGCGCCGACGTCGAGGTCGTGCTGATGTCGGGCCGGCGGCGCGCGCAGGTGTTCGAGGACGCGCGGCTGCTCGGGCAGCGCTCGTTCATCTACGAGGCGGGCGCGTGCGTCGTGCTCGACGGCGAGGAGCATTGGCTGACCGGCGACCGATGGAACATTGCCCAGCAGCCGGGCGAGCTGACGATCGCCGAGCAGATCGAGCGCTCGGGGGCGCCGGCGCTGCTGCTCGAGCATTTCGAGGGGCGTCTGGAGTACCACGAGCCATGGCATGTGCAGCGCGAGGTCTCGCACCTGTTCCGAGGTCTCGTCGATGCGCCGGAGGCCGACGCGCTGCTCGTCGAGCACGGTCACAGCGACCTGCGGCTGGTCGACAACGGCGCGGTCAGCCGGCGCTCGCCGGCGCTCGCCAAGCTGCCGCAGGTTCGCGGCTATCACCTGCTGCCCCTCGGCGCGTCGAAGGCGGCGGCCGTCGCGTTCCACCGCCGCGCGCGCGGATATGCGCGCGAGGAGACGTTCGCCGTCGGCGACTCGCGCGAGGACGTCGCTTGCGCCGAGCAGGTGCAAACGTTCTGGCTGGTCGCGAACGCCATCACGCGCGACCCGTCGATCCGCGAGGCGATCGCGGGGTGCGAGAACGTACGCGTCGCCGAGGCGAGCTACGGCGCGGGCGTGAACGAGGCGGTGCTCAGGACGCTGGTCGAGCGCTGAGCGCGCTCGTGCGGTGCTGGGTGCGCGGTGCCGTCAACCGTCGATGATGCCGGCGCGCTTCTCCTCGTCGTAGAGACGTTCGACGACGAACTGCTTGATCAATGTCTGATACGGCGTGCCGCGCAGCTTCGCGAGCGCCCGCAGGCGTCTCATCGTGAAGCGATCGATGCGGATCGCGATCGGCGTCGTCGCGCCCGGTCGTACGGCGTCCTGCATCTTCAGGGCCTGCTCGCGCCTGGCCTCCTGCTCGAGGAACTCATCGGCATCGCGCGGGAGCCCCTTGGTCGGCGCCGATCGCGCGTCGTCATCCGCTCTGCCGCTCGCGAGCAGTCGATCCAGCGCCTCCTCGGCGCCGGGGATGTGAAACAGCTCGTCGATCGCTTCGTCTCCTCGCGGTGATAGCAGCGGTATATACGCCAGGGCGAGCAGCGGCCCTCGTTTCCACTTCCGACCGCCGTTCGAAGCCGGGACGAATCTGGCGGGCGATGGGGGGAGGCAGTCCGATTGCGGCAGGCGATAGCAGCTGTATACACAGCGTACATACAGCTGCTATCGGCACAAAAAACAACACACCATCCATACGCCCGTGCGAAGACCGGAGGGGTGGGGCGTCGGGTCGGGTCGGGGTCGCTACCTGGGAGCGGCGCCGCGGCTGATGCGCCGCCACAGCCGCCGCCAGAATCCCGGCTGCGGGCGCCGGCGCCACATCGCCGGCGGCGGAACGGTTGCCCGCACGAGCGCGACCCACTCGTCGAGGGGAAGCTCGCTCGAGATCAGCCGGCCGAGCGCGCTCGTCACAGGCGCCCCGACGCCGGCTCGCTCGAGCGCGTACGCGAGCAGCGGGACCGACTCGAGCGCCTCGACGGCCTGTCCGACGCGCTCGGGGATCTCGCCGGCCGGCACGCCCGCGGCGAGCAACTCGCCGGCACGACGGTTGCGGCTCTCGCGCGCGAGCGCCGTTGCGACGAGGTCGCCTGCGCCGGCGAGTCCGATCATCGACTCGGGCCGCGCGCCGAGGGTCTCGGCGTAGCGCCAGACCTCGGCGAAGATGTGCCCGGCGGCGGCTCCGGCCGCGTTCAAGCCCTGCGCCTCGGTCGCGCCGGCGGCGAGCGCGGCGGCGTTCTTGGCGGCGCCGGCGAGCTCGACGCCGAGTGGGTCGTTCGAGCGCTCGCAGACGACGCCGGCGCGCGTGAACACCTGCGCGAGCGCGTGCGTCAGCTCCTCGTCGCTCGACGCCGCGACGAGCGCGGCGCCGGCGTGGACCATCTCCTGCGCGTGCGCCGGGCCGCCGACGCACGCGACGCGGTGCGCGCCGAACGTCGCCTCGAGCACGACCGTCGGCGGGCGACCTTCCGGCGGAACGAGGCCCTTCGCGACGGACACGACCGCCGCGCGGCGTCCGAGCCCGGCGGCGCCGAGCGTCGCGATCACCTCGCCGAGCCCGCGCGACGGGACGGCGAGAAACACGTAGTCGGCGCGCTCGACGCCGGCTGACGCCGGCTCGATCCGCAGCTGCGGCGGCAGCTCGACGCCCGGCAGGTACGCGCTGTTCTCGCGCTCGCGCTCGAGCACTTGCGACTGCTCGGGCGTGCGCGTCTGCAGCGTCGTGCGCAGCCCGCCGCGCGCGAGCAGCACGGCGAGCGCCGTTCCGAACGAGCCGGCGCCGATCACGGTCGCCCGCCGCGCACCCGGCGTCGGCAGCGAGCGGGCGCGAGCGGCTCGGCCGGCCGGGCTCGGAGTAGGCTCGGGCTCGAGCATCTGATGAGCGAGCGTAGCGATCCACACGAGCGCGACGGGCGCTGGCGCAACTGGGCCAAAGACCAGTCGTGCCACCCCGCCCAGATCGTGCGACCGCGCTCGATCGGCGAGTTGTCCGAGGCGCTCGGACGCGCCGCCGCGCGGGGCCTCCGCGTGCGCGCGGTCGGCGCCGGCCACTCGTTCAGCGAGATCGCGTGCACCGATGGGCTGATGCTGCGGCTCGACGGAATCGCCGACGTGCTCGACGTCGACGCTTCGAGCGGGCTCGTGCGCGCGCAGGCCGGCATCTCGATCCGCGAGCTCAGCTGCCGGCTCGAAACACATGGCCTGGCGATGGAGAACCTCGGCGACGTCGACGCGCAGAGCATCGCCGGCGCGATCTCGACGGCGACGCACGGCACGGGCGCGCGCCTGCGCAACATCGCCGCACAGGTCGTCGAGCTGACGCTCGTGCTCGCCGACGGCTCGACGCTCGTCTGCTCGCCCGAGCGCGATCCCGACGCTTTCCGCGCGGCGCGCGTCGGGCTCGGCGCGCTTGGGATCGTCGCCGAGGTCGTCCTGCAGTGCGTGCCGTCGTTCACGCTGCGCGGCGTCGACGCGCCGGCTCCGCTCGCGCAGACGCTCGACCGCTTCGAGGAGCTCGCGCTCGGCAACGACCATTTCGAGTTCTTCGTCTTCCCGCACGCCGACGTCGCGCTGACGCGGACGAACAACCGCACCGACGAGCCGCCGCGACCGCGCGGACGGCTGAACGCGTACGTCAAGGACGTGCTGTTGACGAACCACGCGTTCGGGCTGTTCTGTCGCGCCGGGCGTCGCCTGCCCGACCGAATCCCGCAGATCAACCGGCTCGTCACACGGCTGGCCGGCCGCAGCGAGCGCGTCGGGCGCTCGGCGGCGATCTTCGCGAGCCCGCGGCTCGTACGCTTCACGGAGATGGAGTACGCGCTACCGCGAGCGCAGACGCCGGAGGCCGTCCGGCGCGTGATGGAGCTGATCGTGCAGCGCGGCTTCGCCGTGCCGTTCCCGATCGAGGTGCGCACGGTCGCGCCCGACGACGCGTTCCTCAGCACGGCGGCCGGGCGCGACAGCGGGTTCGTCGCGGTGCACATGTTCGACGGGATGCAGTGGCGTCCGTACTTCGAGGCCGTCGAGGCGATCATGGACGAGCTCGGCGGTCGTCCGCACTGGGGCAAGCGCCACTTCCAGACCGCGGCGACGCTGCGTCCGCGCTATCCGGAGTGGGATCGCTTCCAGGCGGTTCGCGCACGACTCGACCCGGACGGCCGCTTCGCAAACGAATGGACCGAGCGCGTACTGGGGCCGGTCGGTGGGGAGCCGGTCGGTGGCTGACGCGGCGCACGCGCGCCTCGAACGTGCGACGGCGGGGCTCGAGGCTCCGTTCGCGCTCCTCGACCTCGACGCGCTCGACGCGAACGCGGCCGACCTCGAACACCGCGCCGGCGGCGTCCCGATCCGCCTCGCGAGCAAGTCGGTGCGCTGCCGTGCGCTGCAGGAACGCGTGCTCGCGCGCGAGGGCTTCCGAGGCACGCTCGCGTTCACGCTGCCCGAGGCACTGTGGCTCGCCGAGCACGGCGCCGAGGACGTCGTCGTCGCCTACCCGACGGCTGACGTGAGCGCGGTGCGTGCGCTCGCCGACGGGCCGTACGTCGAGCGGATCGCGGTGATGCTCGACAGCGTCGAGCAGCTCGAGCTGCTCGACCGCGCGCTCGTCGGCCTCGGGAACGTGCAGCTGTGCGTCTGCATCGACGTCGACGCCGGCTGGCGGCCGTTCGGCGGCCGCGTGCGGATCGGCGTCAAGCGCTCGCCGACGCACACGCCCGAGCAGGCGGCCGCGCTCGCTCGTGCGATCGTCGCGCACGGGCGCATGCGGCTGGTCGGCGTGATGATGTACGAGGCGCAGATCGCGGGCCTCGGCGACCGCCCGCCGGGGCAGGCGCTGCGCTCGCTCGCGATCCGCGCGGTGCAGGCGCTCTCCGCGCGCGAGCTGCTTGCGCGCCGCCAAGCCGTCGTCGGCGCGGTGCAAGACGTCCTCGCGAGCGCCGGCAGGCCGCCGCTGCAGGTGGTCAACGGCGGTGGCACGGGCGATCTCGAGCGCTGCGCGCGCGACCCCGCCCTGACCGAGGCGACGGCCGGCTCGGGCCTGTACGGGCCGACGCTGTTCGACGCCTATCGCGCGTTCGCTCCGCGACCCGCCGCGCTGTTCGCGCTGCCCGTCGTCAGACGCCCCGCGGCGGGCGTCGTGACGACGCTCGGCGGCGGCTATCTCGCGTCGGGCCCCGCCGACGCGGCGCGCCTGCCGCGACCCCACCTGCCGGCGGGGCTGCGCCTCGATCGCCAGGAGGGCGCCGGCGAGGTGCAGACGCCGCTGCTCGGCGCCGCCGCCGACGGGCTCGCGCTCGGTGGGCGCGTGTACATGCGCCACGCGAAGGCCGGCGAGCTGTGTGAGCGCTTCGCGAGCCTGCACGTGCTCGCGGGGGAGCGAATCGTCGACGAGCTGCCGACGTACCGCGGCGAGGGGCGCTGCTTTCTGTGAGCGGTGTCGGCACGCACGAGCCCGACGTGGCGCTCGAGGAGCTCGTGCGCGAGGTCGTCGAGACGCTAGCGCCGCTCGACCGCACGCCGTGCTCGCCCGGCGAGCGGACCGCCGCCGAATGGCTGCTGACGCGGCTGCACGCGCTCGACGTCGATGTCGCGCTCGAGCTCGAGCCCTCATGGGGCACGTTCCCGCCGACGGCGACTGGTCTCGGCCTGAGCGGTCTGCTCGCCGCGACGCTCGCGCTGCGTGGACGCCGTGCGGCAGCCGCGCCGCTCGCGCTCGCGACGTTCGCCGGGATCGTCGACGAGGCGCAGAACGGCCCGCGGATTCTGCGCCGGCTCGTGCGCCGTCGCCGCGAGACGGTCAACGCGATCGCGAGCGTCGGCGACCGCGCCGCCCGCAGCACGCTCGTCGTGATCGCTCACCACGACGCGCCGCAGAGTGGGCTCGTGTTCGACCAGTCGCTGCAGCGGCGCCTGTACGAGCTCGCGCCGGAGCTGCTCGAGCGCGCAAAAACGCCGCCGCCGCAATGGTGGGTCGGGCTCGCTGGGCCGCTCGCGACGCTGACCGCCGCGATCACCGGCAGGCGTCGCTTCGCGCGCCTCGCGCTCGCGCTCGGCGTCGTCGGGACGGCGATCGTCGCCGATATCTGGCGCAACGAGACGGTGCAGGGCGCGAACGACAACCTCTCGGGCGTCGCCGCGCTCGTCGGGCTCGCCGAGCTGCTGCGGCGCGAGCCGGTCGCCGACTTGCGCGTGCTGCTCGTCTCGTGCGGCGCCGAGGAGACGCTTCAAGACGGGATCCGCGCGTTCGTCGCGCGCCACCGCGACGAGCTCGATCCGAGCCGGACCGCGTTCGTCAACCTCGACACGGTCGGCTCGCCGCATCTTGTGATGCTCGAGGGCGAGGGGCCGGTCTGGATGGAGGACTACTCCGGGCCGTGGATGCGCGATCTGCTCGCTGTGCACGCCGAGCGGCTCGGGATCGAGCTGCAGCGCGGCTTTCGCGCGCGCGCGTCGACCGACAGCGTGATCCCAAGCCGCGCCGGCTATCCGATCGCGACGCTCGTGTCGATGACCGACTGGCGCATGCCGGCCAACTACCACCTGCCGAGCGACGTCCCCGCGAACCTCGACTTCGCCAGCGTGCTCGATGCGACGCGCCTCGTTCACGCCGTCGCGAAGGCGCTGCCGGACGCGTTCGCGGCGCGCCACTCGTTCTGACCGGCGAGCCGGATCTCGGGGCGGCTCAGACGAGTTTCGCGAGCTTGCTCCCGGCCGCGCGCAGCGAGCGATGAGTTTGCGCCTGCACGATCGTCTGCAGGTCGAGGATGCGAGCGTCGAACGAATCGAGACGGTTCTCGCCGGTGACGGCGTACGCGGGCACGCCGGCCTGGCGCGCGCGTGTCGCGATCTCGAACGCGGCGCTGCCCGAGAGCGTGTCCTCGTGCAGGCGCGGCTCGGCGATCACGACGGCCCGCGCGGCGCGCATTCGCGCGTCGAAATCCGACGCGCGCGCGAGCGCGCGCACGGCGACGGTCTCGCGCTCGCCGTCGATCGGGCACTCCTCGGCCTCCCAGCCGCCGTCGCGCAGGCCGGCGGCGATCGCCGCGGCGACGCGTTCGGCGTCCAAGCGCTCGCCGAACGCGCGCGCGGCGATCAGCAGCGTGCGCGGGATCGCCGATCGGAGCGGTGCTGTTCGCGAGGGCACGATCGGGCATCCTTCCAGCAATGGCCGCCAAGAAGGCTGAGCCCGCGACGCTCGACGTCGCGGGGCACGAGCTGCGGGTCAGCAACCCGGACAAGCCGTTCTTCCCCGAGCGCGGCCTGACGAAGCTCGATCTCGTCAACTACTACGTCGAGTGCGCGGACGCCGTCGTGCGCGGACTGCGCGACCGGCCGACGGTGATGAAGCGGTGGGTCGACGGCGTCGAAGGCAAGCCGTTCTTCCAGAAGCGCGTGCCCGATGGCGCGCCCGAGTGGCTGCAGACGGCGACCGTGACGTTCCCGAGCGGGCGCCACGCGCGCGAGCTCGTGCCGAACGACGCGGCGCACCTCGTCTGGGGGGTCAACCTCGGCGTGATCGACTGGAATCCGTGGCCGGTGCGGCGGCGCGACCTCGACCGGCCCGACGAGTTGCGCGTCGACCTCGATCCGACGCCCGGCGTGCCGTTCGACCAGGTTCGCGCGGTCGCCGCGTGCGTCCGCGAGGTG